>NZ_CAKAKL010000002.1:1522152-1842870 GCF_916619195.1 Inquilinus sp. Marseille-Q2685
CCGGCATGGCCGACATACCAGGGGTAATAGCGGTTCGGGTCGCCATGCACCGAGGCGGTGAAGACGTCCGCGCGGTCCCAGAAGATGCCCTGGGTGCCGTTGCCGTGATGGGCGTCGATGTCGAGCACGGCGACGCGCGCGGCGCCGCGGGCGCGCAGCCGCTGCGCCGCCAGCGCCGCGTTGTTCAGGTAGCAGTGGCCGCCGGCCCGCGCCGCATAGGTGTGGTGCCCCGGCGGCCGCGCCAGGGCATAGGCGGCACGGCCGGCGGCCGCCTCGTCGGCCGCGGCGACGGCGCAGGAAGCGGCGGCGATGGAGGCCGTCCAGGTCTGCGGTCCGATCGGGCAGGAGGTGTCGGCGGTGTACCAGCCGAGCCGGCCGACGATGGTGCCGGACGGCCTGGCGCCCTGGGCCAGCATCTCCGGGCTCGGATGGATGTTCGGCACCAGCTCGGGCCCATGATCGGGCAGCGCCGCCCACTCCGCCCAGGCGCCTTCCAGGAAGCCGAGATAATCCGCCGCGTGGACCGACTGCAGCATGGCGCGGTCGACCTGCGGCGGCTCGACGACCTCGAGCCTCATCTCGTGCACCGCGGCCAGCAGCGCCTCGGCCCGGGCCGGCACCTCGAAATTCCGGCGCAGCTGGCCGCGCTGGAGGAAGAATTGCGGCGCGTGGCTGCGCTGGACCTCGTTCCAGAAGACCTTCATGTCACTGTCCATTCGTCGAAAGGCGGCCCGGCCTCGACCGCCGCCGCATCAGTGATGTATGATGCATCATCAAGATCTCTCGCACCATCCCGCTTCATGGACAGCACGACGACCGAGAAACTCCACCCTGTGCCCGGCCTGGTCGCGATCGACCACGAGAATCTCGGCGACATCGTCTACGGCAAGTTGAGCGCGGCGCTGATGGAGGGGGCGCTGCGGCCGGGGCACCGGCTGCGGATCCGCGACCTGGCGCAGCAGATGGGCACCAGCGTCACCCCGGTGCGCGACGCCATCCTGCGGCTGGTGCAGGAGCAGGTGCTGACCCTGCGCAGCCTGCGCGACATCCGCGTGCCGTCCCTGACGCTGGAGCAGTATCTCGAGATCCGCGACATCCGGATCGAGCTGGAGGGGCTGGCGGCGGAGCGGGCCGCGGCGCGGGCGGCGCCGAAGGACCTGAAGCTGCTGGAGCGGCTGATCCGCCAGAACGAGACGGCGATCCGCAGGGGCGACACCGCCGCAGCCATCGCGTTGAACGAGCAGTTCCACCTGGCGCTGCCGGCGATCGCCGGGCTGCCGACCCTGGCCGGCATTCTGAAGCCGCTGTGGATGCGGATGGGACCGCTGATCTCCGAGCTCTACGAGGCCGGCGGCCGGTCGATGATCGAGCATCACTATCCGGTCCTAGAGGCGATCCGCGCCGGCGACGGCCCGGCCGCGCGGCAGGCGATCGCGCAGGACATCCTGAAGGGCGGCGAGGTCATCCTGCAGCGCAAGCTGCTGGAGGCTTCGTCTCACGACCAGTAGGGCGGTTTCCCGTCCTCGACCAGCACCAGCGCCGCCTGCCACCCCTTCTCGCAATGCTCCAGCGTGGCGCCGCGGCGGAACTGCTCGGCGGTGTGCAGGCGCACCTCCTCCGGCGGCAGCACCAGCTCCGCCCCGCCGGCCAGGGCCTGGATCTGCGCCTGGCAGGCGCGCTCCAGGTAGTAGATCTGGTTGAACGCCTCCGGGATCGTCCGCCCGGCCACCAGCAGCCCGTGGTTGCGCAGGATCATCGCCTGATTGTCGCCGAGGTCGCGCACCAGCCGCTCGCGCTCGTCGAGGTCGAGGGCGATGCCCTCATAGCCGTGATAGGCCAGCCGGCCGTAGAACTTCAGCGCGTGCTGGCTGATCGGCAGCAGGCCGTGCTTCTGCGCCGAGACGGCGATGCCGGCGGCGGTGTGGGTGTGGACGACACAGACCAGATCGTGCCGGGCGGCGTGGATCGCCGAATGGATGGTGAAGCCGGCGGCGTTCACCTCCTGGTCCATTGCGGCGTCGGCGCCGCCAACCACCCGGCCGTCGAGGTCGATCTTGACCAGGTCGCTGGCGCGCATGCGGTCGAACAGCACGCCGTAGCGGTTGATCAGGAAGTGGTCCTCCGGCCCCGGCACCCGCGCGCTGATGTGGGTGTAGATCAGGTCGGTCATCCGGAAATGCGCGACCAGCCGGTACAGCGCCGCCAAGTCGCAGCGCGTCCTCCACTCCGCCTCGCTCATGCCGGCCGGCACCGTGCCCATGCGTCCGTCCATCCGGGCCTCCTCTCAATAGCCTCGTTCGCGTTCGACCAGCCCGATCAGCGGCTGTCCCTCGACGGTGCGACGCCAGTTCTCCGCCGCCTGGCGGGCGATGTCGCGCCGGTCGGTGCGCGACGCCATGTGCGGCGTCACCACCACCGCCGGATGCCGCCAGGCGGGATGGTCCGGCGGCAGCGGCTCGATCTCGAAGACATCGAGCACGGCGCCGCGCAGATGCCCCTCGTCGAGCAGGCCGAGCAGGTCGTCCAGCACCAGCTGCTCGCCGCGACCGACATTGACGACGGCGGCACCCGGCTTCAGCCGCGACAGCACCGTGCGATCGAACAGGTACCGCGTCTCCGTCGTCAGCGGCAGGATCGACACCACCACGTCGCAGGCCTCGATGCAGGGCACCAGCCCCTCCGGCCCGGCGAAGCAGTCCATGCCCTCAACCTGCTTCGGGCCGCGCGACCAGCCGCGCACCCGGTAGCCGAGGTCGCGCAGGGCCGCGGCGACGCCGAGGCCGATCGCGCCGAGCCCGAGCACCCCGACCGTCCACTCGCCGGCCGGGACCGGCGCCCGCGCCTCCCACAGCCGCTGCTCGCGCTGGCGGGCGGCGAGGTCGAAGTCGCGGTGGAAGTACAGCACCGACCACAGGACGTATTCGCGGATCCCGGCGGCCATGGCGCCGTCGATCATCCGGCACAGCGGCCGGTCGGGCAGGTCCGGGTCGGCGGTGATGTGGTCGACCCCGGCCCCGATCGAATGGATCAGCCGAAGCCGCGGCATCCCGGCCAGCACGCCCGCCTGCGGCCGCCAGCAGATCGCCATCTCCACCGCCTGCGGGTCGGCATCCGGCCACAGCCGGACATCGGCACCCGGCAGCGCGTCACGCATCGGCTCGACCAGATAGCCGAGGTCGAGCGTGCTGGAGAGCAGCAGGACGGTCGGTGCACTCACGCCGCCGGCTCCATCGCCAGGGCCGGCGGCGTCCAGTGCCGGCCGGGGATGCTGTCCAGCAGCTCGCGCGTGTAGTCATGCGTCGGGGCGGCGAAGACCGCCGCGGTCTCGCCCTGCTCCACGATCTCGCCGCGACGCATCACCGCGATCCGGTCGCAGATCTGGGCCGCGACGCGCAGGTCGTGGGTGATGAACAGCATCGACAGGCCGAGGCGCCTGCGCAGGTCGCGCAGCAGGTCCAGCACCTGGGCCTGGACCGAGACGTCGAGGGCCGAGACCGGCTCGTCCGCGATCAGCAGCTCCGGCTTCATCGCCAGCGCCCGGGCGATGCCGATGCGCTGGCGCTGGCCGCCGGAGAACTCGTGGGGGTAGCGGCCGGCGGCGGCGCGATCCAGCCGCACGAGGTCGAGCAGTTCCAGCGCCTCCGCCTCGGCCTGGGCCCGCGGGACGCCATGGGCGATCGGCCCCTCGGTGATGATCTCGCCCACCCGCCGCCGCGGGTTGAGCGAGGCGAAGGGGTCCTGGAACACCATCTGGATGCGCTTGCGGTAGGGAAGCCAGCCGGACCGCGACAGCGGGCGCAGGTCGGCGCCGTCGAAGACGATGCGGCCGTCGTCCGGGCGCACCAGCCGGACCAGCGTGCGCGCCAGGGTCGACTTGCCCGAGCCGCTCTCGCCGACCAGGCCGAGCGTCTCGCCGCGCCGGATCTCGATGGTGGCGCCGTCGATCGCCTTCGTCGCCGGCCGCCGGAACAGGCCGTGCGAGCGGTAGGTCTTGCGGATGTCCCGTGCCGCGACCAGGACGTCCGATCCGACGGCGGCGCCGTCCGGCGCCCGACCCTCGAAGCGGGGCACGGCGCGGATCAGGGCGCGAGTGTAGGGGTGGGCCGGCGCGTTCAGCACCTCCTGCGCCGCCCCGGTCTCGACGATGCGGCCGTGCTGCATCACCGCGACCCGGTCGGCGATCTCGGCCACCACGCCGAAGTCATGGGTGATGAAGATCACGCCCATGCCGCGCCGGCGCTGGATCGACCGGATCAGGCGCAGGATCTGCATCTGGGTGGTGACGTCGAGCGCCGTGGTCGGCTCGTCCGCCACCAGCATCGCCGGCTCCAGCGCCAGGGCCATGGCGATCATCACCCGCTGGCGCTGCCCGCCGGACAACTGGTGCGGGTAGGAGCGGGCGATCCGTGCCGGGTCGGGCAGGCCGACCGCCGCGATCAGCTCGGTCACGCGGTTGCCGGGGTGCACCCCGTGCACCTGCAGCACCTCGGCGATCTGGTCGGCAACCCGCATCAGCGGGTTCAGCGCCGTCATCGGCTCCTGGAAGATCATGCCGATGCGGGCGCCGCGCAGGGCGCGCATCTCCTCCGGCTTCAGCGCCAGCAGGTCCCGCCCCTCGAACAGGATGCGGCCCGACCGGACCGGCAGCTGCTTCGGCAAAAGGCCGGTGACCGCGGCGGTCGAGACCGACTTGCCCGACCCGCTCTCGCCGACGATGCACAGGATCTCGCCGGCCTCCAGGGTCAGCGAGATGTCGGAGACGGCGTTCGGCCGGTCGCCGCCCGGCGGCAGGGCCACGGTGAGGCCGGTGATCTCGAGCAGGCTCATCGCCGGGTCCTCGCCAGGCGCGGGTTCAGGGCATCGCTGAGCCCCTCCCCCACCAGGTTGAGCGACAGCACGGTCAGGAAGATCGCGACGCCGGGGAAGACGCTCATCCACCAAGCCAGGCGGATGACGCTGCGGCCGCTGCCGATCATGAAGCCCCAGGACATCAGGTTCGGGTCGCCGAGGCCGAGAAAGGACAGCGAGGATTCGAGCAGGATCGCGGTCGCCACCATCAGGCTGGCCAGCACCACCACCGAGGAGGCGACGTTCGGCAGGATCTCGCGCAGGATGATGGCGGCGTGCGACCGGCCCAGCACCTCCGCCGCCTGGACGAATTCGCGGCTGCGCAGCGACAGGCATTCGGCCCTGACGACGCGCGCCACCGGCGGCCAGGAGACCACGGCGATCGCGATGACGATCGACCCCAGGCTGGGTGTCAGGATCGCGACCACGACGATGGCCAGGACGAAGCCGGGCACGGTCTGGAAGATCTCGGTGAAGCGCATGATCAGGTCGTCGACCCGCCCGCCGGCATAGCCGGCCAGCGCGCCGAGCAGCACGCCGATGCCGACCGCCGCCAGGGTCGAGACCACGCCGATCAGCATCGAGACCGAGGCGCCGTAGGCGATGCCGGCCGCCACGTCCCGTCCCAGCGAGTCGGTGCCGAGCAGGAACTGCTCCTCGCCAGGCGGGGTGAAGGGCGCGCCCTGCATGTCCCATGGCGAGAACGGGAACAGCACCGGCGCCAGCGCGGCGAGGAGGCCGAGCGCGAGGAGGAAGAGGAGGCCGATGACGGCGCCCTTGTTGCGCAGGAAGGCCCGGGCGAACGCCATCACACCGCCTCCACCCGCGGATCGATCACGAGGTACAAGAGGTCGGTCACCAGGTTGAACAGCACCACCAGCACCGAGGTGCAGAGGAAGACGCCGAGCAGCAGCTGGTAGTCGCGGGCCATCAGCGCGTCGAAGGCCAGCCGGCCGATGCCGGGCCAGGCGAAGACGGTCTCGACCAGCACGGCGCCGCCGACCAGCTGCCCCGCCTGAATGCCGGCCAGGGTGACGATCGGCAGGAGGGCGTTGCGCAGCACGTGCCGGCGCAGGATCCGCCCTTCCGGCACGCCTTTGGCGCGGGCGGTGCGGATATGGTCCTGGTCCGCCACCTCCAGCATCGAGGCGCGGGTCATGCGGGCATAGACGGCCATGTAGAACAGGCCGAGCGTCACCGCCGGCAGGGTCAGGTACCATAGCGTGTCGAGCACCGCGGCGAGCCCGGTCAGGTCGGCGCCGACGGTCTCGCTGCCGAAGCTGGGCAGCCAGTTCAGCCAGACGCTGAACACCAGCACCAGCATCAGCCCGACCCAGAAGATCGGGGTGGCGTAGAAGCACAGGGCGACGACGGTGACCATGCTGTCGAGCCAGCGCCCGGCATGGCGCGCCGCCACCACCCCCGCGACCACCCCGGCCAGCAGCGCCAGGAGGAAGGCGGTGCCGGTCAGCAGCAGCGTGGCCGGCAGCCGCTCCAGGATCAGCGAGGCGACGCTGCGCTGCTGCGGATAGGAGAAACCGAGATCGAGCTGCGCCACATGGCCGAGATAGATGCCGAGCTGGGTGATCAGCGGCTTGTCCAGGCCGAATTGCTGGCGCAGCTGGTCGACCAGCTGCTGGTCCGCCGCCCCGGACTGGCCGGCAATGACGCTGGCCGGGTCGCCGGGCGCGGCATGGATCAGCAGGAAGCTGACCACCGCGACCGCCAGCACGACCAGCACCATCTTGACCAGGCGCCGGCCGAGCAGGAGCAGGAGGCGCGCCATCGTCAGGCGATGAAGACGTCGTCGAAACAGGCGTGCACGCCGGTTCCGGTGGTGATCAGGTTGTTCACCCGCCGGTCGTGGATGGTCGGGAAGCTCATCTCCATCAACCAGACCACCGGCACCTCCTGGGTCAGGATCTTCTGCACCTCGTAGAAGGCCTTCTTCCGCTCCTCGGGATCGCCGGACAGGCGGGCAGTCTCGAACAGCTTGTCGACCGCCGGGTTGGAGTAGCCTTCGGTGTTGGCGAAGGTCACCTTCTTGATGTTGCTGCTGACATAGGTGCGCTCGACCCCCAGCGTCGGGTCGCCGTACTGGTAGACGAAGTTGATCGCGGTCTCGTAGTCCCAGTCGCCGACGCGCTTGGCCCAGCTGCCGGCGTCGGTCGTCTCCAGCACCACCTGGATGCCGATCTTGCCGAGCGACGCCCGGACATATTCCGACAGGCGCGACCAGATCTCGCCATAGGGGATGGCGAGGTGCTTGATGGTGAAGCGGACGCCGTTGGCGTCGGGCTTCAGCCCGGCGTCGTCCAGCAGCTTCGCCGCCGCCTCGAGGTCGTAGGCCTGCAGCTTCGCGTCGGGATCGTGGTAGCGGGTGGCCGAAGCGACCGGGCTGGTCGCCGGCTTGCCGACGCCGAACCACAGCCGCTTGACGATGAAGTCGCGGTCGAGCGCGTGGCTGATCGCCTGGCGCACGCGGACGTCGTCCAGCGGCTTCACCCGGTTGTTGAGCTCGAGCCACATCAGCGGCGCGAAGTATTCCCAGCCCCTTGTCTCGACCATCAGCGTCGGCAGCTGCTGGAACCGCGGCACGTCGAACGGCTCGATGTCGTTGAACTGGGTCATCTGGACCTGGCCGGTCTCCAGCGCCAGCGCCCGGCTCTGGCTGTCCGGCACGATCCGGTAGATCAGCTGATCGAGATAGGGCTGCCCCGGCTTCCAGTAGCCGGCGAACTTCTTCAGCCGGATGAAGCTGCCGCGCTGCCAGGCGTCGAAGGCGAAGGGCCCGGTGCCGACCGGGTGCTGGTTCGCCGGGTTGTTGCGGTAGTCGGTGCCGTCGTAGAGGTGCTTCGGCACGATCGCGCAGGTGGTCACGTCGAACATCAGGAGGAACGGCTCGAACGGTGAATCGAGCGTCAGCTTCACCGTGTTCGGGTCCGGCGCCTCCGCCGCCTTGATCTTCGAGAACACGCCGCGGGCCCGGGGCGCCAGCTCCATGTGGAACTTCATGATCGAGAAGATCACGTCGTCGGCCGTCATCGGCTTGCCGTCGTGGAACGACACGTTCGGCTGCAGATGGAAGGTGTAGGTCAGCTTGTCGTCCGACAGCTCCCAGCTCTTCGCCAGCGCCGGCTGGGGCGTCAGGTCGGGGGCGTAGCTGATCAGCCCCTGATAAATCTTGCTGGAGACGATCAGGGTCGGACCCTGATTGTTCACGCCCGGCACCAGCAGCGGCGGCTCCGGCGTGATCACGGTGGTGAGCGTGCCGCCGGCCTTGGGCGCCACGCCCTGCGCCCGGGCCTCGGCGAGGCTGAGGAGCGTGACCGCCCCGGCGGTGGCGAGCAGATGCCGCCGTGTCAAGCCATGGATGTCCATTCTTCGATCGCCTCCCCTGCTGCTGGCCGGCTGCCGCCGCGGACCGCGGCGGCTTCCACGGATGGCGGGTCAGGTCCCGTCATCCATGATCAAGCTCTGCAAGTCTCGTGCCATTGGCGCATCATGTTTGATGCATCATAATTCCGTGGTCAAGGCCTGCGGCGACACCCCGGCCGAAGACCGCCGGGGATCAATCGGGAAGCGCATTGCCCAGAATTTGATCATTCCGCGCGGTCAGCGCGGCAGCGGGACCGAGCCGGCCCTTCGATCGCGAAACCTCGATTTCCGCCAATAGCGGCAGCCGCACCCCGCGCCAGACTGCCTGCGTTTCCTTCATCAGGTCGTCAGTCATGGCACGCTCCTTCTATCACGAGAATCCGGACCACCTTACCCTCGAGACCGAGGTGGTCGACGCCCGTCCCGGCCGGGTGCTGCTGGCCCGGTCTCCCTTCTATCCCGGTGGCGGCGGGCAGCTGCCGGACCGCGGCACGCTGCGCTGGCAGGGCGGCGAGGTCGCGGTCGCCGGCTTCGAACCCGCCGGCGGCAAGGTCTGGCACCTGCTGGACGATCCCACGGTCGAGATGGCCGGCCCGGTCGAGGCCGCGGTCGACCCCGACTTCCGCCGGATGATGCGCGAGCTGCACACCGGCACGCATATCCTGAACGCGCTGGTCTTCCGGCACTTCGACGGCGCGCTCGTCACCGGGGCTCAGCTGGGCGCCGACGGGACGGCCCGGCTCGACTTCGACCTGCCCGATGCCGACAACGACCGCCTGCGCGCGCTCGAGCCCGAGATCAACGACCTCATCCGCCAGGATCTCGCCGTGCGCGACGACTATGTGCCGCTGGCCGAGGCCCACAACACGCGGGGGCTGATCCGCTCGAAATCCGTGACGCCGCCGCCGACGGCGGACGGGCTGATCCGCATCGTCGACATCGCCGGGCTCGACCGTCAGGCCTGCGGCGGAACGCATCTGGCCTCCACCGGCCGGTCCGGGCCGATCCGGATCCTCAAGGTCGACAACAAGGGCCGTCACAACCGGCGCATCCGCATCGGCCTCGCCGAGGCGGCGTCCTGACCGTCCGGCGAACCGCGCTAGGCGGCCAGGCGCAGCAGGGCGGCGAGCAGGACCCGGGTGCCGGCCACGGCGTGCTCCGGTTCGACATGCTCCGCCTCGTTGTGGCTGATGCCGCCGCGGCAGGGCACAAAGATCATGCCGGACGGGCAGATCCCGGCGATGAACTGGGCGTCGTGGAAGGCGCCGGAGACCAGGCGCCGCTCCGGAAAGCCGCACTCCCGCACCGCCTCGGCGCAGAGCCCGGTGATCCGGTCGGGAAAGCGCCGGCCGGGGATGGTCAGGAGCGGCCGGATCACCGCCCGGCAGGGCGCGGCGCGTTCGGCGACGATGCTCCGGACTGCAGTCTCCAGCGCGTCGAGCCGGTCCTCCTCCGGATGCCTCAGGTCGATCGAGAACGTTGCCTCGGCCGGGATGGTGTTGACCGAGCCGGGGTGCAGGGCGAAGCGGCCGATGGTGAAGCGGGTGCGGTCCTCCGGATCGGCCAGGGCCGCGCGCAGTTCGGCGATGATCCGCTGCGCCGCGACGAAGGCGTCCTTGCGGAACGCCTCCGGCGTGGTGCCGGCGTGGCCGGCCTCGCCCGACACCGTCACCTCGAGCCAGCGGGCGCCCTGGATGCCGGTGACGATGCCGACCGGGATGCCCTCCGCCTCCAGCACCGGCCCCTGCTCGATATGCAGCTCGAGATAGGCGGCGAGCGGCGCGCCAAGCGGCCGCGGTTCCGCCTCCGGCGTGGCGGCCAGCGCCGCCGGCAGGGCGTCGGCGACGGCGATGCCCTCGGCGTCGCGGCTGGCCAGCAGCTCGGCCAGCGGCCGGGCGCCGCTATAGGCCATCGAGCCCATGGCGCCCGGGGCGAAGCGGCTGCCCTCCTCATTGGTCCAGGCTACCACCTCGACCGGCGGGCGGTGGATGAGGCCGGCATCGTCGATCGCCTCCAGGCATTCCAGCGCCGCCATCACGCCGAGCGCGCCGTCATAGCGCCCGCCGCGCGGCTGGCTGTCGAGATGGCTGCCGGCGACGACCGGCGGCAGCGACGGGTCGGTGCCCTCGCGCCGCAGGAACAGGTTGCCGATCGGATCGACGAAGCTGCGGAAGCCGCGCCCCGCGGCGATATCGAGGACATAGCGCCGGGCCGCGATCTCCGGCTGCGACAGGGCCTGGCGGTCGACGCCGCCGGCCGGGGTGGCGCCGAAGGCGGCGAGCTCGTCCAGCCGCCGCAGCAGCCGCGCGGGGGCGATCTCGGGGACCATCGCCGCCCTCACCGGTCGATGCCGGCGATGAAGCGGCGCACCCGCTCCGGATCGACCGGGTTCCACCACACCCCATCCCGCTTCAGCGCGCTGGCGACGATCACCGCGTCGACGACGCCGAGGATGGCGTTGACGTTCTCCGGCGTCACGCCGCTGCCGACCAGCGAGGGCAGCGTGGTGGCGCCGGCGATGGTACGGATGTAGTCGAGATCGGCGGCGTGGCCGGTGCGCTGGCCGGTGGCGATCACCGCGTCGGCGTCGAAGAACTCCACGTCGCGCGCCAGCTCCTCCACCGGGCGGTCGCCGGTGATGGCGTGGGCGCCGTGCTTGACATGCGCGTCGGCGAAGACGCGGATGCCGTCGGCCCGCAGCCGGGCGCGGTAGCGCAGGGCCCGCGCCGCCTCGCCCTCGACGAAGCCCTCATTGGCGACATAGGCGTTGGCCCACTGGTTTACCCGCACGAAGGCCGCCTGAGCGGCGCAGGCGACAGCGAAGGCAGGGATGGCGGCGTTGGCCAGCACATTGATGCCGATCGGCTTGCCGAGCTGCCGCTGGATGCGGTCGGCGATCACCGCCATGTGCGACGCCGTCTCCGGCCCGATGTCGTCCGGCTTGGCGAAGGGGATGTCGCCGTGGTTCTCGACGATCAGCCCGTCGCAGCCGCCGGCCAGATAGGCCTCGGCGTCGGCCATGGCGCGGTCATAGATGGCATCGACCCCGCCGCCGCGATACTGCGGCGCGCCGGGCAGGGCCAGCAGATGGACGACGCCGATCACCGCCTTGCTTCGGCCGAAGATGTCGCGGATGGCGTGGCCCCGGGTCTCGGCCACCGCTTTGGTCTCGGTCATCGCTCGGCCCCTCCTCGGGCCAGGGATGCGGGCAGGATCGCGTCGATCTCCGCCCGGCTCGGAAATGAAGACAGGACGCCCGGCCGGGCGACGCCGAGGGCGGCGGCGCGGATCGCGGCGGGCAGTGCCGCTTCGATCGCCACGCCGCGGTCGAGCAGCCCGGCCAGCACGCCGCAGAGCAGGTCGCCAGCGCCGGCGGTGTCGACAGCCGTGACGGCAGGCGCGGGAAAACCCTGCCGGCCATCGGCCGTCACCAGCGAGGCGCCGGCCGCGCCGAGGGTCACAACGACCGCCGACGCGCCGCGGCGCAGCAGGGCCTGCGCCGACCGGTGCGGGTCGGCATCGCCGCCCAGCCGGCAGGCTTCGCCGCGGTTGACCACCAGCAGGTCGGTCAGCGGCAGGACGGCGGCGTAGGAATCCCGGATCGGGGACGGGTTCAGCACGGTTCCGACGCCGCGGCCGCGGGCCAGGGCGAAGCACTCGCGCACCGCGGAGATCCGCAGATTGCCCTGCATCAGCAGCAGGTCGCCGGCCTCGAGCGCGCGGTCCAGATCGGTGCCCAGCGGCGGGGCGAAGCGGTCGGCGCAGCCGGTGACGCTGACAATGGTGTTCTCGCCGGCGGCGTCGACCTGAATCATCGACCGGTCGGTCGGACAATCCAGCCGGACCAGCCCGGCGGCGTCGATCCCCTCCGCCGCCAGCCTCTCCGCCACCGCCTCGCCCGGCCGGTCGGGGCCGATGGCGGCGAACAGGTGGACCCGCGCTCCCGCGCGCGCCGCCGCGACCGCCTGGTTCAGCCCCTTGCCGCCCAGATCCTCCGCCATGCCGTCGGCGACCATCGTCTCCCCCGGCTCCGGGAAGCGCTGCAGCCGGTAGAGCGTGTCGAGACAGGCATTGCCGACGACATGGACGGTCATCGAGATCCCATGGGTCTGCTCCAGCGGCGCGGTCCCCCCTCACCCTCCCGTCGCTGTCGCGCCGGGCCCCTCCCTCTCCCCGAGGAGAGGGAAACGGGCCGCGCTTCACCTCTCCTTGGGGAGAGGTCGAAATCGCGCAGCGATTTCGGGTGAGGGGGCGTCACCGGCGTCTCCGCATCGATCCGCCTCACGCCTTCCCGATCGTCCAGGCGAGGGCCTGGGACCACAGGCGGCCATAGCCGTCCCAGGCCGCGAATTCCGGCGGCAGCCAGTGCGGGCCGATGTCGGAGGTCCAGGCCAGGGTGCGGCCCTGGCCGTACTCCCCGACCACCAGCAGCGGCAGGTCGCCGTACTCCGCGCCGACCGTGGCCAGCACCTGCGCGCCCGGCTTCGGCTTCACCTCGTTGAAGCCGAGCAGCGCCGGCCAGGGGCCCGGAAGCCCGGCCAGGATCGGGTGGTCGGCGACGGTCTTCGGATCGAAACCCTCCGGCACCTCGACCCGGTCGTCGACCGGCAGGATCTCGACCGGCAGCACCTCCTCCACCGCGGTCTTGTGGAAGCGGGCGCCGCCATTGATGCCCTGGAAGCTGTAATAGCCGCCGAACATCAGAAGGCCGCCGCCGCCGCGGACATAGTCGCGCAGCAGCTTCAGCCGGTTCGGCGTGCGCCGGCTGTGCACCCAGGTGTCGGGATGCAGCAGCAGCGTGTTGGCGCCGATGTCGGACAGGATCACCGCGTCATAGGCCTGCAGCCCCTCGATCGACTGCGGGAAGTCGCGTTGCGCCAGATGCGCCGGCATGTAGTGGATGTCGAAAGGCGAGTCCTTCAGCGCCTCCAGCAGCGGCTCGGCGCCCTGGTGGTAGGTCACGGTCGGGAACTGGTCGAACCCCTTGATGTGGGTTGCGGTCGAGACCCAGGATTCGCCCGCCAGCAGGATCTTGTGCTTCGCCATAAGTCAGGCCTTGGTGTTGTGGGCGGCGGAGAAGACCCGCCGCGGATTGTCGATGAGCAGCCGGTCGATCGTCGCGCGATCGACGCCGTGCCGGCGCAGCCTGGGCACGAAATGCTTGAGGATGTAGCCGTAGCCGAAGCCGCCATAGCGGGTCAGCATCATCTTCAGGAACACGTCCTGCGACAGCAGCAGCCGGTCTTCATGGCCGGATTCGATCAGGCTGACGATCGCCCGGGCGTTCTGCTCGTCGCTCGGCGACTGCGCCTTCTGGTCGGCGTAGTAGTAGTCCATGCCGATCATGTCGTATTCCAGGAAGGCGCCGCGGCCGGCCAGCGCCTTCTGGTACGACAAGTCGCCGTGGCTCGGGTTCATGTGGCACAGCACGGTGTGCCGCAGATCCGCCCCCTCCTCCTCGATCACGTCCAGCACGCGATGGGCCAGCCGCTCCCACCCCGGCAGGTGGATCGACAGCGGCACGCCGGTGCGGCGAGCGGCGCGGGCGGCGCCGCGCAGCGACTTCTCTTCCTGCGCCGTGAAGTCCTTGCTGATGCCGATCTCGCCGATCAGCCCGGCCTGGATCACCGGCCCGTCATCATCCTCGGCCGGCGGCGCCCCGCCGACGTCGCGCACGATCTTGTCGGCGATGGCGTCGACCTCCATCGTCCGCACCTCCTCCGGGTGCGAATGCTGCAGGTAGTAGCCCGAGCCCATGACGATGTTGAGGCCGGTGCGGCGGCTGATGCGCTGCAGCGCCTCCGGGTCTCGGCCGATGCCGAAGCAGGTCGGGTCGACCACGGTGGCGCCGCCCAGCTCGGCGAACTTGCCCAGCTCCTCCACCGCCAGGTCGACATCGAGCAGGAAGCAGTTGTCCCGGTTCAGGAACGGGTTCATCCGCAGCTCACCGAGCATGGTGATGTCGATCGGCTTCTCGGCCAGGGCGATGTGGCTGGCGCAGCACGGCCGCCGCCACCAGCCGGAGGTGTCGAGCAGGATGTGCTCGTGCATCAGGGTCACGCCCATGTCGTCGACCGGGATCGGCCCCAGCACGGTCATGACCTGGCCGGAGCGCACGCCGATGGTGTCTGTCGTGGTCATGGTGGGGCCTCAGCGGCGGGACGTGGTCCGGAAGATCCGGAAGTTGAGCCAGATCGCGATCAGGATGATCACGCCGGTGATGATGGGCGTCAGGAACGGCGACATATGCGCCAGGATCAGGCCGTTGCCGATCACCGCGACGGTCAGGGCGCCCAGCACGGTGCCGACCATGGTGCCGCGGCCGCCGAACAGGCTGGTGCCGCCCAGCACCACCGCGGCGATGACGTCGAGCTCGAACCCCGCCCCGGAATTGGCCGAGCCGCTGCCCAGCCGCGCCGCGATCACCACCGCTGCCAGCGCCGCGGCGGCGCCGGACAGGACGTAGACCAGGAGCGTCACCCGCCGGATGTTCACGCCGGCGCGGCGCACCGCCTCGGCATTGGCGCCGATGCCGGTGACGTAGCGGCCGAAGCGGGTCTGGGTGAAGATCACGACGCCGAGCGCCAGCACCGCGACCGCGATGATCGCCGGCAGCGGCAGCCCCGCCACCCAGCCGCGGCCGATGGTGACGAAGGCGCTGGTCGGCTCGATCGGGATCGAATAGCCCTGGGTGATCAGCAGCGCGACGCCGCGGATGATGCCGAGCCCGGCCAGGGTGACGATGAAGGCCGGGATGCCCTCATAGGCGATGAAGAAGCCCTGCACCGCGCCGATGGCTGCGCCCAGAAGGACCAGGCCGATGAGCGCCACCGGCCAGGGCACCCCGGCCTGCAGCAGCACCGCCGACAGGGCGCCGACCAGGCCGAGCATGGAGCCGACCGACAGGTCGATGCCGCCGGTGGTGATGACGAAGGTCATCGCCGTGGCGACGATCAGCAGCGGCGCGCTCTGGCGCAGGATGTTCAGGATGTTGGCCTCGGTCAGGAAGCTGTCCGTGACCAGGCCGAACAGGATGCAGACGGCCAGGAAGAAGATGAAGATGCTGGCGACGCCGCCGTTCGCCATCACCTGGTGGCGCAGCCCCGGCGGCCGGTCGGCCTTCGCCGGGGCGGCATGGTCCTCGGTCATCGCAGTGCTCCCCGCGGCGCTCATGCCCGCGCCTCCGCGCCCGCGCCGCCGCCCATTCGGGCCGAGCGGGCGGTGAACTTCCGGCCGACGATCAGGTCGACCACCTCCTCGATATTGGTGTCCGCGATATTCCGCTCGGCGATGGCGCGGCCCTCGTACATCACCTGGATCCGGTCGCAGACCAGGAACAGGTCCTGCAGCCGATGGGTGATCAGGATGACGCTGACGCCGCGGGCGCTGACCGTGCGGATCAGCTCCAGCACCGCCTCGACCTCGGCGACGGCCAGCGCCGCCGTCGGCTCGTCCATGATCAGGACCTTCGGATCGAAGGAGGCGGCGCGGCCGATGGCGATGCTTTGGCGCTGGCCGCCCGACAGGTTCTCGACCTTCAGCCAGGTGTTCGGGATGCGGATGCCGAGCCCGTCCAGCATCCGCCGCGCCTCGGCGTGCATCCGCCCCTTGTCAAGGAAGGACAGGCCGAAGGCGCCGCGCCGCGGCTCCCGCCCCAGGAAGAGGTTGCCGGCGACGTCGACCGTGTCGCACAGCGACAGGTCCTGATAGACCATCTCGACGCGGTGCCGGCGGGCATCGGCCGGGCTTTCGAACCGCACCGGGGCACCGTCGATCTCGATCGTGCCGGCGTCGGGGATCACGGCGCCGGACAGCACCTTGCTCAGCGTCGACTTGCCGGCGCCGTTATCGCCGACCAGCCCCAGCACCTCGCCGCGGCGCAGGGTCAGGTCGACATTGTCGAGCGTCTGGATCGCGCCGTAGCGCTTGCAGATGCCGCTCATGCGGACGCGGACAGGTTCGTCCAACAGTCCCTCCATCGCTTGATCACTCGACAGCGGTTCTCCCCCTCACCCTCCCGTCGCCTTCGGCGCCGGGCCCCTCCCTCTCCCCGAGGAGAGGGAATGTTCACCTCTCCTTGGGGAGAGGTCGAAATCGCGCAGCGATTTCGGGTGAGGGGGGCGAGCCGCCCTGGGTTACTTGAACAGGCTGCGGAACTGGTCGACGTTGGCCTTGGTGACGATGGTCACAGGCACGTTGATGATCGCCGGCACGGTCTCGCCCTTCTTCAGCTTCAGCAGCGTCTCGACCGCGACCTTGCCTTCCGTGGCCGGGTCCTGCTGCACCACGGCGGCGACCCAGCCGGCGTCGATGCCTTCCATCGCCTGGGCGGTCAGGTCCCAGCCGAACACCTTGATGTCGCCGGTGCGGCCCTGGCTGGTGACGGCGGAGACGGCGCCGATCAGCGCCGGCTCGCCGGTGGCGTAGAGCGCGGTCATGTCCGGGTTGGCGGTCATCAGGTTCTCCGACGCCGTCAACGCCACGTCCTGGACGTTCTGGCCGTCGACCGTGTCGACGATATCGACCTTCACGCCCGAGGCCGACAGCGCCTTCTTGAACCCGTCCAGCCGCTGGTTCTGGATGAAGGAGTTCAGCGCGCCGATGACGCCCAGCTTGGCGCTGCCGCCCATGTTCTGCTTCACGTAATCGGCGACATGCTTGCCGATCTCCTCGCCGGCCTTGAGATTGTCGACGCCGACGAAGGCGGCGTTGTCGCCGTCCGGGATCTGCGCGTCGACCGCGACCACCGGGATGCCGGCCTGCTTGGCCGCGGTGATCGCCGGCTTCACGCCGTTGACGTCGATCGCCACCAGGACGATGCCGTCGACCTTCTGGGTGATGTAGTTCTCGATCGCGTCGTTCTGGGCGCTGGGCACGTTGTTGGCGTTGAAGATCACCAGCTTGGCGCCGGCGGCGTCGGCCGCCTTCTGCGCGCCCTCGTTGATCTGGTTGAAGAACAGGGCCTGCTGATTGATCGTCACCAGCGCGATCATCTCGGCCTGCGCCTGGGCGGCGCCGGCCAGCATCGCCGCGCCGGTCAGCGCCGCGGCAAGGGAGACCTTGGTCGGAAATGTCGGTCGCGTCATGAAGCTCTCCTCTGTCTGCAGTGTCGTTGTCGCGTTTCGTCCCTGACGGCAGGCGTCGCGATCAGCCTGCCTTCTTGGCCCTGCCCGGCGGCGGCCCGACGGATCGGCGGACCACCAGCTGGGTGGGCAGGCGCTGGGTCGGCGGCGGCTCCTCGCCCCGGATCTGCGCGAGCAGCGTGCGGATGCCGAGCCGGCCGAGCGCCTCGATCGGCTGGCGCACGGTCGTGATCGGCGGGCTGAGGAGGTCCGCGAAAGGCATGTCGTCGAAGCTGGCGAGGGACAGGTCGCCCGGCACCGACAGGCCCTGGGCCGCCAGCTCCTGCAGCACCCCGACGGCGATGTAGTCGCTGCCGGTGAACACGGCGGTCGGCCGGCCGTTGGCGAGGATCGCCCGGGTCGCCTCGCATCCGAAATCGCGCTCATAGGCGCCGAACCGGACCAGGCCGTCCTCGACCGCCAGCCCGGCCTCGGCCATAGCCCGGGCGAAGCCGGCGAAGCGCTCGCGAGAGCTCAGCAGCTGCTCCGGCCCGCCGATATGGGCGATGCGGCGGTGCCCGGCCGCGATCAGATGGCGGGTGGCGTCATAGGCGCCGGCTTCGTTCTCGACGAAGATCCGCGTCACCCTGGCGCCCGGCACGTCCTCGTCGAGCACGACCACGTCGGTGCGCCCGTCGATCAGGTCCCGCAGGCGGCCGTCGTCGACCCGGTTGGTCAGGACCAGCAGGCCGTCGACATGGCGCGCCGCCAGCCGGTCGATGCTGGCGGCCTCCATCTCCAGGTCTCCGCCGGTGCTGCTCAAGAGGATCGAGAAGCCCTCACGCCGCGCCTCGTCCTCGGCCGCCGCGGCCAGCGCGGCGAAGAACGGGTTGGCGATCTCCGGCGTGACCAGGCCGATGGTCTCGGAGCTGCCGAGGCTGAGGCGCTTGGCCAGCAGGTTCGGGCGATATCCCAGCCGCTTCGACGCCGCATCGATCCGCCCGGCGGTCTCCGCCGGCAGCTCGATGTTCCCGTTCAGGTAGCGCGAGACCGTGGCCGGTGAAACCCCCGCCTCCCGCGCGACGTCGCGAATGGTCGCCATTGTGCCTCCGAGACTCAGCCTAGCGTCAGAAACCGGTTTAGTAAACCGGTTTCTGATCGGAAGCACCGCTCGATTTTATGATCTCTCAATGTGAAATTTCAGATTCATCTTGTGAGATGTCACGTACAATGACACGCTGCGGGCATGTATGATCATGCCTCGCCTTTCGCCCACGCCCTCCCGCCCGGCGCCGAGCCAAAGGCCGCTTTCGCGCTGAAGCGGCTGCGCCGGGCCGTGATCGAGTGCGAGCTCCGGCCGGATGCCGAGTGCTCGGAGCCGGAGCTCGCCACGCGCTTCGGCCTGGGCCGCGCCGCCGTCCGCACGGCCCTCACCACCCTCGCGGGCGAAGGGCTGGTCGCCGTCGAGCCGCGCCGCGGCTGGCGGGTGGCACCGGTCACCGGGGCGCTGATCGGCGACGTGATCCGCGCCCGCAAGGCGGTCGAGCCCGGCCTGGCCGAGATCCGGCTGCCGCCGGATGCCGCCGCCCGGCTGACGGCGCTGACCCGCATGAGCACCGCGCTGCAGGGGCGCGAGGACCATCAGGCGCTGGTCACGCTGCGCAGCGCCGACCGCCAGATCCTGGACCAGCTGGCGGCCCGGTCCGGCGGGCTGGTCGGCCGCTGGCTGGACCAGGCCTGGAACCAGGCGGACCGGATCGCGGCCTTCTTCGACCTCGCCGGACGGCACCACCGGCCGGTCGGACGGGAGCCACTGATCGCGGCGCTGGCCGCCGGCGACGCCGAGGCGGCGCGGCGGGAGATCGCGGCCGCGATATCAGCCTTCCAGGATTTCGCGACCGAGGCCCTGTTCGCCCTGCCCTCGCCCCTCGACGTGGCGGAGACGGACGGCGACAGGCGACGTCGGCGACAAACCGGACCGGCGATGGCGCGCGCGGCGCGCCCGCGCCGGCCGTCACAACAGGGGGACATCACATGACGCGGATCAGGACCATATGGCTCGGCGCGGCGCTCGGGGCCGTGATGCTGGCGACGGCCCCGGCCATGGCCAAGGACCGTCTCACCATCGATCTGGTGAACGAGCCCTCTTCGCTGGACCCGCAGCAGCAATGGAACCCGGACAGCTACTACGTCTACCGCAACGTCTTCGACAACCTGGTCACCCGCGACGACAAGGGCGACATCGTCCCGCAGGTCGCGACCTCCTGGAAATACCTCTCGGACACCGAGATCGAGTTCCAGATCCGCGACGACATCACCTTCCATGACGGGCAGAAGCTGACGGCGGAGGACGTCGCCTACAGCATCCGCCGCATCACCGACCCGAAATTCGCCAGCCCGCAGCTGGGCCAGTTCAACAAGATCACCGGCGCCGAGGCGACCGGCCCGACCACGGTCCGCATCAAGACCGACGGTCCCTATCCCGCCCTGCTGGCCCAGCTGGTGAAGCTGTCGATCGTGCCGAAGCATGTGGTCGAGGCGGTGGGCAACGAGGCCTTCAACCAGAAACCCGTCGGCAGCGGGCCGTACAGGTTCGACAGCTGGCAGCGCGGCGTCGCCGTCACCCTGACCCGCAACGACGCCTATTGGGGCACCAAGGGCCCGTTCCAGACCGCGGTGTTCCGCGCCGTGCCCGACGCCGCCACCCGCGTGGCCGACCTGCAGGCCGGCACCGCCGATCTCGTCGTCACCTTGGACAGCGACCTCGCGGCCCAGATCCAGGGATCGGACAAGGTGAAACCGCTGGTGGTGCTGACCGAGCGCGTCGCCTATCTGCGGCTGAACCCGCTGATCCCGCCCTTCGACAACCTCAAGCTGCGCCAGGCCGTGGCCTATGCCATCGACAAGCAGGGGCTGACCGAAGGCATCCTGGGCGGCTACGACAAGCCGGTGGCGGAGCTGCTGACCCCCGCCCATGTCGGCTGGACCGAAGGCATCGAGGGCTTCCCCTACGATCCGGAGAAGGCCAAGGCGCTGGTCGCCGAGGCCGGCGACGCGGCGAAGGTGGAGGCCGAGCTGTCGACCGCGCCGGTCTACGACCAGCGCATCGTCCAGGCCGTGCAGCAGCAGCTGACCGAGGTCGGCATCAACGTGAAGATCACGATGACCGACATGGCCAGCTATCTGAAGCGGTCGCAGGGCAAGCCGCAGGAGGGCGCGAGCATCACCTTCGGCCGCTGGTCCTGCGCCTGCCAGGATGCCGACGGCGTGCTGTTCCCGCTGCTGCACAGCAGCAGCGGCTGGTCGAACTACCGCAACGCCGAGGTCGACAAGCTGCTGGTCGAGGCCCGCTCGACCCTGGACCAGGCCGTCCGCCTCGACCGCTATGCCAAGGTCAACGAGATCGTCGCCGGCGACGTGCCGGTGGTGCCGCTGTACCAGGCCGCCATCATCTACGGCGCCGCGAAGCAGCTGAACTGGCAGCCGACCCCGAATGAGAGCCTGTTCCTGAACCGCATGTCCTGGTCGGAATAAGGAGGATCGGGAGGCATGACCGCCTTCCTGCTCCGCCGCCTGGGCCAGGCGCTGCTGACGATCTTCGGCGTCGCCACGCTGATCTTCTTCCTGCAGCGCCTGACCGGCGACCCGACCTATCTGCTGGTGCCGGACACCGCGACCCAGGCCGACATCGAGACGCTGCGCCACGCGCTGGGCTTCGACCGGCCGCTCTGGGTGCAGTACCTGTCCTTTCTGGGCGAGATCGCGCGCTTCGACCTCGGCAAGTCGGTGGTGCAGAACGTGCCTGTCGCGGACATCATCGCCTCGCGCCTGCCCTACACCCTGGCGCTGGCGGCGGGGGCGCTGCTGGTCGCCTGCGGCCTCGGCATCCCGGTCGGGGTGGCGCTGGCGCTGGGACGGGACCGCTGGGTGGCCCGGATGCTGGCCGGGCTGGTGCTGGCGGCGCAGAGCATGCCGACCTTCTGGAGCGGCATCCTGATGATCCTGGTCTTTGCCGTCACGCTCGGGTGGCTGCCGCCCTCCTCCACCGGCGGGATCGACCATCTGGTGATGCCGTCGGTGGCGCTGGGCCTGCTGAGCATGGCGACCTTCGCCCGGGTGACGCGGACGGCCCTGCTGGAGGAGCTGTCGAAGGATTATGTCCGCACCGCCCGGGCCCGCGGCGCCGCCACCGGGCGCCTGCTGCTGCGCCACCTGGCCCGCAACGCCTCGATCCCGGTGATCACGGTGGCCGGTCTCGAGATCTCAAACCTCCTGGCCGGGGCGGTGATCGTCGAGACGGTCTTCGCTTGGCCCGGGCTGGGGCAGCTGACGGTACAATCGATCCTGGCGCGCGACTTCCCGATCGTGCAGGGGGTGGTGCTGCTGGGGTCCTTCGTCACCGTCGCTCTCAACCTGCTGACCGACCTGCTGTACAGCGCCGTCGACCCGCGCATCCGGCTGGGGAGCGCAAGATGAGCGCCGCGGTCGACATAACCCCGGCCCCGGCCACCCGCCGGCCGCTGCGGCGCGCCCTGCCCTTCATCGTCCTGCTGGCGCTGTTCGCCGTGGCCGCGGTGCTGGCGCCGCTGGTCGCGCCCTACGACCCGAACGCACAGAACCTGCTGGGCCGGCTGAAGCCGCCCGGCACCGTCGCCCGCAACGTCCACTACCTCTTGGGCAGCGACGAGCTCGGCCGCGACCTGCTGAGCCGCCTGGTCTGGGGCGCCCGGATCTCGCTGCTGGTCGCGGTGCTGTCGGTGCTGATCTCCGGCGTCGTCGGCACCGTGCTCGGCATGCTCGCGGGCTATCTGCGCGGGCCGGTCGAGATCGTGGTGATGCGGGTGGTCGACGTGTTCCTGTCCGTGCCCGCCATCCTGCTGGCGATCATCACCGTCGCCGTGGTCGGCCCCGGCCTGCTGAACGTCATCCTGGTGCTGGCCCTGACGCGCTGGCCGCGCTACGCCCGCGTCGCCTACGGCCAGACGCTGGCGATCGCCGGCCGGCCCTATGTCCGGCTGTCCGCCTTCATGGGCGCCGGGCCGTTCCGCGTGCTGTTCCGCCACATCCTGCCGAACATCCTGGGCGCCGTGACCGTGGTCGCGACGCTGGAGTTCGGGCTGATGGTGCTGTTCGAGGCCGGGCTGTCCTTCCTCGGCCTCGGCGTGCAGCCGCCGACCGCGAGCTGGGGCGCGATGCTGTCGACCGGCCGCAACTACGTCGCCACCGCATGGTGGATCGCCACCTTCCCCGGCCTCTGCCTGTTCCTCCTGGTGCTCGCCGCCAACCTGATCGGCGACGCACTGCGCGACCGTCTCGACCCCCACAGCCGATGAGGACCCCCATGAACATCCCCAGCGATCTGAACGGCAAGCGCGTGGTGGTGACCGGCGCCTGCGGCGTGGTGGGCAGCTGGATCGCCGCTGCCTTCGCCGAGGCCGGCGCCCGCCTGTGCCTGACCGACACATCCCAGGAGGATCTCGACCGCCTGGTCCTGAACCTCAAGGGCGACCGCTTCGCCCATGCGGCCGACCTACGGAAGGACGCCGCGATCGACGACCTGGCCGCCGAGATCGGCCGGCGCTGGGGCACGGCGGACATCCTGGTCAACAATGCCGGCGTCTATCCCAGCGGCTTCCTGCTCGACATCGACGTCGACGAATGGGACCGGATCTTCGACGTCAACCTGCGCGCGCCCTTCCTGCTGACCCGCGCCCTGGCCAGGCAGATGATCGCCGCCAAGGTTCCGGGGAGCGTCATCAACATCTCCTCCGGCGCATCGCGCAAGATGCGGCGGACCGTGGTGCCTTATTGCGTGTCCAAGGCCGCGCTGGACCGGCTGACCAAGGGCTTCGCGCTGGAGCTGGCGGAATTCGGCATCCGGGTCAACGCGGTCGAGCCCGGCTTCATCGCCGGCAGCAAGGTCAGCCTGCTGACCCAGGAGCACGTGGAGGCCACCAGCGGGTCGATCCCGCTCGGCCGCCCCTCCTCCGCCGCCGATGTCGGCAACGCCGTCCTGTTCCTGGCCAGCGACGCCGCCGCCTACATGACCGGGTCGACCATGACGGTCGACGGCGGCAACTCGATCGGATCGATGGCCGTGTACCAGGCCAAGAAGTCGCCGCTGTAGGAGGAACCGATGGTCCAGCCCTGGCCGCGTTATCAATGGCCGGAAGGCCGCGACAGCGCCTTCTGCTTCACCGTCGATGTCGATGCGGATTCGCCTTATCTGTGGCAGCAGCGGGCGCCAGAGGCGACGCGCTCGCTGGGGCAGCTGGAGCAGCGGCGCTTCGGGCCGCGGCTGGGGATCTGGCGGCTGTTGGACCTGCTGGACCGCTTCGGCGTCAAGGGCAGCTTCTTCGTGCCGGGGGCGGTGGCCGAGGCCAATCCCGAGCTGCTGCCCGCCTTCCTGCAGCGCGGCCACGAGATTGGGCTGCACGGCTATTTCCACGAGATCGTGGCGCAGAGCAGCGATGCCGAGTTCACCGGCGCGCTGGAGGCCTCGATCGAGGTGTTCCGGCGCCAGACCGGCGCGGTGCCGAGGGGCTTCCGGTCGCCGGCCTGGGAGATGACCCCGCACATGCTGGCGGAGATCCGCCGGCACGGCTTCTGGGACAGCTCGCTGATGGGCGCCGACCACCCCTATGAGATCGACGGCGTGGTCGAGGTGCCGGTGCAATGGGCGATCGACGACGCGGTGTTCTTCAAGTTCTCCGGCGGCGGCACCGACCAGTGGCCGCCCGAGGCGCCGGGGCCGATCCTGGAGGGCTGGCTGGACGAGTGGGAAGGGCTGCGCCGCCTGAACGGCCTGTTCATGCTGACGGTCCATGACTGGATCTCCGGCCGGGCCCAGCGGCTGCGGCTGCTGGAGCGCCTCCTGGAACGGATCACCGCCGCGCCCGGCGTCTGGATCGCCACGGTCGGCGAGGTCGCGGCGTATCACGCCGGGTCGGCCAATGCCGGGAGGTTCGTCGCCGCGTCGGACATCCCCGGCCCGGTCGAACCGCGCCGCTTCGGGCGCACGGCATGACTGTGAGCGGGCGCAGGACCGAGATCCGCAGCCGCCACGGCCTGGTTGCGGCCCAGCATCGTTATGCTGCGGAAGCCGGCGCGGCGGTGCTGGCCCGCGGCGGCAACGCCATGGACGCGGCGGTGGGGGCGGCGCTGGGGCTGAGCGTGGTCGAGCCCCGGCTGTCCGGCATCGGCGGCGGCGGCTTCCTGCTGCATGCCGATGGCTCGAGCGGCACGGGCTCCGCGCTGGACTTCAACGTCCGGGCGCCCGCGGCGCTGGACCCGGCCGACTATCCGCTGGCGGGGGCCGACACCGGCAACTGGTTCCAGTGGCCGTCGGTGACCGAGGACCGCAACCTGATCGGCGGCCCCTCGATCTGTGTTCCCGGCGCCATCGCCGGCTTGGCCGCGGCGCTGGAACGCTTCGGCAGCATCGGCTGGGCCGAGGCGCTGGCGCCCGCCATCGAGCATGCCGAGCGCGGGCTGGAGATCGACTGGTACGCCGCCTTCTGCCTGTCGATCGAGGCCACGGCCCTGGCCCGCTTCGCCCCCACCGCCGAGTTGCTGCTGGAGAACGGCCAGGCACCGAAGGCGGCGGAAGGGAAATACCGCCCGATGCCGGCCAAGGCCCGAATGCTGCGGCGCCTGGCGCGGGAAGGCGCCCGCGAGTTCTACGAGGGCGGAACCGCGCGGGACCTGGCCGCCGACCTGGCCGACGCCGGGTCCCGCATCACCGCCGCCGACTTGGCCGCCTATCAACCGCGCTGGGCCGAGCCGCTGCGCGGCGCCTATCGCGGCCGCGACGTCTGGGCCATGCCGGGGCTGAGCGGCGGCCCCAGCCTGCTGGCGGCGCTGGAGCTGCTGGCCCCTCGCACGTCCTGGGGCGACCGGCCGGATGCGCGGGCGGCCCTGGCCTATGCCCGCGCGGCGCGCGAGGCCTACCGCCCCCGCCTGACCGGCATGGGCCATGCCGGCCTCGCCCGCGCCCCCGGCTGCACCAGCCATATCAGCATCGTCGATGCGCAGGGCAACTTCGTCTCGCTGACCAACACGCTGCTGTCCCGCTTCGGCTCCAAGGTGGTGCTGTCGCGCGCCGGCATCCTGATGAACAACGGCATGATGTGGTTCGACCCGCGGCCGGGCCAGCCGAACTCCATGGCGCCGGGCGCCCAGCCGCTGGCGAATATGTGCCCGCTGATCCTGGGCCGCGACGGCCGGCCGGACCTGGCCATCGGCGCCGCCGGCGGCCGGTCGATCTTCCCGGCGTTGCTGCAGCTGATCTCCTACGTCGTCGATTACGGCATGTCGCTGGAGGCGGCCTTCCACACCCCGCGCGTCGACGCCAGTACGCCCACGATCAAAGTGAACGCGGCCGCGGCGCCGGACGTCGCCGCCACGGTGGCGCGCGACTTCCCGGTGCAGATCGTCGAGGACACGCTGTACCCGGTGAACTTCGCCATCGCCTCCGCCGCCGCGCGCGACCCGGCGACCGGCGAGACGGTCGGCATGGCGCACCCGACCAGCCCCTGGTCCGGCGTGGCGGTCGGAGGGCCGGCCGATGCCTGAGGCCCCCCTTCTCGCCATCGACGGACTGCGGGTCGCGATCGGCGGCCGGTCCGTGGTCGACGGGGTGTCGCTGTCGATCGGCCGCGGCGAGGTGCTGGCCCTGGTCGGCGAAAGCGGCTGCGGCAAGAGCCTGACGGCCCTGTCGGTGCTGCGCCTGCTGCCGGCCGCCGCCCGCATCGCCGGCGGCGCCGTCGCCATGGACGGGATCGACCTGCTGGGGCTGAACGAGGCGGCGCTGCGCGCCCTGCGCGGCAACCGGGTGTCGGTGATCTTCCAGGAGCCGGTGGCGTCGCTGAACCCGCTGGTCCGGGTCGGCGACCAGGTGGCGGAGAGCCTGCGGCTGCATCGCGGCGCCCCGGCCGCCGAGGCCCGCAGCGAGGCCGTCGCCATGCTGGCGCGGGTCGGCATCGCCGATCCGGAGCGGCGGGCCGGGCAGTTCCCGTTCGAGCTGTCCGGCGGCATGTGCCAGCGGGTGATGATCGCCTCGGCCCTGATCTGCCGGCCGGAGATCCTGATCGCCGACGAGCCGACCACGGCGCTGGACGTCACCATCCAGGCGCAGATCCTGGACCTGCTGAAGACCCTGCGGGCCGAGGCCGGCAGCGCCATCCTACTGATCACCCACGACATGGGCGTGGTCGCCGACATGGCCGACCGGGTGGCGGTGATGTATGGCGGCACGGTGGTCGAGAGCGGGCCGGTCGACGCGATCTTCGACGCCCCCGCCCATCCCTACACCAAGCTGCTGCTGGCGACGGTGCCGCGCCTCGACGGCCCGCGGCGGCAGGAGCTGAAGACCATCGCCGGCGCGGTGCCGGACGCGGCGCACTGGCCGCAGGGCTGCCGCTTCCGCACCCGCTGCCCGCTGGCCGACGCGCGCTGCGCCGAAGCGCCGCCGCTGGAATCGGTACGCCGCGGCAGCATGAGGGGAGAGGTCGGTGCCGCCCCCTCACCCGAAATCGCCGGCGCGATTTCGACCTCTCCCCGAGGGAGAGGTCAACTGCCCCTCTCCCTCGGGGAGAGGGAGGGGCCCGGCGCGCAGCGACGGGAGGGTGAGGGGGAACAGGCCCCTCCATCGCGAGCTGACTCAGCAACGGATCATCTGGCCGCTTGCTGGCACAGCGACCGCGTCGCGGGGCTGGCATGACCGGCGCGCCGCTGCTCTCCGTCCGCGACCTGGCGGTGCATTTCCCGGTCCGCGGCGGCGCTGCCAAGGGCGCGGTCAAGGCGGTGGACGGCGTCTCGCTGGAGCTCGAGGCCGGCCGCACCCTGGCGCTGGTCGGCGAGAGCGGCTGCGGCAAGTCGACCACCGGCTATGCCATCCTGGGGCTGGAGCGGGCGACGCGCGGCACCGTGGCCTTCGAGGGCCGCGACGTCACCCACGCCGCCCCAGCCGAGCGCCGCGCCCTGGCCGGCGCCATGCAGATCGTGTTCCAGGACCCGAGCGCGGCGCTGGACCCGAAGATGCGGATCGGCGCCAGCATCGCCGAGCCGCTGGCGATCCGCGGCACGCCCGGCGCCGAGCGCCGCCGAAGGGTGGCGGAGCTGCTGGACCTGGTCGGCCTGCCCGAATCCTACGCGCAGCGCTATCCGAACGAGCTGTCGGGCGGGCAGCGCCAGCGGGTGGTGATCGCCCGCGCCCTGGCGCTGTCGCCGAAGCTGCTGGTCTGCGACGAGCCGGTCTCGGCGCTCGACGTCTCGATCCGCTCGCAGATCCTGAACCTGCTGGTGCGGCTGCAGGATCAGTTGGGCCTCGCCTATCTCTTCATCAGCCACGACCTGTCGGTGGTGCGCCACATCGCCGACCGGGTGGCGGTGATGTATCTCGGCACCATCGTCGAGCAGGGCGACACCGACGCCGTCTTCGCGGCGCCGCGCCACCCCTATACCGAGGCGCTGCTGTCGGCGATCCCGCTGCCCGACCCGCGAGCGCAGCGGCAGCGCCGCAAGATCATCCTGTCCGGCGACCTGCCGAGCCCGCTGGCGGCGCCCGCCGGCTGCCCCTTCGTCAGCCGCTGCCCGATCCGGGTCGAGGACTGCGCCGCCATCCGCCCGGCGCTGCGACCGGCCGAAGGCGGCACCGAGGCCGCCTGCCTGGTGCGGGCGGGATAAGCCCTCCGGGAAATCTTATCGGGCGATAAGAAAAACCCGTTAGACGGGACCGCCCGCCTGTCCCAGCGTATCCCTGCCGCCGGCGATCGACCGGCGCCCGCAGACCGCCCGAGACGGCGGCCGCCACGGCACAAACAGGGACACGACCATGACACTCGCCTCCTGCGCGCGATCCCTTTGCCTCGCCTCCATCTTGGCCGTCGCCGCGACCGCGGCCGATGCCGCCCAGATCACCGTGATGGGTTATCGCGGCGAGTTCCAGGAGAACTATACCAAGGCGGTGATCGAGCCGTTCCAGGCCGCCCATCCGGACATCACCGTGACCTATTACGGCGTGCAGAACGCGGCCACAGCGCTGGGGCTGATGCGGGCGCAGAAGGACGCGCCGCAGGTCGACGCCGTGATCTTCGACCTGTCTGTCGCCAAGATCGCCCGGGACGAAGGGCTGATCGCCGAGGGCGACCCGGCGCGGCTGACCAACCTGGCCCGGCTCGGCGATCTCGGCCGCGACCTCGGCGCCTTCGCGCCGCCGATCACCTACGACACGCTGGCGCTGCTGTACAACGCCGAGGCGTTCCCGACGGCGCCGACCAGCTGGACCGCACTGTGGGACAAGGCGCAGGCCGGCAAGGTCATCGTCCCGGCCCAGGGCGGCGGCGATATCCAGGCGATCGCCTTGACCCTGATCGCCAACCGCATGGCCGGGGCCGAAGACTACCGCCAGGGCGTCGATGCCGGCGTCGAGAAGCTGGTCGAGATGGCCCCCCTGATCCAGACCTGGGAGCCGAAGCCGGACGCCTACACCCTGGTCGCCAACGGCACGGCCACCCTCGCCATCGGCTGGAACGCGCGCAGCCAGTTCTACGCCGACCAGACCGAGGGCCGGCTGGGCTCCGTCGCGCCGGCGGAGGGCACCATCACCCAGGTCAACGTGATCAGCCTGATCGCCAACTCGCCGAACCGCGAGGCGGCCGAGACCTTCATGGACTACGCGCTGGGGGCCGAGGCGCAGAAGCGCTTCTCCGAGGCGATGTTCTACGCCCCCTCGAACAAGGACACGGCGATCCCGCCCGAGACCGGCAGGCGCATCCCGCTGCTCGATCCGGCACAGAAGGCGAAGCTGGTGCCGATCGACTGGATGACCATCGGCGACATGCGGGAATCGATCCTGGCCCCCTGGCGGCGCCAGATCATTCCGGCCAGCCGCTAGAGACCGTTTGTAAACGCTACTGGCGCGGCCGTCTGACGGCGGTCTCTCCGCTTCCGGTGCTCACGCACCAATGTGCGCTGCGCTCCGGTTCTCGAAACCACCGCCAGCCGACTCACGCCAGCGCATTTCCAAACGGTCTCTAACCCCTCCCATCCACCAGCCTCGGGAAGTCCCATGCAGGCGATGCTGACCGCCCCCGCCCCCGTCCTCGACCGTGCCGAGCCGGCACCCGATCCCTCCGCCGGCTTCCTGCGGCTGGAGGGCGTGACCAAGCGCTATGCCGGATTCACCGCCGTCTCCGACCTCTGGCTCGAGGTCAGCCGCGGCAAGCTGCTGGGCCTGCTCGGCCCCTCCGGCTGCGGCAAGACCACGGCGCTGCGCATGATCGCCGGGCTGCTGCCGGTGACCGACGGTCGGATCGTGGTGGCCGGCGACGACATCACCCAGCGCCCGCCGCACCGGCGCGACATCGGCCTGGTGTTCCAGAACTATGCCCTGTTCCCGCACATGACCGTGGCCGAGAACGTCGCCTTCGGCCTGGAGATGCGCCGCGTCGGCAAGGCCGAGGCGCGCGAGCGGGTGGAGCAGGCGCTGGAGATGGTGCGGCTGCCCGGCTACGGCCCGCGCAAGCCGAAGGAGATGTCGGGCGGCCAGCAGCAGCGCATCGCCCTGGCCCGGGCGCTGGTGATCCGCCCCCGCATCCTGCTGCTGGACGAGCCGCTGTCCAACCTCGACGCCAAGCTGCGCGACGAGATGCGGATCGAGATCCGCGAGATCCAGCAGCGGCTGTCGATCACCACCGTCTTCGTCACCCACGACCAGGTCGAGGCGCTGACCATGTGCGACGTGGTCGGCGTCATGTCCGGCGGGCGGCTGGCGCAGCTGGGCACGCCGGAGGACATCTACGAGCGGCCGGCGTCGCGCTTCGTGGCCGAGTTCGTCGGCCGCACCAACACCCTGCCCTGCGAGCTACTGGACCGCCGCCGGCTGCGGCTGGGCGGCGCCGTCTACCGCTGCGCCGCGACCGAGCAGTCGCCCGGCGCCGCCTGGGCGACGGTGCGGCCGCACCGGATCAGCCTGACGCCGCATCGCGACCAGGCGCTGCTGAGCACCGCCACCAACGGCGCCCCCGGCCGGGTGCTGCGCGTCACCTATATCGGCGACCTGGTGCAGTACGACATCGACATCGGCGGCCCGGTGCTGAAGGTCGAGGCGCCCACCGCCGGTCATGGGGCCGCCCACCGGCCGGGCGACCGGCTGATGTGCGAATGGTCGCCCGACGACATGCTGGTCTTCCCGGGCTGAGCCATGACCGCCGTCTCCGCCGACCTCGCCCCGGCCGCCCCGTCCCGCTCCCGCCGCGGCCGCTTCGCCCTGATCGCCGCCGCCCTGCTGGCGCCGATGGCGCTGATCAACCTCGTCGCCTTCGTCTTCCCGGTGCTGCGGCTGGCCCAGATCTCGTTCCAGGAAAGCCGCAGCAGCGGCGTCCTGACTGACGTCTACAGCTTCCGCAACTATCTCGGCTTCTTCACCGACAGCTTCAATCTCAGCCTGATCGCGAACTCGCTGGCGATGAGCTTCGCCGTGACCCTGGCGACGCTGGCCTGCGCCTATCCGATCGCGATGTTCCTGCACCGGGCGCCCGCCCATTGGCGGAACATCCTGTTCGTGATCACGGTGTCGCCGCTGCTGGTCAGCAGCGTCGTCCGCACTTATGGCTGGATGGTGCTGCTGGGCGACCAGGGGCTGGTGAACAGGGCGCTGCTGTCGCTCGGCCTGGTCCAGTCGCCGCTGCGCCTGGTCAACAACATGACCGGCGTCTTCATCGGCCTGGTCGAGATCCTGATGCCGTACATGGCGCTGTCGCTGATGGCAGGGTTCGGCCGGCTGGAGGCGAGCTATGAGGAGGCTGCGGCCTCGCTCGGCGCCGGCCCCTTCACCCGGTTCCGCCGCATCGTTCTGCCGCTGACCCTGCCCGGGATCGCGCTGGGCTGCCTGCTGTGCTTCGTGCTGGCCATCAGCTCCTTCATCACCCCGAAGCTGCTGGGCGGCGGCCGGGTCTTCCTGCTGGCGACCGAGATCTACGACCAGGCGGTGATCCAGCTGCAATGGCCGATGGCGGCGACGATCTCGGTGATCGTTCTGATCATCTTCGGCTGCGCCCTCGCCGCCTATGCCCGCATCGTCCGGCGCTTCGACTGAAGGAGGGAACCGCCATGGTCGGAACCACGACTCTGCCCTTCAGGCTGCTGGTGCTGCTGCTCTACGCCTTCCTGCTGGCGCCGATCCTGATCGTCGTGCCGCTGTCCTTCAGCAACGACGCCTATCTCACCTTCCCGCCCTCGGCCTGGGGCACGCGCTGGTACGCGGCGCTGGTCCAGAACAAGGTGATGATCCGGGCCTTCTGGGTCAGCCTCGGCATAGCGGCGCTGGTCACCGCCCTGTCGCTGGCGGCCGGCATCCCCGCCGCCTACGCCATCCGGCGCTTCCGGTTCCGCGGCAGCGAGGCGCTGATGAGCCTGTTCACAGCGCCGCTCTTGCTGCCCTCGATCGTGCTGGGGCTGGCGATCCTGCTGGTCTTCGTCGACCTGCGCCTGCTCAGCACCTATCCCGGGCTGGTGGCGGCGCATCTGATCGTCACCACGCCCTATGTGATCCGGATCATGGCGACGGCGCTGGCCACCCTGCCGCCGGCGGTGGAAGACGCGGCCGCGACGCTGGGCGCCGCGCCCCTCACCGTGTTCCGCCGGATCACCCTGCCGCTGATGATGCCGGGCCTGGTCGCCAGCGCCGCCCTGGCCTTCCTGATCTCCTTCGACGAGGTGGTGATCTCGCTGTTCGTCACCGGCCCCGGCATCACCACCCTGCCGGTCGCGATGTTCAACTACGTCGAGAGCCGGACCGACCCGATGATCGCCGCCGTCTCGGTCGTCCTCGTCGCCGCCACGCTCCTCATCATCATCCTGGTCGAGCGCTCGCTCGGCCTGTCGAAAGCGATGGGCAAGTGACCCTCGCTCCCGCTGCCATGGAGTCTCCGTCGAACATGGATCGTCTGGCCCTCTGGATGTCGCATCCGCACTTCTCCTACGTGGAGATGGCGCATCTCTGCGGCTTCCGCACCCTCGTCATCGATGTCGAGCACGGCACCTTCGACCTGCCGGACCTCGACCGCTTCCTGGCTTTCACCAAGGCCAAGGGCATCTCGGTCCTGGCCAAGGTGCTGGCGCCGACCACGGAGGCGATCCAGCAGGTGCTCGACTTCGGCGCCGACGGCGTCGTCATCCCGCACCTCCTCGGGGTCGAGCACACCAGGGCGGTGACCGCCGCCGCGAAGTTCCCGATGCGCGGCATCCGCAGCTATTCCGGCGGCCGGCCGGCCGGATATGCCCGTCCGAGCAGCGCCTATTTCGACGAGGAGAACCGGCGCACCCGCTGCTACGCCATGATCGAGACCGCCGAGAGCCTGGCCGAGGTCGAAGGCATCCTGGGCCTCGACACGGTCGACGGGCTGTTCCCCGGCCCGTCCGACCTGGCGCTGGCGCGCGGCCGCGGCGCCTATGAATTCGGCGAATCCGACCGCGCCGACCTGGCCCGCTGCGCCCGTGCCGCGCGCGCCGCCGGCAAGCCCTGGATCATGCCCGCCTGGACCGCGGCGGAGCGCACATTCGCCCTGGCCGAGGGGGCGGCCCAGCTGGTGGTCGCGACCCAGACCATGGTCGTCCGCCAGGGCTTGGCCGGGACGCTCGATGCGCTGAAGCGCGAAGCCGTGCTCGCCGCCTGACCCCTTCCCTTCCTTCGGAGCCTTGCCATGAAGATCAGCCTGATCCAGACCAACCCGCAGACCGACCGGGCCGAGAATCTCGGCAACACCAAGGTGCTGATGGAGCAAGCCATCCAGACCGACAAGCCGGACCTGCTGGTGCTGCCGGAATATTTCGAGCTCTATGGCGGCGGCATCGCCGACAAGGTGGCGGCGGCCGAGCCGGCGCCGGGCGGCGCCGCCTATGCCATGGCGCAGGGCGTGGCCAAGGCCAACCGCGTCTGGGTCCATGCCGGCAGCATGATGGAGCGCATCCCGGGCGAGAACCGGATCTACAACACCACGGTCGTGTTCGACCGCGACGGGCGCGAGGCCGCGCGCTACCGCAAGATCCACCTGTTCGACATCGTCGCGCCGGACGGCACCGCCTATCGGGAATCGGCGACGGTGCGGCCGGGCGAGGACGTCGTCCTTTATGACCTCGAGGGGCTGAAGGTCGGCTGCGCCATCTGCTACGACGTCCGCTTCGCCGAGCTGTTCCTGGCGCTGGCGAAGCAGGGCGCCGACGTCATCGTGCTGCCCGCCGCCTTCACCCTGCAGACCGGCAAGGACCATTGGGAGGTGCTGGCCCGCGCCCGGGCGATCGAGACCCAGGCCTATGTCGCCGCCTGCGGCCAATGGGGGGCCTATGTCGCGAACGGCGAGAAGCGCCACACCTACGGCCATTCGCTGGTCTGCGACCCCTGGGGCCATGTCGTCGCCCGCGCCTCGGACGGCGTCGGCTTCGTCACCGCCCGGATCGACCCGGAGCAGATCCGCCGGGCTCGCACATCGATCCCGATGAGCGACCACCGCCGCCTGGCCTGCGCGTGAGGATGCCGATGTACACGATCAACGACATGCCGGCGCCGGTGCCGCCGGCCCATCTCGACCTGCTGTCCGGCGTCGAGACCGCGACCGTCGGCCACTGGCGCCTGTTCGGCTTCATGCATCACGGCATCCAGCCGCTGCTGCGCGGCAAGCGCGTGGTCGGCACCGCCGTCACCGTCGCCATCCCAGGGCCGGATTCGACCCTGCTGCACCATGCCACCGGCCTGCTGCGGCCAGGCGACATCCTGGTCGTCGACCGGCTCGGCGACGACCGCCACGCCTGCTGGGGCGGCGGCGTCACCGTGGCGGCCAAGGCGGCGGGCGCGGTCGCCGGCATCGTCGACGGCCCCTGCACCGACCTGGCGGAGATCGAGGACTCCGACTTCCCGATCTGGGCCCGCGGCATCTCGCCGATCACCACCCGGCTCTACGATCTCGGCGGCGGCCTCAACATCCCGGTCGCCTGCGGCGGCGTGGTGGTGATGCCCGGCGATGCCATCCTGGCCGACGACAGCGGCGTGCTGGTGCTGCCGCGGGCGGAGGTCGAGGCGGTGGCGCGTGAGGCGCTGCGGCGGCAGGAGACGGGGCGCGAGCGCGAGCTGACGGTCAAGCACGGCGCCAAGCTGGGCGAGGTATCGGGGGCCAGCCGCAAGGTGCTCGCCCGCGGCGCGGCCTGACACGGCCCTTTACGCGGGGCTCGCCGGCGCCCTCAATCAGGGTCCCTGCAGATCCTGGCCGGGGCGCCGCCGACCCGCCATGAACATACGCTTCCTCGAGACCGCGATCTGGCTGTCGCGCCTGCGCAGTTTCCGGGCCACGGCCGAGCGCCTGAACATCACCCAGGCCGCGATCTCCAGCCGGGTCGCGGCGATGGAGCAGGAGCTGGGCTTCAAGCTGTTCGAGCGCGACGCCCGCGACGTGCGCCTGACCGCCGAGGGCCAGACCTTCGTCGACGGCGCGCAGGAGATCGTGGCGCGGTACCGCGAGCTGGTCTGCAGCCTGGATCCGACCTCGGCGATCAAGGGCGCGGTGCGGATCGGCCTGGTGCCGAGCATGGCCCTGACCCTCCTGCCCGACATCGCCGGCACGCTGCGCCGGCAATTCCCCAACGTCCGCTTCTCGGTCACCACCGACGCCTCCCACACCATCCTGCAGAAGCTGTCGGACCGGGAGATCGACGTGGCGCTGGTCATCCGGCCGGACAAGGCGGACGGCCTCAAGATCCTCGACCTCTGCACCTACGGGATGTTCTGGATCTCCGGCCCCACCCTGCTGCCCCGCCCGGCCGATGAGACGCTGGGGCCCGAGGACATCGCCGCCCATGCCATCATCTCCTACGAACCCGGGGCGCATAACCATGCCCGGCTGCTGGACTATCTCGCCGGGGCCGGCGACCCGGTGCTGCACTACTCCAACTCGCTGTCGACCACGGTCAGCATGACCATCGCCGGCATCGGCATCGCCGTGCTGCCGCCGGTGGTGATCCAGCGCGAGCTGCGCGAGGGCATCCTGCACGTGCTCAAGGTGCACCCGCCCTTCCCCGCCACCCGCTATGCCGCTGTGCATCTCGACCCGCCGATGTCGCGCCTGCCGTCGCTGGTCGCCGCCATCGCCCGCGACGCGGCCGCCGCCTTCTGCTGCCTCTACGACGCCTCGCTCGCGCATCAGGGCTGAACGCTCCCGCCCCAGCCCGAATCCCGGTACGGTCGGCACTCTCGGCGGCAGAGGGCTGGATCTCATGGAACAGGATCGTCTCTACCAGGATCCGGACCTGGCCGATTTCTACGACGTCGAGAACGCCTGGTCCGCGGACCGGGATAGCTGCCGGTCGCTGGCCGAGGGGTGCGCTTCGGTTCTCGACCTCGGCTGCGGCACCGGCTGGCTGGCCGCGACGCTGGCGGCCGAGGCGGAGCGCACGGTGTTCGGCGTCGACCCCGCCGGCGCCATGCTGGACATCGCCCGGGCGCGCCCCGGCGGCAACCGGGTGACCTGGGTCCAGGGCGACGGCCGCAGCGTCCGGCTGGGCCGTCGCTTCGACCTGGTGGTGCTGACCGGCCATGCCTTCCAGGTGTTCCTGACGCCCGGGGACCAGCTGGAGGCGTTGCGCACCATCGCGGCGCATCTGGCGCCGGACGGGCGGTTCATCTTCGACAGCCGAAACCCGGCGATCGAGGAATGGCGGGAGTGGACGCCGGAGGCATCGGCCCGCCGGATCGACCATCCCCGCTTCGGCGCCGTGGACGCCTGGAACGATGTCGAGCACGATCCGGACACGGGCATCGTGACCTACGGCACCTATTACCGCATCGTCGCCGACGGCCGCCTGCTGTCCTCGCGCTCGCGCATCGCCTTTCCGCCCCGCGCGCAGCTCGAGGCCCTGATCGGCGAAGCCGGGCTGGCGATCGACACCTGGCTGGGCGACTGGACGGGCGCCCCCTGGACGCCGGGCTCCCGCGATCACATCCCGCTGGGACGGCTGCCGCGGAGCTGAGGCGCCTCTACTCTCACGCGAATGCTGTTGACCGAAACGCCGCCATCCCCCCTGATTGAGGGGGGATCGAGGGGGATTTTCGCTTTATTGATCTGAATTGGCGCGGCCGGGATGCCGGGCGTTTTGCCGGATGCCCACCAGGGCTATTGACGGACGGAGACATATTCGATGCACCGCCTCATTCTTCGGCGGATCCTGTTGGGCTCGCTGAGCCTGGTTGTCCCACTCTTCGGTTTCGATACGGCCGATGCCGCGGTGGTGCCGCGCGACGGCAGGGCCGCGGGCTCGATCGTCCAGGCCACGGGGCAGTCGGAAGTCCGGTTCACCGCCGCGGAGCTCTGGCAGGATGCGGAGGTGCAGCAGGTGCTGCTGGGCGGCGACGCGCTGCGCACCGGCCCTCTGGGCGGGCTGGCGATCCTGTTCGCCGACCAGACCCAGATCCGTGTCCACAACAACTCCCAGCTGCTGGTGCGCGAGGTCGGCGGCGACGGCGGCCCGGCACGGATGGACCTGAACTCCGGCGCGGTGTGGGCCCGGGCGGTGACCGGCGGCAGCGGCGTCGAGATCACGACGCCGGCCGCGACCGCGGCGATCCGCGGCACCGACTGGTCGCTGGCGGTCGGGCCGGACGGCAAGACCACGCTGGTCGTGCTGTCCGGCGTGGTCGAGCTGAGCAACGAATTCGGCCGGGTCAGCGTCGGCCGCGGCGAGGCGGCGGTGGCGGCGGTCGGCAGTGCGCCGGCCAAGATCATCGTCACCACGCCGAAGGACCGGGAGCAGATGCTGTTCTGGCTGGCGCCGGGCAGCGTGTTCGACTCCTTCCCCGCCTCCCATACCGACGCCCGCAGCCGGCGCGAGGCGCATCGCCGCATCACCGCCGTGCCGGAAGCGCAGCGCTCGGCCGAGGACTGGCTGTCCCTGGCCGAGGCGGATCTCGATATCGCCGGTCCCGCGGCGGCGGCCGCCGATCTGGCCAGGGCCCGCGCCGCCGGGCCGCTGACGCCGGAGCAGGCGGTGCGGGCGGATCTGCTGGACGGCCTCCTGGCCGGCCGGGCCGGCCGCGAGGAGGACGCGGCCCGAGCCTTCGCCGCCGCCGAGGCCGGCAGCACCGGACGGTTGCGGCGGCGGGCCCGCCTCGGCCGCTTCTTCGCCGGCTCGGCCTCCGGCGAGGCTGTCGACGCGGCGGCGATGGAGCGCGAGCTCGTGGCCAGCGACGATCCTCTCGCGGTCGACGGGCTGGCCTGGCTGCAGGCGATCCGGGGCGACCTGCCGGCCGCCTATGCCACGCTGCAGGCAGGCGGCCGCCGCTTCCCCGGCGATCTCGACATCGCCGTCAGCGAGGCCATGGCGGCGCAGGTGCTGGGCGACCGCGAAGGGATGCGGCAAGCGGCCGATCGCGCCCTGGCGATCGACCCCGACGATCCGGAGGCCCTGCGCATGGCCGCCGACTACAAGGTCGCCTTCGCCAACGACCCGGACGGGGCGCTGACGCTGCTGCGCCGTGCCACCGGCGAGGCCCCGGGCGATGCCGAGAGCTGGAACGATCTCGGCATGCTGCACGACATCCGCGGCGGGCTGGTCGAGGCCGACGCCGCGCTGGAGAAGGCCGCCGCGCTCGACCCCGACGCCGCCAACATCCGGGTCAACCAGGCGGTCCTCTACCTCGAGGCCGGCATGATTGACCGCGCCCGCGAGCTGCTGGGCCAGGCGCGGGAGATCGACCCCGATTCCGGCATCACCCTGATCGGCGAAGGCATCCTGGCCTTCGAGACCGGCGACGTCGATGGCGCGCTGGAGAAGTTCCTGGCCGCCTCGGCCGCCAACCCCGCCTCCTCGGAGAACCTGCAGGGCCTGGCGGCGGCACAATACGCGCTCGGCGAGACCGGACAGGCGAAGCAGACGCTGGAGAACGCCGACCGGCTGGACCCGAACGACCCGATGGTCCCCAATCTGCGGACCATCATCGCGATCGACGAGGCCGAGGCCGACGAGGCGATCCGCAACGCGCGGGAGATCGCGGCCCGCAGCGGCCAGGGCAGCCTGGCGCTGAGCACCGCCAATCTGGGCAACCGGCTGGGGCCGCCGCTGCTGGCGGCCTATGCCAATCTCGGCCTGCTGGACTGGGGCCGCTACTACAATGACCGCACCGACGACCCGTTCAGCGCCGCCAGTTTTCTCGGCCGGTCGGTCATCACCCAGCCGACCGTGTTCGGCGCCGACCCTGCCGTGCCCGACGGCGTGGCTCTGTCGGAGGAGATCCAGGCCCTGCTGCTCGACCCCACCCTGGCCTCGTCGCGGCAGCGCCGCACCGACCTGCTGCCCCGGCCGTTCCTGGACGCGCAGCTGACCGGCGGCATCGTCGCCGTCGGCGACACGCTCGGCCACAGCGAGGGGGTCGACATCGACGCCTACACCGTCACGCCGATCCCGCTGGCCTTCCGGGCCAGCTTCGCCCGGATCGACAATGACGGCGACGACCATGGCGACGACAGCGACAGCTGGACCGGCTCCGCCCGCCTCGCCGGCCGCCTGGGTCTGGGCGGCAGCTTCGCGGTCTGGATCGATGGCGGCGAGGCCGGCAACGAGCTCGCTGGAACCTCGTTCGCGCCCACCCCCTTCGCCAGCGAACGCAGCCGGGCCGTGTCCGGCGGCCTGGCCTTCGGCTACCGCCTCGGCGAGCGCAGCCGCCTGACCGCCATGGTCCAGCACAGTCATGTCGAGCGCCGGGACTTCAACCGCACGCTGCTGTTCGACATCCCCGACCGGGATTTCCCGGAGTTCGTCAGCTACGACATCCGGGCCGACGACATCGTCAAGCAGCACAACGACACCACCATGGGCGGCCTGGCCCATGTCTGGGGCACGGGCGACATCACGGTCCAGTACGGCTTCGAGGTGCAGTCGACGCGGTCGACCCTGACCTTCGACGAGACCGTCTGGACCTCGATCAAGCTCTTCGGCCGGGAGGTGCAGTCCGACCGCGGCCACGAGACGGCCCGCAGCGAGATCGAGCAGACGCTGGGCCGCGTCTTCGCCTACGGCCGCTGGACGCCCACCCCCGACCTGCGGATCGATTTCGGCACCGGCATCGTGCGTGCCGGCGACGGCGGCCCCGTGCCCGACGTGGTGCTGGAGCCGCGGCTGGGCGTGGCGTGGTCCCCGGCCGAGGGGCACTGGCTGCGCGCCGCGGTCCAGCGCGGGGCGCAGACGCCGGGCAGCCTGACCCTGGCCCCGGTCGACACGGTCGGCATCGTGCCGGACACGCTGCCCCTCGCGACCGGCGGCGTCGCCACCAGCTATACCGCCCGCTGGGAGGCGGAGTGGACCTCGCATCTCTTCACCAGCCTGGAGGGCCAGCACCAGGAGCTGGAGAACCTGTCCTTCGCCTACCCCTCGGCCCAGCTGGTCTCGCTGGAGGTCGAGCGCGGCCGCACCGACCGGGTGACCGCCGCCGGCAACATCTGGTTCGACGGCGGGATCGGCGTCTACGGCTCGGCCTCGCTGATCCGGTCGGAGATCACCGAGGGCCTCGGCGAGGGCAAGCGGATCCCCTTCGTGCCGGACTGGACGGCGCGGATCGGCGCCGTCTGGGTGCACCCGCTGCAGATCCGGGCGCAGATCGAGCGGGTCTGGGCCGGGCCGCAGTCGAGCGGCCCGGGGCTGCCGGAGATCGACGGCTTCGGCAGCACCAACATCGCGATCAGCTGGGAGCCGCTGGACAAGCGCATCGCCCTGGGCTTCGTGATCCGCAACCTGTTCGACGAGGAGTACGACACCGCCTTCGGGGTCGAGGCGCCGGGCCGCCTGGTCGCCGCCACCGCTTCGATCCGGTTCTAGATGGCGCAGGGCCGGGTCCATGGGAGCCTGTGGCTGCCGGTCCTGCTGGCGGCGCTGCTCTTCGCCGGCCTCGTTCCCCTCGGCGCGTCGGACGGGTGGCAGGTGGTGGAGCATCGGGCCTTCGACCTGTTCTCGACCTACGACCCGCCGCGGCCGCCCGCGCACAGCGCCGTGGTGGTGGCGATCGACGAGCCGTCCTTCGCCGAGATCGGCCGGCAATGGCCGTGGCCGCGCAGCGTCCATGCCGGGCTGGCCCGGGCGCTGCGCGGCGCCGGCGCCGGGCCGATCGGATTCGACATCGTCTTCGCCGAGCCGTCGCAGCCGGCGGAGGATACCGCCCTGGCCGCGGCCCTGGCGGGCGACACCGTGCTGGCGGCCGACATCACCGCCATCGCCGACCAGCGCTTCGAACAGCGGATCCGGACCGAGCCGCTGGCGACGCTGCTGGCCGGCGGCGCCCGCTCAGGCGTCGCTTCGGTCGACCTGGATTCCGATGGCGTGCTGCGGCGCCTGCCGAACGTGCCCGATCCCTTCGCCGCGACCCTCGCGCGCCTCGCCGGGCATGAGGCCGCGCCGCCGCCCGGTGCCCTGCTGCAGTATTTCGGGCCGCCGCGCAGCTATCCGACCGTGTCCTACTATCAGGCGCTGCAGCCGGAGGGGATGCTGCCGCCCGGCTTCCTGTCCGGCCGGGCCGCGATCGTCGGCTTCAGCCTGCAGGCGGTGCCGACCGTCACCAGCGGCGGCGCCGACGCCTTCGTCACGCCCTATACGGTGAAGACGGGGCGCCTGACCGCCGGGGCCGAGGTGCAGGCCACCATCCTCGACAACCTGGTGCATGGGCTGTGGATCACGCCGGCGCCGCCCTGGTTGCCGCCCGTGGTGCTGGCCGCGCTGCTGCTGGTCGCGCTGTTCGGCACCCGCCGGCTGGGGCCGGTGCCGTCCCTCGCCGCCCTGGCGCTGCTGGCGATCGGCATCGCCGCCGGCAGCTATGCCCTGCTGCGCTTCGGCCGGGTCTGGCTGCCGCCGGTGCTGCCGATGCTGGGCACCACCGCCGCCATCATCGTCCAGGGCAGCTACGGCTTCGCCCGCGAGCAGGCGCAGCGCCGCCGCATCACCCGCGCCTTCGAGCACTACCTGGCGCCGTCGCTGGTGTCGCGCCTGGCGCAGGACCCGGGCCAGCTGCAGCTGGGCGGCGAGACCCGGGTGCTGACCGTGCTGTTCTGCGACGTCCGCGGCTTCACCACCCTGTCGGAGGAGATGAAGCAGGATCCCCAGGGCCTGACCCGCCTCCTGAACCGGATCCTGACGCCGTTGTCCGAGGCCGTGCTGGCGACCGGCGGCACCATCGACAAGTTCATCGGCGACTGCGTCATGGCGTTCTGGAACGCGCCGCTGGACGACCCGGACCACGCCGCCCATGCGGTCGAAGCCGCCCGCCGGATGCTCGCGGAGATCGCCGCGCTGAACGAGTCGCTGCGGCGGGAGGGTGTGGCCGTCCCGATCGCGATCGGCATCGGCATCAACACCGGCACCTGCGTGGTCGGCAACATGGGCTCGGACCGGCGCTTCGACTATTCGGCGCTGGGCGACAGCGTCAACCTCGCCTCGCGCCTCGAAGGCGCCTGCAAGCGCTATGGCGTGGGCACGGTGATCGGGCCGGACACCGCCCTGGCTCTCGCCGGCCGGGCGCCGCTGATCGAGCTGGACCGGCTGGTGGTCAAGGGCCGGACCGAGCCGGCGGCGGTCTACACGCTGCTCGCCCATCGCAGCGTCGGGGACGAAGCCTATCGGGCGCTGGCCGGCCGGCACGAGGCGGCGCTCGCCGCCTACCGCGCCCGCCGCTGGGACGAAGCGCGGACGGCCTTCCTGGAATGCCGGGACATCGAGCCGTCGCTGGCCGCCCTGTACGACCTCTACGTCCTGCGCATCGCCGAGCACGAGCGCCACCCCCCGCCCGAGGCCTGGGCGGGGGAGACGATCGCCATGGAGAAATAGGCGCTTCGCGTCAGGCCGGGGCCTCGTGCCGGGCCAGCAGGTCGCGCAGCTGCGCCATCTCCTCCGGCTTCAGGTCGGTCAGCGGCGGGCGCACCGGACCGGCAGGGCGGCCGACCGCGGCCAGCCCGGCCTTGATGATCGACACCGCATAGCCCTTGCCGCGGTTCCGGATCGCCAGCAGCGGATAGTAGAAGTCGCGCAGCAACGCGTCTGTCGTCGCCGTGTCGCCGCCGCGCAGGGCGCGGTAGAAGCGCTGCGCCAGCTCCGGCACGAAGTTGAACACGGCCGAGGAATAGGTGGTGACGCCAGCGGCGAAGTACGGCGCCGCGAACACCTCATGCGTCGGCATGCCGCCGATATAGGCCAGGCGGCCGCCCATGCGGCGCGTGATCTCCAGCACCAGGTCGACCTGGCCGTGGCCGTCCTTGAAGCCGACCAGGTTCGGACAGGCGTCGCACAGCCGGGCGATGGTGTCGGCCTGCAGCACCGCGTTGTCGCGGTTGTAGACGATGACGCCGATGCCGACGGCGTCGCACACCGCCTTGACATGGGCGTACAGCCCCGCCTGCTCCGCCGTCATCAGATAGGGCGGCAGCAGCAGGATGCCGTCGGCCCCCGCCGCCTCGGCGTCCTTCGCGATCTCGACCGCGATCCGGGTGCCGTAGCCGCAGCCGGAGACGATCGGCGTGGACCCGGCGGCGGCCTTCGCCGCGCGCACCACCTGCGGCACCTCGGCCGGAGTCAGCGAGAAGAACTCGCCGGTGCCGCCGGCGGCGAACAGCACCGCGGCGCCGAAGCCGCCGAGCCAGCCGACATGCGCCTCGTAGCCGGCGCGGTCGAAGCCGTGATCGGCGTCGAAATGGGTCACGGGGAAGGACAGGAGCCCTGCAGACAGGGCACCTTTGAGCTGCTGGGGATCCATCGTGGCCTCGTTGGTCGGATCGGCAGGCGGTCGGATCAGCGGGTCACGGACCCCGGATAGAGCTGGCCCACCGCCTCGAGCTGGGCGGCGATGTAGCCGTAGACGAAGGCGAAGGCGACGCCTTCCGGATCGCGGCCGCTGATGGTCGGCACGTGGTCCGGCATCACCATGTAGGGGTAGCCGAGCTCGGCGTAGAGCTTGATCGACCGCCACATGTCCATGTCGCCCTCCTCCGGGAACGTCTCCATGAAGGAGAGCTTGCGGCCGCGGATGTTGCGGAAATGGACGTTGAAGATCTTGCCGCGGCTGCCGAACCAGCGGATCACGTCGTCGATCTCGTTCCTCGGGTCGTCCAGCATCTCGCCGACCGTGCCCTGGCAGAAGTTCAGGCCGTGATAGGGGCTCTCGCGCATCTGCACGAACTTCTTCAGCCCCTCGACCGTGCCCAGAACCCGGGTGACGCCGCGATAGCCGGGCGGGGTGTAGGGATCGTGCGGATGGCAGGCCAGCCGGACCTTGTTCGCCTCGGCGACCGGAACCACCCGCTCGAGGAAATAGTCGATGCGCTCCCAGTTCTCGTCCTCGGACAGGGTGCCGACCAGGGTCGGCGGCGCATTCTGGTCCGCCTTGTCCCAGCGGAAGGAGGCGTTCATCGACCCGCCGCGCCCCGGCTCGTCCGGGGTCCGCGGGATGCCGATGATGTTGAGGTTGTACTTGGCGGCCGGAATGCCGGCCCGGGCCAGGTTCTCGATCAGCCGGCAGATCGAGTCGATCTGGCGGTCGCGGTTCGGCCCGGCCGACAGGATGTCCGGGCTGTCCGACTGCTCGATCGGGCGCGAGCCGAGCGGCAGTTGCACCATGTCGAGCACCAGGCCGAAGCTCTCGATCTTCTCGCGGTGGCGCAGCAGCACATCCAGCGACCAGTCATGCGGGTTGCCGGGCGGGTTGTCGTTGAGGTGGCGGACACCGAGCTGGGCCAGGACCCTGAGATCGTCGTCGTCCCGAACCCCGTTCTGCGTTCCGAGATACATGCCCGCGCCCTCCCTGGGATCAGCTTTGTTGGCTGAGCTAATATGACATCATATGACTGATGACAAGCCGGAACGCGGCGGTGCCGGTCAGGATCCGGCGTCGGCCGGCAGCCCGCCCAGGGCGCGGTAGCGGCGCTGGCTTTCGGTCAGGTGATGACGCATCGCCAGGCGGGCGCCGTCCGGGTCCTGGCGCTCGATCGCCTCGATGATCCGGGCATGCTCGACGATCACCTTGCGCAGATAGCTGGTCGTCGCCTCGGCCGATTCGCCCAGCCGGCTGCGCGGGATGGTTCGCTTGCCGAGATAGGTCAGGACATCGCTGTAGAAGTGGTTGTTGGTGGCTGCGGCGATCGCCAGGTGCAGCCCGAAATCGGCGTCGACGGCGCTGCCGCCGATGTCGACGGCGGCGATCATGCGGTCATGCGCCAGCAGGATCTCGGCCTCCTGCCGTGACGACCGGCGCAGCGCCGCCAGGCCCGCCGCCTCGATCTCCACCCCCATGCGGAACTCCAGCAATTCAAGGACTTCCGAAAGCCGGGTGAAGTCGCCGGACAGGAGGCCGGGCTCGGGCTCCGCCCCGGGCGTCACGAACACGCCCACCCCCTGGCGCGGCTCGACCAGCCCCCTGGCCCGCAGCTCGGCGATCGCCTCGCGCACCACGGTTCGGCTGACGTTGAACTCGTCGATCAGGCGCTGTTCGGTCGGCAGCCTGGCGCCGACCTGCAGCGCGCCGTTGGCGATCCGCTGGCGCAGGGCCTCGGCAACCGCGACGGCCAGCTTCTCGCGGCGTCGTGGCGGTCCCGCTTCGGTTTCAGTTGGGTTCGGCACCGCTCCTCCTGATCGTCTTCGTGGGGGCGTGCCCTCCGCCCATTCGTCAATGGCAGTCACACATTTGACACTTGCGAAGTCAAGATCGGCAATGATAGTCGTCAGACAACAGACATCATATAAAGACAGGGAGGCTCGGACCATGGGAAAGTGGAGTAGAAGGCTGCTGGCCCTGGCCGTCGCGCTGGCGCCGGCCGTTGGTTCCGCCGAGGCCAAGACGCCGGCCGACCAGTTGGTGATCGGCGCTTCGCTGGCGCAGGTGCTGTCGCTGGACCCCGGCCAGGCCACCGAATCCGGCTCCTGGATCGTCACCTCCAACATCTACGACCGGCTGGTCTCCACCGATCCGAACGACCCGACCAAGCTGGTGCCGCAGCTGGCCGAGAGCTGGGAGGTCGACGGCCGGTCGATCGTCTTCCATCTGCGCGACGCCAAGTTCGCCTCCGGCAACCCGGTGACGGCCGAGGACGCGGCGTGGTCGCTGCGGCGGATGCTGAAGCTGAACCAGGCCGCCGCATCGCTGTGGAAGCCCTACGGCTACGACGAGACCAACATCGACAGCTTCCTCGAGGTGGTCGACCCCAAGACCTTCCGCCTGAAGCTGCCGGAAGGCACGATCGCGGAGTTCGTGCTGTTCGCCCTGTCCGGCAACAACGGCGCCGTGATCGACAAGGTCGAGGCCACCAGGCACGAGGCCAACAACGACTTCGGCAATGCCTGGCTGCGCGCCAATTCGGCCGGGTCCGGCCCCTTCGTGCTGCGCCGCTGGTCGCCGAACGAGATCATCCTGATGGACCGGAACGACGCCTTCTGGGGCGGCGCGCCGGCGATGAAGCGGGTGGTGCTGCGCCACGTCGCGGAAAGCCAGGTGCAGCGCCTGCTGCTGGAGCGCGGCGACATCGACGTGGCGACGGCGCTCGCCGCCTCCGACATCACCGCCTTCGACGGCAAGCCCGGCTTCGTCACCCAGCGGGTGCCGACCGGCGGCTTCTACGTGCTGGCGATGAACACCCAGAACAAGTACCTGGCCAATCCGGACGTCCGCCGCGCCATCGCCTGGGGCCTGGACTATGCCGGCATGCAGAAGACGATCATGGGCCCCTATGGCCGGGTGCGCCAGGTGCCGGTGCCGGAGAACTACCCGACCGCCCTGCCCGATCCGGGCTACACGCTCGACGTCGCCAAGGCCAAGGAGCTGCTGGCCAAGGCCGGCTTCCCGGACGGCTTCCCGCTGACCCTGAAGACGATCGCCGAGACCCCGCGCGTCGACCTGGCCACCGCCATCCAGGCCTCGCTGGCCCAGATCGGCATCAAGGTCTCGATCGAGCAGGGCAACGGCAGCCAGATCATCGCCGCCCACCGCGCCCGTGAGTTCGACCTGCTGATGCCGCTGACCGGCGGCGGCAACATGGCCGATCCGATCGGGTCCCTGCAGAACTTCACCTACAACCCGGACAACAGCCCGAACGGAAATTCCGGCTACTTCACCTGGCGGTCCGCCTGGGACATCCCGGAGCTGACCAAGCTGACCGTCCAGGCCCGCGGCGAGGAGGACCGCGCCAAGCGCGAGGCCCTCTACACCGAGATCCAGAAGCAGTTCCTGGCCAGCGGCCCGGCCATCCTGCCGATGTTCGAGCGGTTCTCGCCGGTGGTGGTGTCGGCGGATGTCGAGAACTTCATCGGCCAGGGCTTCCGCGGCGTCCGGCTGGACATCGTCAAGAAGAAGGCCGAGTGACCGCGATGCGGGCCGGCGGACAGGAGACGACATGACCCGCGACCTGCCGCTGAAGCTGCTGCGCCGCGTCTTCAGCCTGCTGCTCAGCCTGTTCGTCCTGCTCTGCCTCACCTTCGTGATCGGACGGCTAATGCCGTCCGATCCGGTGGGCGCCATCGTCGGCGAGCTCGCGGATCCCGCGGCCTATGCCGCGATGCGGGCCAAGATGGGCCTCGACCTGCCGATCCCGCAGCAGTTCTGGGTCTATCTGACGAACCTGCTGCACGGCGACCTGGGCACCGCTGTCCTGACCGGCAACCCGGTGGTGTCGGACCTGGCCGCCGCCTTCCCGGCGACGCTGGAGCTGGCGACGCTGGCCATCATCCTCAGCGTCGTCGTCGGCGTGCCGCTCGGCCTCCTGGCGGCGCTGTACCGCGACACGCTGTTGGACCAGATCGCCCGGGTGATTGCCCTGCTGGGCCATTCCCTGCCGGTGTTCTGGTTCGGCATCGTCGGGCTGATCGTGTTCTATGCCGGGCTGCAATGGGTCGGCGGGCCGGGCCGGATCGACGTGTTCTACGAGGGCATCGTCGAGCCGCGCACCGGCGCCATCCTGATCGACAGCCTGCTGGCCGGCGAGAACGAGATCTTCTGGAACGCGCTCGGCCACCTGATCCTGCCGGCCAGCATCCTGGCCTATGCCGCGATGGCCTATATCGTCCGCATGACCCGCAGCTTCACGCTGGAGCAGCTGGGCCAGGACTACATCATCGCCGCCCGGGCCAAGGGGCTGCGGCTGCCGGCTGTGGTCTGGGGCCACATCCTGCCGAACATCGCGGTGCAGCTGGTCACCATCCTGGCCATCTCCTACGGCCATCTGCTGGAGGGGGCGGTGCTGGTGGAGATCGTGTTCTCCTGGCCCGGCATCGGCCAGTACATGACCAACGCGCTGATGATCGGCGACATGAACGCCATCCTGGCCTGCACGCTCCTGATCGGCCTGATCTTCATGATCCTCAACCTCCTGGCCGATGCCGCCTATCTGGCGCTCGACCCCCGCACGCGGGAGGCCCGCTGATGTCGTCGATGCAGGCACAGCAGCCGATGACGCCGGCCGCGGCGGAACCGGCGGCCGGCGGCGCCTTCTCCGCCCAGCTGCGCCGCTTCCGGCACGAGCCGCTGGGCATCGCCGGGCTGGCCTTCATCGGCCTGCTCGCCGTGGTCGCCCTTCTGGCCCCCTGGATCGCACCCTACGACCCGACGGTGCAGAACCTGAACAACGTGCTGCAGCGGCCGGACTGGGTGCATCTCGCCGGCACCGACGAGCTCGGCCGCGACATCTTCAGCCGCCTGGTCTGGGGCAGCCGGATCACGCTGCAGATCGTCGGCACGGTCACGCTGATCATCGGGCCGATCGGCCTGCTGATCGGTGTCGTCGCCGGCTATTGCGGCGGACGCGTCGACGCCGTGCTGATGCGGGCCACCGACATCGTCCTGTCCTTCCCCTCGCTGGTGCTGGCGCTGGCCTTCGCCGCGGCGCTCGGCGCCGGGCTGGGCACGGCGATCGTCGCCATCTCGCTGACCTCCTGGCCGTCGATCGCCCGGCTGGCGCGGGCCGAGACGCTGGTGGTGCGCCAGGCCGAGTACATCGCGGCGGCGCGGCTCTACGGCGCCTCGCATCTGCGGCTGATCGGCCTCTATGTGATGCCGATGTGCATCCCGTCGGTGATCGTGCGCCTGCCCCTGTCGATGGCCGGCGTGATCCTGACCGCGGCGGGCCTCGGCTTCCTCGGCCTCGGCGCCCAGCCGCCGGCGCCGGAATGGGGGGCGATGATCTCCAGCGGCCGCAAGTTCATGCTCGACGCCTGGTGGGTCTCGGTGATGCCCGGCCTGGCGATCCTGGCGACCGGCCTGGCCTTCAACCTGCTGGGCGACGCCCTGCGCGACGTGCTGGACCCCCGCCATGCCCGCTGATGCCACGAACGGCGCGCCGATGCTGCAGGTCGAGAACCTGTCCGTCACATTCGGCCATGGCAGCTACGAGGTCCGGGCCGTCCGCGACGTCGGCTTCGCGCTGGGCCGCGAGCGGCTTGGCATCGTCGGCGAATCCGGCTCCGGCAAGTCCACCGCCGGGCGGGCCATCATGCGGCTGCAGCCCAAAGGCGCGCGGGTCGCAGCCGACGCCCTGCGCTTCGCCGGCCGCGACCTGCTGTCCCTGTCCGAGCGGGAGATGACCCGGATCCGCGGCCGCGACATGGCCCTGATCCTGCAAGACCCGCGCTATTCGCTGAACCCGGTGAAGCCGATCGGGGCGCAGATCGCGGAATCGGCGCGGGTGCACCTGAAGCTGGGGGCACGGGCGGCACGCAAGGCGGCGCTGGAGATGCTGGGCCATGTCCGGATCCGCGATCCGGAGCGGACCATGGCGCTGTACCCGCACGAGATCTCGGGCGGCATGGGCCAGCGCGCCATGATCGCGATGATGCTGCTGAACAAGCCGAAGCTGGTGATCGCCGACGAGCCGACCTCGGCGCTGGACGTCAGCGTGCGTCAGGACGTGCTGACCCTGCTGGACGGGCTGGTGCGCGAGAACGGCTCCGGCCTGATCCTGATCAGCCACGACATCCGCATGGTCGCGCGCTTCTGCGACCGGATCCTCGTCATGTATGCCGGCCGGGTTGTCGAGGAGCTGCGCTCGCTCGATGAGGCCCGGCATCCCTACACGCGCGGCCTGATCGCCTCGATGCCCGGCTTCGACGGCCCGCGGCCGAAGCGGCTGCCGGTGATCGACCGGGCGAGCCTCGCCGCCTTCGAGGAGGCCGCCCGATGAGCCCCGGCGAGACCATGGTCCGGGTCGCGGATCTCGACGTCCGCTTCCAGTCCCGCCGCGGCACCGCGCATGCGGTGAAAGGCGTCTCCTTCGCGGTCGAGCCCGGCGGCGCGCTCGGCATCGTCGGTGAATCCGGCTGCGGCAAGTCGACGGTGCTGCGCTCCCTCGCCGGGCTGGAGCAGCGCTGGACCGGCCGGATCCAGCTGGCCGGACAGCCGGTCGGCCCGAAGCGCGGCCGCGACGAGTTGGCCCGGGTGCAGATGGTGTTCCAGGATCCCTATGGATCGCTGCACCCGCGGCACAGCATCGGCCGCGCCCTGGCCGAGCCGCTGATCGCCATGGGCCTGCCCGACCCGTGGGACCATGTGCCGGGCGCGCTGGCGCGGGTGGGCCTGCCGGCGCGCTTCGCCGACCGCTACCCGCACCAGCTGTCGGGCGGCCAGCGCCAGCGCGTCGCCATCGCCCGGGCGCTGGCCCTGCGCCCGCCGATCGTGCTGCTGGACGAGCCGACCTCCGCCCTCGACGTGTCGGTCCAGGCGGAGGTGCTGAATCTGCTGATGGCCCTGCGCGAGGAGCACCGGCTGACCTATGTCTTCGTCAGCCACGACCTCGCCGTGGTCGGCCAGATGTGCGACCGGGTGCTGGTGATGAAGGACGGCGCGGTGGTCGAGGAGCTGCCGGCCGACGCTCTGCGCGCCCGCAGCGTCGAGGCGCCCTATACGCGCGAGCTGATCGCGAACAGCTTCCTGTGACCGGTCAGGCCGCGGCCCCCTCGCCATAGGCCTCGCTGGCCGCCAGCAGCTCACGCGTGTAGGGATGCTCGGGCGTGCCGGCGCGCAGCGTCGCCGCGTCGAAGCCGTCGACGATGCGGCCGCCCTGCATCACCGCGATGCGGTGGCACATATGGGCGACCACGGCGAGATCATGGCTGACCAGGATGTAGGTCAGGCCCCGCTGCGCCCTCAGGTCCATCAGCAGGTTCAGGATCTCGGCCTGGACGGACACGTCGAGGGCGGAGGTCGGCTCGTCCAGCAGCAGCACCTCCGGCTGCAGCATCAGGGCGCGGGCGATCGCCACGCGCTGGCGCTGGCCGCCCGACAGCTGGTGCGGATAGCGGAAGGCGGCGGTGCGCGGCAGACCGACCGAATCCAGCGCCGCGCCGACCGCATCCGCGGGCGGAACGAGCCCCTGGTTGCGCAGCGGCTCCAGCAGCTGGGCCTGGATGGTCTGGCGCGGATGCAGCGACCCGTAGGGGTCCTGGAACACCATCTGCACCCGCTTGAAGAAGCCGCGCGGCCGGTCCGCCGGCAGCGCGGTGCCGTCGAGCCGCACCTCCCCGGCATAGTCGGTGTTCAGCCCGGCCAAGGCGCGCAGCACCGTCGACTTGCCGCAGCCGGATTCCCCGACTAGGCCGAAGGTCTCGCCCGCGGCGACGGCGAAGGAGACGCCAGCCACCGCCGGCGGCGCGTCGGCGGCGAAGCGCACGACCAGATCACGGACTTCGATCATCGCGTTCCTCCCGCTCCGGCCAACCAGGCCGGGTCACGGCGCAGCACCGGCAGCCGGTCCTGGACACGGTGGATCGAGGGCAGCGAGGCCAGGAGGCCGCGGGTGTAGGGATGCTCGGCCCGTTCCAGGTCGGCAGCGGGCAGGATCTCCATCACCCGGCCGGCATACATGATCACCACCCGGTCGCAGAAGCGGCGGACCAGGTTGAGGTCGTGGCTGATCAGGATCAGGCCGAGGCCGCGGCTCTCGATCAGCTCGTCCAGCAGGTGCAGCACCTCGAGCCGCACGGTGACGTCGAGCGCCGAGGTCGGCTCGTCGGCAATGACCACGTCCGGGCCGGCGATCAGCATCATCGCGATCATGACGCGCTGGCCCATCCCGCCCGAGATCTCATGCGGGTATAGTCGCGCCACCCGGGCAGGGTCGCGGATCTTCACCGCCTCCAGGATCGCCAGGGTGCGCTCCTTCGCCTCGCGGGCCGGTCCCCTGTGATGCAGCCGCCAGGCCTCGGCGATCTGCTCGCCGACCGGCACCACCGGGTTCAGCGAGTATTTCGGGTCCTGCAGGATCAGCCCCATGCGCCGGCCGCGCAGCTCCATCATCTGTTTCTCGCTCGCGGCCAGCAGGTCGGTGCCGCGGAAGGCCAGCCGGTCGGCGGTGACCCGGGCGGCGGGCGGCAGCAGCCGCATCAGGGCGCGGCCGACGGTGGACTTGCCGGCGCCGGATTCGCCGACGATGCCGAGCTTCTCGCGCCCGAGGGTGAAGGACACGCCGCGCACCACCGGCACGGCGCCGGCGCCGCGGCCGAAGGCGATGCCGAGGTTGCGGACCTCGATCAGCGGGGCATCGCTCATTCGCCGGACCTCGGGTCGAGCACGTCGCGCAGCGCGTCGCCGGCGAGGTTGAAGGCCAGACTGACCACGGCGATGGCGATGCCGGGGGCGGTGATCACCCAGGGGCAGTCGATCATGAACTCACGGCCCGTGGAGACCATGGCGCCCCATTCCGGCAGCGGCGGCTGCGCCCCGAGGCCGAGGAAGCCGAGGCCTGCGGCGGTCAGGATGATGCCGGCCATGTTCAGGGTCAGGCGCACCACCACCGAAGGCAGGCACATCGGCAGGATGTGGCGGGTGATGATCCGCGCCTTCGACGCGCCCTGAAGCCGCACCGCGGCGATGAAATCGGCCTTCCGCAGGCTCAGCGCCTCGGCCCGGGCCAAGCGGGCCATCGGGGGCCAGGCGGTCAGGGCGATGGCGATGATGGCGTTGGTGATGCCGGGGCCGAGCGCCGCGGCGAAGCCCAGCGCCAGCACCAGGCCGGGGAAGGACAGGAAGATGTCCGTGACCCGCATCAGCACCTCGTCGGCCCAGCCGCCGAGATAGCCGGCGCAGGCGCCGATCAGGAGCCCGATCGGGGCGACGATCACGGTGACCAGCAGGATGATGTAGATCGTCGTCCGCGCGCCGTAGACGACGCGGGCGAAGACGTCGCGACCGAACTCGTCGGTGCCGAACCAGTGTGCCGCCGAGGGCGGCTGCAGGCGGTTGACCATGTCCTGCGCGACCGGGTCGTGCGACGTCAGCCAGGGCGCGGCGACCGCCGCCACGATCAGCAGCAGGATGACGCCGAGCCCGGCGACGCCGAGCGGATGGGCGGCGAAGCGCAGCCAGCCGCGATAGAGCTGCTGCATCGCCGACTGGAAGACAGTGCGCGGCGCGTCCGTCTTCAGCCAGGCACGCAGGCTGCCCTGGGGAGCGCTGAGGGTGGCGGTCATCGGGTGCGCGGGTCCAGGATGCGGTAGAGGCGGTCGGAGATGATGTTGATGGCCAGGAAGACGATGCCGATCAGCAGCACCGCGCCCATCACCACGTTCATGTCGTTCATCTTCAGCCCCCGGGTGAGGTATTGGCCGAGGCCGGGCCAGCCGAACACGGTCTCGACCAGCACCGCGCCGTCCAGCAGCCCGCCGAAGGTCAGCGCCAGGACGGTGAGCAGCTGGACGCGGATGTTCTTGAAGGCGTGGGCCCAGATCATCCGCCGGCGCGACACGCCCTTGGCCCGGGCGGAGACGATGTATTCCTGGCCCAGCTGCTCCAGCATGAAGCTGCGGGTCATGCGGCTGATATAGGCCACCGAGTAGTAACCGAGGATCGCGCCGGGCAGGATGATGTGGTCGAGCGCGTCGCGGAACACCTCCCACTCGCCCTGCAGCGCGGTGTCGAGCAGCAGGAGCCCGGTGATCGGCGGCACCAGCCCCTCGTTCAGGATGTCGATCCGGCCGGAGGCCGCGACCCATTGCAGCTTGGCGTAGAACACGATCAGCGCGATCAGGCCGAGCCAGAAGATCGGCACCGAATGGCCGGCCAGTCCGATCACCCGGGCCACGTGGTCGATCGGCCGGCCGCGGTTGACCGCGGCGACGACGCCGAGCGGCACCCCGACCAGCGTGCCGCACAGGATGGCGACGAGGGCGAGCTCGATCGTCGCCGGGAAGACGCTGAGCAGGTCGGCCGAGACCGGCTGGCCGGTGGTCAGCGACCGGCCCATGTCGCCGGTGACGACCCGGCCGACATAGGACAGGAACTGCTGCCAGACCGGCTGGTCGAGGCCGAGTTCCTGGTACACGCGGTCATAGGTCGCCTTGTCGACCTCCGACCCGGTCACCGCCAGCACCGGGTCGGCCGGCAGCAGCCGGCCCATGGAGAAGGTCAGCAGCATCAGCCCGACCAGGGTGACGACGACCGACAGCGTGCGGCCCGACAGGCGCCGCATGCGCAGGAAGCGTGCGGGCCGATTGAACGCGTCGACCGTCGTCATCGGCCCCTCAGTTCTTCTTCACGTCGTGCCAGCGCGTCGACCAGGTCGGGTTGCCGACATAGCCGGTGACGCCCTGGCGGATGACATAGGGGTCGGTGCGCTGCAGCACGATGACCAGCGGCGGCACCATCTCCTTGAACTTGCGGTCGATCTCGGAGAACAGCTGCGCCCGCCTGGCCGGATCGGTCTCGGACTTCGACGCCTCGACCATTTTGGTCAGCTCCGGCGCGTCGAGCGCGGTGCGCCACAGGTAGTAGCCGCCGAGCTTCGCCTCGTCCCGATTGTCCGGGTTATAGGCATACTGCACCAGCGTGCCGAACGGGTCCGGCAGGCGCGTGCCGGAATTGCCGACCAGCACCTGGTACTTCCGAGCGCGGAAATCCGGTGTGTGCTCGCCCGGCACGACCTCGAACTCGACGCCCGCCTTCTTGGCGCTGGCCTGCAGCGCCACCGCCATCTTCAGCAGCGCGTCGCCCGATGGGTACAGCGTCTTCTTCAGCCCGTCCGGATAGCCGGCCTCGGCCAGCAGCTTCTTGGCCAGCTCGGGGTCGTACTCATAGCCGGTCGGCTCCCCTGTCGGCGCGCCGGGCATCCCCTTCGGGATGATCGACTGCCAGGGGAAGCCGTTGTAGTTCATCGTGGTCTCGGCCAGCGGCTTCCAGTCGATGATATGCTGGAAGGCCTCGCGCACCTTGGGCTTGGCGAGGTCCGGGTCCTGCGTGTTCATGGCCATGTAGTAGAAGCCCAGGCCCGGCCCGGGGTCGACGGTCGCACCCTTGGCCTTCAGCGCCTCGATGTCGCTGTTGGCCATGTACTGGCCGACATCGATGTCGCCGGCCTCGACCTGCAGCCGCAGGTTGCCGGATTCCGGCACGTGCCGCATGACCACGCGCTTCATCGCCGGCGCGCCGCCCCAATAGTCCGCCCGCGCGTCGCACAGCAGGATGTCGTTCGGCCGCCAGGTGGTCAGCTTGTACGGGCCGCTGCCGGCGCTGTTCGCCTTCAGCCAGTTCTGGGCCAGGTCGCCGTTCTGCTCGTGCTGCAGCGCCGTCTTCTTGTCGATGATGCCGAGCGAGGCGCCGGCCAGCGAATAGAGCACGAGGTCGGTCGACACCGGCTGCGGCAGGCTGATCACCAGGGTCCGCTCGTCCTTGGCCTGGACCAGCTGGTCGACATTGTTCTTGGTGAAGCCCCAGAGGGCGATGTCGGTCGATCCGACCTGCCCCATCTTGACCACCCGCTGGATGGTCCAGGCCGCATCCTCCGCCGTCACCGGATTGCCGGAGGAGAAGGTCGCGCCCTGGCGCAGCGTCATGGTGATGCTGCGCTTGTCGTCGGCGACAGTCCAGCTTTCGGCCAGCATCGGCCGGATCGTCTGCAGGTCGTCGGGCGCCACCATCACGAGGTTGTCGTAGAGGTTCGAGACGATCTCGGAGACGGTGCGGGCGTTGATCGCCGCCGGGTCGAGCGACGGCACGGCGCTGAGCTGGGTGCCGATCACCAACGCGTTTGCCGGCGATGCGGCCTGGGCGCCGGGCATGCCGAAGGCGAGCGCCAGGGCCGCGGTCGCGGCCAGTAGGGACAGTCTCATTCTCGTCCTCCCTGTCGGGGCGGATGCCCACCGTTCTTGGTTGCTTACGGAAACGCGCTCGATCCGTCGGGGCGGAGGCCGACGCGCCGCTCCCAATGGACGTAGCCGTCGGTCTTCAGCACCTCCTCGTCGATCTCGACGCCCCAGCCCGGCCGGTCGGGACGCAGCTCAAGATAGCCTTCGCGCGGGAGATACGGGTCCTTCACATACCAGGCGCCGGCCGAGGGATCGGCCTTCGCCCCGCCGCCACCCGCCTCGAAGGTGTAGTTGGGGCCGTGCGGCAGCCGGTACTCCAGGATGCGGAAGTTCGGCTGGGCAGCGGAGAAATGCAGGTTCACCGCCGTGGCCAGCGGTCCCATCGGATTGTGCGGCGCGACCGTGACGTAATGCGCCTCGGCGATCGCCGCGATCTTGCGCATCTCCAGCAGGCCGCCGACGACGCAGATGTCGGGCTGGATGATGTCGGCCCCGCGATGGGACAGGAGGCGCAGGAACTCGAAGCGGCTGTACAGCGACTCGCCGGTCGCCAGCGTGCAGGCCATCTGCCGCTTGATGTCGCCCCAGACCTCGACATTCTCCGGCCGGATCGGCTCCTCGAAGAACAGCGGGTCGTAGGGCGCCAGCGCGTTGCCGAGCTGCACCGCCTGGTGCGGCTCGAAGATGCGGGCATGGGCGTCGAAGGCGATCTCGTAGTCGCTGCGCACCGTTTCCCGCAGCGACCGGAAGTAGTCGGCGCTGGTCCGCACCACCTCGCCCCAGCGGTTCTCGTAGATGTTGATGCGATAGGGGCTGAGCTTGAAGGCGGTCAGGCCCCAGGCCTCGTTCAGCCGGTCGAACTCCTCCCGCGCCGCAGGCGCATCGGGGGCGGTGTAGACGCCGGCATAAACGCGCACCCGGTCGCGGGCGTTGCCGCCGAGCAGCATGTAGACCGGGACGCCGAGCGCCTTGGCCGAGATGTCCCACAGGCAGTGGTCGATCGCCGAGATCGCCGCCAGCGTCAGCGCGCCCGGCGGGAAGCGGGTCTGCTGCATCAGGTACTGGACGATGTATTCGATGCGACGCGGGTCCTGCCCCTGCAGGAAGGTGAACAGGTACTCCAGCAGCGGCGCCAGCGCCCGGTCGGGCCCGTGGTTGTAGCACTCGCCCCAGCCGGTCAGGCCGTCATCGGTGTCAATGGCGACGAGCAGACGCGGGCGGTCCTTGTCGCGCGTCATATAGGTCCGCAGACGGTCGATCTTCACGCCGCCACTCCTCCCCTTGCCTTGGCGGTAGACTTAACCTCATGAGACCTGATATATCAAGTCTCAAGAAATCGCCGACGCCGGAATCCGCCGGAGGCAACGAGAGGACCACGTGCACCGCCCCCTGCCATCGCTCGATCCGAACATGCTGAAGGGGCTGCGCGACCATGTTCACGAGCAGTTGCGCCAGGCCATCATCTCCGGCCAGCTGCCGACCGGATCGCTGCTGAACGAGCGCCAGGCGGCGGCACAGCTGGGCGTCAGCACCACGCCGGTGAAGGAGGCGCTGCGCCGGCTGGAGCTGGAAGGGCTGGTGCGGACCGAGCCGCGCCGCGGCATCCGCATCACCTTCGACGCCGCCCAGGCCGAGGAGATGGCGCTGGCGCGCGCGGCGCTGGAGAGCATGATCGCGCGCCAGGCGGCGACGCGGATCACGGATGAGACGATCGCGGAGCTGCGCGCGGTCGGCGAGGCCATGCGCCAGGCGACGGCGTCGGGCGCGGTGCGCCGGCTGATCACGCTGAACGAGACCTTCCACGAGACCATCCACGCCGCCTCGGGCTGCCGCTACCTGCAGCGCCTGCTTGCCGGACAGCTGGTCTACGACAAGGCGGCCCGCCGCTTCCTGCTCGGCGACCAGGAGGAGCGCGAGCGCGCTCTGGGCGAGCATCTGAGCATCCTCGCCGCCCTCGAGGCGCGGGACCCCGACGCGGCCGAACGGGCGATGCGCGACCACATCGTGCGGTCGGGCCGGCAACATGTGCAGACGGCGTTCGCGCGCCGGAAGGAGTAGCTGAAAATGGACAACCGGAACGGCCTGCGGCGCGCGCTGTGCGGCATCTCGGGCGTGCATGCGACCGCCTATACGGCCGAGGGCGGCGTCGACGCGGACCTCACCGGCCGCATCGTCGAGCGCATCGTCGCGGGCGGCATCCCCAATGTCGTTGCCGCCGGCAACACCGGCGAGTTCTACGCCCTGTCGCCCGACGAGGTGCGGCTGGTGCACGACACGGCGGTGGCCGCCGCCCGGGGCCGCAGCAACGTGATCGCAGCCGTCGGCCGGTCGCTGACCGAGGCGATCGCGCTGGGCCGCCGGGCCAGGGAGGCCGGGGCGACCGCGATCATGTCGCACCAGCCGCTCGACCCCTTCGCCGCGCCCCAGGCCCAGGCCGCCTATTTCCGGGCGATCGCGGATGCGGTCGACCTGCCGCTGGTCGCCTATGTCCGGTCCGACGCCATGGGCCTCAACGACCTGCTGTCGGTGGCCAACCACCCGAATGTCGTCGGCGTGAAGTTCGCCACCACCAACCTGATGCTGCTGGCCGAATGCGTGCGGTCGAGCGACGCCGCCACCGCCGTCTGGGTCTGCGGCCTGGCCGAGGGCTGGGCGGCGCCCTTCTATGCCCTCGGCGCCCGCGGCTTCACCTCCGGCCTGGTCAATGTCGACCCGGCGCGGTCGCTGGCCATCCATGCGGCGCTGGAGGCGGGCGACTATGCCAAAGCCCGCGCCCTGGTCAACGAGATCGCCCGCTTCGAGACGCTGCGCACCCGCTACGGCAACGGCGCCAACGTCACCGTGGTCAAGGAGGCGCTGGGCCTGCTGGGCTTCCCGGCCGGCGCGGTGCGCCTGCCGGGCCTGCCGGCCCTGGACCCGGCGGACCGGGAGACGCTCGAGCGCGAGGTGTCGCGCTGGGGGCTTTGATCGCGGCCGGCTCCCCCTCACCCTCCCATTCGCCAACGCGAATGGGCCCCTCCCTCTCCCCGAGGGAGAGGGCATGTTCACCTCTCCTTGGGGAGAGGTCGAAATCGCGAAGCGATTTCGGGTGAGGGGGTGGCCCCGGGCCATCCATCTGCCTCGGCCCTCATCGCCGGGCGCCCTCTCACCGCCCGCTGAAATACGGCGCCCGCCGGAGGCGCGTCTGGACATAGACGTGCTCCCGGTGCGTGCCGGGCGCATAGGACCGGTCGGAGCCGGGCACGGCGACGTTGCGCTCGCTCGGGAAGCGCGCGACGAACTCCTCGTCGATGTCGCAGCCGAGGCCCGGCGCGTCGGGCACGGCGATCGAGCCGTCCTGCTGCAGTGGATGCGGCACCACGGTCCGGGCGCGGCCCGGCCAGTCGGCATCCAGCCGCTCCAGGATCAGCGCGTTCGGGATCGCGGCCAGCAGATGCAGCGCCGCATATTCGGCGACCGGGCCGAGCGAGCCGGAATGCGGCGCCATCATGATGTGATGGGCCTCCGCCATCGCCGCGATCTTCTTCATCTGGGTCAGACCCCCGGCCCGGCCGGTGTCGGGCTGGATGACGTCGACCAGCTCGCGCTCGATCAACTCTCGCTCCCCGAAGATCGTCGCCATGCGCTCGCCCGCCGCCAGCGGTACATGGGCGGCGTCGCGGATGCGCCTGTAGCCGTCCAGGTTTTCGGGCGCGATCGGGTCCTCGATCCACAGCAGGTTGTAGGGTTCGAGCGCCCGCGCCAGCCGGGCCGCGTCGGCCGGGGTCAGCCAGGGCGGGCCGTGCAGGTCGATGGCGATGTCGACCTCGTCGCCCACCGCCTCGCGCAAGGTCGCGACCTTGCGCACAGGATCGGCGACGCCGCCGCATTTGATCGTGCGGATGCCGTGGCTCTTCACCGCCAGCGCCGCCTCGGCCGTGTTGGCGTGGGAGTAGATCGGCACCCGGTCGCGCATCTTGCCGCCGAGCAGGTTCCACACCGGCACGCCGAGCGCCTTGCCCTTGATGTCCCACAGCGCGACGTCGATGCCGGTCATGGCGCCGGCGCCGACCGTGCCGAGCATGCCGTGCCCCATCGTCGCGACCTGCATCTTCTGCCACAGCCGCTCGATATGCGTCGGGTCCTCGCCGATCAGCAGGGCCTTCAGGTCCTGCACCGCGGTCTCGATCACCCGCGGCCAGCCGGAGCATTCACCGATGCCGACGATGCCGGCATCGGTATAGACCTTGACGAACAGCCAGTTGCGGAAGCCGCCGAGCTTGCCCTCCGCGATCGCCGCGTCGCCGAGCCGGCCATCCGTCGCCCATTTGTCGGGGTCCGGCGGGCCCGCCTGCATCAGGAAGGTCCGGATGTCGGTGATCTTCATCGGGCGAGGCTCCGCTCTTCGGTGTACCGGATGCGGTTGTGGATGCTGCGGCGGCGCGGGTCGGGCCGCGGGACGGCGGAGATCAGCGCCTTGGTGTAGTCATGGGCCGGCGCCTCGCAGACCGCCTCGGCCTGCCCGATCTCGACCAGCCGGCCGCGATACATCACGCCGACGCGGTCGCACATGTAGCGGATCACGCCGATGTCGTGGCTGATGAAGATGTAGGCCAGGTCCAGCTCGTCCTGCAGCTTCAGCAGCAGGTCCAGCACCTGGAAGCGCAGCGAGACGTCGAGCGCCGAGGTCGCCTCGTCGGCGACGATGACGCGGGGGTTCAGCGCGATGGCCCGGGCGATGCCGATGCGCTGGCGCTGGCCGCCGGAGAAGGCGTGCGGGTAGCGCTCGCGCCAGGCGGGGTCGAGCCCGACCTGGCGCATCAGCCCGGCGACGCGCTCGTCGAGCTCCTTGCCCTTGGCGATGCCGTTGACCAGCAGCGGCTCGCCGATCACCTGGGCCACGGTCATGCGCGGGTTGAGCGAGGAGACCGGGTCCTGGAAAATCATCCGGATCTCGCGCCGGCAGGAGGCGAGCGTCGGCTTGTCAGCCTTGGCCAGGTCGACCACAGAATTGTCGGCACGGCGGTAGCGGATGGCGCCGCCGGTCGGATCGTAGACCCGCAGCAGGCAGCGCCCCATGGTGGTCTTGCCGGAGCCGGATTCGCCGACGATGCCGAGCGTCTCCCCTGCCCTCACCTGCAGCGACACGCCGTCAACGGCGGCAAAGGCGGCGCTGCCGGTGCCGAACTGCATGCGCAGGCCCTCGACCTCGACCACCGGCGGGCGGGCGGCCGGCCGCGGCGGGCGCTTCAGCCGGATCTCGGCCTTGTCCTCGAGCTTGAGGACCGAGCCGATCAGCATCTTCGTGTAGGGCTCCTGCGGCGCGTGGAAGATGCGGTCGACCGAGCCGTGCTCCACCACCTTGCCGTGATACATGACCAGCACGTCGTCGGCGATCTCGGCCACCACGCCCATGTCGTGGGTGATGAACAGCACCGCCATGCCGTATTCGGCCTGCAGCCGCTTGATCAGGTCCAGGATCTCGGCCTGGGTGGTGACGTCCAGCGCCGTCGTCGGCTCGTCGGCGATCAGCAGCTGCGGGTTGCAGGCCAGCGCCATGGCGATCATGGCGCGCTGGCGCATGCCGCCGGAGAACTCGAAGGTGTAGCGGTCGACCGCCCGCTCCGGCCGCGGGATCTCGACCTGCTTCAGGAGCTCGATCGTCCGCGCCCGGGCCGCGGCCTTGCTCATCCCCAGATGCAGGCGCAGCACCTCGATGATCTGGTCGCCGACGGTGTGGATCGGCGACAGCGACGACATCGGCTCCTGGAAGATCATCGCGATCTCGCGGCCGCGCACCCGGCGGATGGCCCGACCGCGCGGATGCAGCTTCGCCAGGTCGACGCTGCTGCCGTCGGCCCGGTTCAGCACCATCTCGCCGGAGACGATGCGCCCCGGCTGGTCGACGATCTGCAGGATCGAGCGGGCGGTGACGCTCTTGCCCGAGCCGCTTTCGCCGACGACGCAGAGGGTCTTGCCGCGCTCGACCGCGAAGGACACGCCGTCGACCGCCTTGACCAACCCGGCGCGAGTCGGGAAATGGGTCACCAGGTCGCGCACCGCCAGGACGGGCTTGGGACGGCCGGGGAACGGCACCGGGGGTGTCGACATCGAGGCCATCACTTGTTGTAGGGGTCGGCCGCGTCGCGCAGGCCGTCGCCGAGCAGGTTGAGCGCCATCACCGCCAGCACCACGAAGGCGCCGGGTGCGAACAGCCAGGGGGCGGTGGCGATCGAGCGGATGTTCTGCGCCTCGCGCAGCAGCACGCCCCAGGAGATGGTTGGCGGCTGCAGCCCGAGGCCGAGGAAGGAGAGCGCCGTCTCGGCCAGGATCATGGCCGGGATCGCCAGGGTCACCGAGGCGATGATGTGGCTGAGGAAGCTCGGCATCATGTGGCGGAAGATGATCCGCCCCTCGCCGCAGCCGTCGAGCCGGGCGGCGGTGACGAACTCCTCGGTCCTCAGCGACAGGAAGCGGCCGCGGACGACGCGGGCCAGCTGGGCCCAGCCGGTCAGCGACAGGATCACGGTGATCATGAAGTACTGGGTGATGGCCGGCCAGTCCTGCGGCAGGGCCGCGGCCATGGCCAGCCAGATCGGGATCGTCGGCAGGGCCAGGACGAATTCGATCACCCGCTGGATCACGAAGTCCGGCCGGCCGCCGTAATAGCCGGAGATGCCGCCGAGGATCAGGCCGATGGCGAGCGACAGGAACACGCCGACCAGGCCGACCGACAGCGAGATCTGGGCGCCCTGCATGATCCGGCTCCAGACGCAGCGGCCGAGCCGGTCGGTGCCGAACAGGAATAGCGGCTGCTTCGGGTCGGCCGAGGCCAGGAGATGGATGTTCGTGGTGAACAGCCCCAGCACCGAATATTCATAGCCGCGGCCGAACAGCGAGACCGCGACCTTGCGGCTCGGGTCCTCCTTGTAGACCGCGGCCAGCGTCTCCGGGTCGCGGGTCAGCTTGTGCGGATGGAAGTACAGGCCGACCTGCAGGCCGCCGTCCTCGGCCCGGTCGAACAGGTGGATGCCCTGCGGCGGGTGGAAGGCGGCGCGGGCGTTCTGCTGGCTGGGGTCGTTGATGGCGAAGAATCCGGGCACGGCCGCGATCACGTAGAGGATCACGACGATCACCAGCGAGGCCATGGCCAGCCGGTGGCGGCGGAAGGCCCACCAGATCAGCTGCCATTGCGAGGCGACGGCAAGCTGGCCGGCGGGCGCGACGGTCGCGAGGTCGGTCATGAGCCCCCCTATTCGAGGCGGATGCGCGGATCGACCAGCGCCAACAGGATGTCGCTGATCAGGGAGCCAATCAGCGTCAGCGCGCAGATCAGCAGCACGAAGGCGCCGGCCAGATACATGTCCTGCGCCATCAGCGACTGCAGCAGAAGGGGCGCCGCCGTCGGCAGGTTCAGCACGATCGCCACCACGATCGAGCCGGAGACCAAGTTCGGCAGCAGCCAGGCCAGGGTGGAGATGAACGGGTTCAGCGCCACCCGCACCGGATATTTCAGCAGCAGCCGGAACTCCGACAGGCCCTTGGCGCGCGCGGTGGTGACATAGGGCTTGTGGATCTCGTCCAGCATGTTCGCCCGCATCACCCGGATCAGGCTGGCGGTGCCGGAGACGGCCAGGATCAGCACCGGGATCCACAGGTGCTGCAGCAGGTCGATGGTCTTGGCGATGCTCCAGGGCGCCTTCTCGAACTCCGGCGAGAACAGGCCGCTGACGTCCTGCCCGAATTCGATGGCGGCGACATACATCAGCACCAGCGCCAGCAGGAAGGACGGGATCGCCAGCCCGGCGAAGCTGATGCTGGTGACGATGTAGTCGCCGATCGAGTATTTGCGCACCGCGGAATAGACCCCGATCGGCAGCGCGATCGCCCACGTCGCGATCAGCGTCGCCAGGGTCAGCACCAGGGTCAGCGCCATCCGCTCCCAGATCAGGTCGCTGACCGGCTGCTGCCATTCGAAGGACAGGCCGAAATCGCCCCGGGTGATGATGCCGCCGATCCATTTGGCGTACTGCACCAGCATCGGGTCGTTCAGGCCGAAGCGCTCGCGCAGCGCCGCCGCGGCGTTCTGGTCGACGATCTCGTTCGAGGCGGCGAGCGTCGCGACATAGCTGGTCACGAAGTCGCCGGGCGGCAGCTGGATCAGGACGAAGGCGAGGAAGCTGACCGCGAAGAGCGCGGGCACCATCCACAGCAGGCGCTTGGCGATGAAGCGGAGCATCCGGGGCTCTCCTCGAAACGGACGCTGAGCGGCGGAGGAAGACCGGTGGCGGCGCCGGGCGTCAGCTCGAGAAGAAGAACTGCTGCGGCATCGCCGGGCCGGGATTCGGCCAGGTCCAGGAATCCGGCTCCTTCTCCGGCGCGTTGACGAGGTTGGTCTTGACCACGCCGAAGGAGTTGACAGCGAGGCAGATGCCGACCGTCTCGAAGGCCTCGGCGGTCAGGTCGAACAGCTGCTTCATGATCGCGCCGCGCTTGTCGAGGTCGGCGGTGCTGCGCGCCTCGTCGAACAGCTTCATGCGCTGCTTCTGGCTCTCGGGCGGCTCCTCGCCCTGCTTGCCGTTCGAGACGTACCACAGCGTCCAGGGAATGGCGTAGCGTGAGCCCTGCGGATGCTGGGCGAAGAAGTCGCGCGGGTCGAACATCGGGTCGAGGCCGCCCGGGCCCGGCCACACCTGCGCGTCGTGGTCGTTGCTGTCGCCGCGGGTGTAGTAGAGCGCGCGCTCGATGGTGTTGACCTTGATGTCGATGCCGATCGCCGCCCAGTGCCGCTTCACCAGCTCCAGCACGTCGACCAGGTCGGCATAGAGGGTCGGGATCACGTCGATCGCGAAGAAGATCTTGCTGCCGTCCGGATGCTGGCGGAAGCCGTCGGCGTCCTTCTTGTCGTAGCCGGCCTGGTCCAGCATCGCGCCGGCCTTGTCGGCGTCGAACTCGGTGAACTGCCGCGCCAGTTTCTCGTGATACCAGGGATGGCTCGGCCGCGGCCCGGTCTGGTACGGTTCGGACTGGCCGAAATAGACCAGCTCGATGATCTCCTGCCGGTCGATGCCGAGCGACAGCGCCTGGCGGACCTCCTTCCTGCCGAAGAAGGCCTTCAGCTTCGGGTCCTTGTGGCAGATGTTCAGGTAGATCTGGCACTGCTGCGCCGCGGAAGGCTCCAGCTCGATCAACCGGTAGCCGCCCTTCTCCCGGTTCTGCGACAGGGTCGGCTTGTTCTGCAGCAGGTTGACGTGCCGCTCCTGGATGTCGAGCTTGCCGGAGATGGCGTCGAGCAGCAGCGATTCGACATCCTGCGAGATGCCGAAATACAGCTCGTCGATATAGGGCAGTTGGTTGCCCTCGGTGTCGACCTGCCAGAAATAGGGGTTGCGCTTCATCACCACGCGGGTGGCGCCGCCGACATAGGGCTCGGCGACCACCCAGGGGTCGAGCGTCGGCTTCTCCGGATTGCTCCAGCGCTGCGGGATCTCGATGTCGCCGTTCCTGGCTCGGAACAGGTCGGTCCAGTTCTGCAGGTTCGCCTGCTTCACCAGGTCGCCGACCTTGTCGTTGTATTTCGGGTGGAACTGGCTGGCGTAGTGCTTGGCGAACAGGGTCGGGTGCTGGCCCAGCGGGGTCGCCAGCGTCTCCAGATATGTCGCGTAGGGCGCGGCGAAGGTGAACTTCACCGTGGCGTCGTCGATCTTGCTGACGACCACCGGCTTGCCGGCGATGGTCAGCTGCGACGGGACCGAGCCGTAGAGCTCGCTGTTCTTGGCGCAATCCTCGATCGAGAAGACGATGTCGTCTGCGGTGAAGGGATGGCCGTCCGACCATTTCGTGCCGCGGCGCAGATGGAACACGAACTCGGTGCCGTCGGGGTTGACCTCCCAGCTCTCCGCCAGGTTGGGCAGGGCCTTGGTGAAGCCGAGGTCCCAGCGCACCAGCCCCTGGTTGCCGACGACGCGCAGGATGCCGTTGTGGTCGGACGAGCCGCGCAGGCCGCGATGCAGCGTGCCGCCATAGGTGCCGACCCTGGTCAGCGGCTGCACCACCAGCGGGTTGGCCGGCAGCCGTTCGGCCAGGGGCGGCAGCTTGCCGTCCTTCACCAGCTGCGCCAGGCCGGGCGCTTCTCCCTTGGCGGCCTGGGCATGGGCGAGCCGGACCGCGAGCGGCATCGCCGCCACCCCGGCGAGCCCTTTCAGAACCATGCGTCGGGCGAACACGTGCGGCGAGGCGCTGAGCTTGTCGTCCATCCTGGGACCCTCCCCTGTGTGCTGGATCCGGCTTCGCCATGCGTGCCGGCCCGCTTCCCTTGCCGTCCCGGTCATATTACAAATATTGACAAATCACAACCGCAATGGCCTTGTTCCGGACGTTTTCTGTCGCCCGGAATTGCTGCAGCGCAAACAGCGCAAAGAACAGCAAGCCCGGACGGCAACGGATGAATTCGGCAGGAGGCCAGGCAGGTCGCGCCCGTGATCAATCTTGACAACTTGCCGGCAGGAGGATGGCGGGCATGAGTGGCACGGACGGCGATGCCGGCCTGATGCCGCGGGCCGGCGGACCGCCGGCCCGGCTGAGCGAGGTGGTCTATGACGGCATCGTGTCGCTGATCGCCCATGGCGACTTCGCCGTGAACAGCCGGCTGCCGTCGGAATCGGAGCTTTCGGCGCGGTTCGGCGCCTCGCGGCCGGTGGTGCGCGAGGCGCTGGGCCGGCTGCGGCAGGACGGGCTGGTCGTCTCGCGCCAGGGCTCCGGGTCCTATGTCCGGCGGCGGCCGGACCTCGCGGTGCTGCAATTCGCCCAGATGCGATCGCTGGCCGATGTGCAGCGCTGCTTCGAGTTCCGCGCCGGGCTCGAGGGCGTGGCCGCGGCCCTCGCCGCCGAGCGCTGGGAGGCGGAGGATCTCCGCGAGATCGAGGACGCGCTCGAGGCCCTGGAAGCGTGCCTCGGCAATGGCCAACTCGGCGCCGACGAGGATCGGCGCTTCCACGAGGCTGTCGCCCGGGCGACGCGCAACCCCTATCACATCGCCGTGCAGTCCTCGCTGGCCTCGCATATCGCCGTCGGCATGAACATCACCCGCCATCTCAGCCGGATGCGGACGCCGGAGCGGATCCGGGCGGTGCAGGACGAGCATGTCGCGATCGTCGAGGCGATCCGCCGCCGCGACGCCGGCGCCGCGGCCGAAGCCATGCGCCGGCACATCCTGAATGCCCGGCAGCGGATGTTCGAAGGAGTCTGAATTGACCTCAACCGTTCCGCCCGGTGGCAGCGCCGAGCCCGCGGCCTCCGCCAAGTCGATCGTGCTGACCGGCGGCGCCGGCAATGTCGGCCGGGTGCTGCGCCGCGCGCTGGTCGGCCGCATCGGCGCGGTGCGCATCCTCGACATCGCCGATCCCGGCCCGCTGGCGGAGCATGAGAGCTGGACCTCGGTCGACATCACCGACCTGGCGGCGCTGACCGCGGCGGTGGCGGGCGCCGACGCGATCGTCCATTTCGCCGGCTATCCGAACGAGCGCGCGGTCGAGGACATCCTGCGGGTCAACGTGCTCGGCACCCACAATGTCTACGAGGCGGCGCTCCGCGCCGGCATCGGCCGCGTGGTGCTGGCGTCGAGCAACCACGTCACCGGCTTCTATCCGCGCGACGCGCGGGTCGGGGTCGAGGACCAGATGCGGCCGGACGGCCTCTACGGTCTCAGCAAATGCTGGGGCGAGTTGGAGGCCGGGGTCTATTTCGAGAAGACGGGCATTCGCACTCTGGCAATCCGCATCGGCAACGCCGGCGAACGGCCCTTCGACGCCCGCGGCCTGGCGGTCTGGATCAGCCCGCGCGACCTGGCCCAGCTGGTGCTGATCGGGCTGGAGCATCCCGACATCGATTGCACCGCGGTCTACGGCATGTCGGCCACCGACGCCGCCTGGTGGGACAACTCGGTCGCGACCGCGCTGGGCTACCGACCGCAGGATCGCACCATCGACTTCGCCGCGCCCGGGGCCTTCGAGACCAGGCCGTCGGCGGAGCTGCCACAGGTGACCGACCACTTCCAGGGCGGGTGGTTCAGCGCGCAGGGCCATGACGGCGTGGTGCGCCGCCGCCGCGTCTGGCGGAAGAGAAGCTGACCCCGAGCGTCACCGCCATCGCGTCACCCGGACGGGTCGAGCCGGGACCGGTCGATCCCCAGCCGCGCCATCTTCTCGTTCAGCGTCCGCCGCGGCAGGCCGAGGATCTCCATCGCCGCGGCGACCGACCCGCCGGTCTCGCGCAGCGCCGCCAGGATCAGGCTGCGCTCATAGGCGGCGACCCGCTCCGCCAGCCCGCCGCCCGTGTCCGCCGCCGGGTTCAGGATGTCCCCGGCTCCGGCGCCCGACAGGCCCATGGCGAAACGCTCGGCCGCCGCCTTCAGCTCGCGCACATTGCCAGGCCAGCCATGGCCCAGCAGGGCCGCGACCTCGGCCGACGACGGGCTGCGCCGGTCCAGCCCCAGCCGGTCGGCGGCGGCGCCGGCGAAGCGGCCGAACAGCAGCAGGATGTCGTCGCCGCGCTCGCGCAGGGGCGGGATCTCGATCTCCACCCCCGCCAGCCGGAAGAACAGATCCTCGCGGAAGGCGCCCGCCGCCGCCCGCTCGCGCAGGTCGGTCTTGGCCGCGGCGACCACCCGGATGTCGACCGGGATCAGCCGGTTCGATCCCAGCCGCTCCACCACCCGCTCCTGCAGCACGCGCAGCAGCTTGGCCTGGACCGAGGGCGGCATGCTCTCGATCTCGTCCAGCAGCACCGTGCCGCCGTCGGCATGCTCGAACTTGCCGATCCGGGCGGCGCGGGCGCCGGTGAAGGCGCCGGCCTCATGGCCGAACAGCTCGCCCTCGATCATCTCGGCCGGGATCGCGGCGCAGTTGATGGCGACGAAGGGCCGGTCGCGGCGCGGGCCGAAATCGTGCAGCGCCCGCGCCACCACCTCCTTGCCCGTGCCGGTCTCGCCGCGCACCACGACGTCGACCGGCAGCGCCGCCAGCTCGGCCACCAGCCGGCGCAGGCGGCGCATCGCCGGGGCGTCGCCGATCAGGGTGCCGGCCAGGGCGTCGTCCAGCCGGGTCTCCAGCTCGCTCACCCGGCGGCGCAGCCGGTGCTGCGAGGCGGCGTTGCGCAGCACCGCGGCGAGGTGGTCGGGCTCGTAGGGCTTGGTCATGAAGTCGAAGGCGCCGGCCTGCAGCGCCGCCACCGCCATCGGCACGTCGCCATGGCCGGTCAGCAGCACCACCGGCAGGCCCGGCCGCTCCGCCGCCAGCCGGCGCTGCAGCTCCAGCCCGCTCTCGCCCGGCATGCGGACGTCGGTCAGCACCGCGTCGGGGGCGAAGCCGTCGATCCGGCGCAGCGCCTCGGCCGCGGAGCGCGCGGTCTCGATGGTGAAGCCGCACAGGCCGAGCCACTGCTCGATCGACCCGGCGACCGACGGGTCGTCCTCGACGACCAGGATGCGGTGGGAGGTTTCGGTCATTCGGCGACGGTCTTCGCTTCGGCAAGCGGCAATGTCACGACAAAGGCGGTGCCGCCGAGATCGGACGGGCGATGGCTGATGCCGCCGCCATGGTCGCGGACGATGCGGTAGACGGTGGCGAGGCCCAGCCCGAGGCCGTCCCCCGCCTCCTTGGTGGTGACGAAAGGCTCGAACAGCCGGTCGCGGATCGCCGGATCGATGCCCGGGCCGGAATCCTCGACCGTCAGCCGGGCCGTGCCGCCACCGGTCTCGACCACAGCCCGGATCCGCCGCGTCTCGCGGCCGCGCACCGCGTCGATCGCGTTGCTGACGAGGTTCATCACCACCTGGTCCAGCCGCCCGGCCTCGCCCATCACCACCGCCGGGCCGTCCCCCGTCCGCTCGACCGCGATGCCGAGATCGGCCAGGCGATAGGCCAGGAGGCGCAGCACGCCGTCCAGCACCGCGGCCAGATCGACCGGCACGGAATCGTGCCCGTCGCGCCGGGCCAGGCGCTTCAGCTGGCCGGTCAGCCCGGCGACGCGGTCGACCGCCTCGGCCATCACGTCGATATTGGCGGCCACCTTCGCGGTCTCACCGCGGCCGGACAGCAGGCGGGTGCTGGCCAGATAGGTCTTCAGCGCCGCCAGCGGCTGGTTGATCTCATGCGCCAGCCCGGCGAAGGCCTGGCCCAGAGCGGCCAACTTGGCGGCCTGGACCAGGTCGTCCCGGGTGCGGTGCAGTTCCGCCTCGGCGCGGCGGCGTTCCTCGATCTCGTCCTCCAGCCGCCGGTTGGCGGCGGTCAGCGCCTCGGTCCGCTCGGCCACGCGGCGTTCCAGCTCGTCCTTGGACCGGCGCTCCGCAATGCGGGCGCGGCGGCGGGCACGCCACAGCACGGCGGCCAGCACCACGACGATCACGGCCAGGCCGGCGGCTGCCGCGGCGACCAGGGCGTTGGTCCGGGCCGGCCCCGGATCGGCCACGGCGATCAGCGACCAGCCATGGTCGGGCAGCGGCAGGGTGAACAGCAGCAGGTCGCCGCCGGCGCCGGGATCCAGCAGCCGGACCGACCGGCCCTGGTCGTCGGCTTCCGTCCGGCTGCGGAAGATCGGCCGGGTGACGGAAGGCAGCCCGGCATAGCGCCGCTCCGCCAGGATAGAGGCCTGGGCGCGGCCGTCGAGGGCGAAGAGCGGGCGGTAGCGCCAGCCCGGTCGGGCGGCGAGGAACAGGATGCCGTCGGCATCGGCGATGCCGAGCGTGGCGTCGGCCCCGGCCCATTCGCGCTCCAGCCCGGTGAGATCGACCTTGACCACGGCGATGCCGACCGGCGCGGGCCGGCCGCCCGGCCCCGGCGCGTCGATCCGGCTGGCCAGGAAGTAGCCGGGCTGCCCGGTGGTGGCGCCGATGCCATAGAAGCTGCCCTCGCCCGTCTCGATCGCCTCTCGGTAATAGGGCCGGTAGGCGTAGCCGTGCCCGATGAAGCTGCCGGGCGTGTCCCAGTTGCTGGCGGCGATCGCCGTGCCGTCGCGGTCGAGGACATAAAGCGCGGCCGCGCCCGCCGCGCCGCTGATCGCCTGCAGGTGGCGGTTCGCGGTGTCGATAGCGGCCGGGCCGGGCGGTGCGCCGTACAGGGCACGGATCTGCGGCGTCTGGCCGATCACCTGCGGCAGGTAGCGGAACCGGCCGATCGCCGCCTCGACGCTGGCGGCGGCGAGGGTCAGCCGCTCCCGCGCCTGGCCTTCCAGCGCCGCGAGGTTGTCGCGCAGCACCCAGCCCTGCACCGCCAGCGACAGGCCGGCCGCCGCCAAGCCGACGGCGGCGAAGAGCAGGATCCGGCCCCGGCGGGCGGTGACGTTCATCGGCAGTCGCGACACGGTTTACAGGCCCCGCCGCACCGTGCGGCGGGGCCTGGACCCTATTACGGCTGCGTGCCGTCGTCGATCCTTGAGGCCGACTTGGTGTCGCGCATGAAGGCGTAGACCAGCAGCGAGCACAGGATGCAGCCGGTCACGTACCAGTAGAACCAGCTCTCATGCCCGATGTCCTTGAACCACAGCGCGATGTATTCGGCGGTGCCGCCGAAGATCGACACCGTCAGGGCATAAGGCAGGCCGACGCCCAGCGCCCGCACCTCGGTGGGGAACAGCTCGGCCTTCACCACCGCGTTGATCGAGGTGTAGCCGGAGACGATGACCAGCGCCGCCACGATCAGGCCGAAGGCGGCCAGCGCGTCGGTCGTCTGCGCCAGGGTCGACAGGATCGGCACGGTCAGGACCGTGCCCAGCACGCCGAACCCGATCAGCAGCGGCCGCCGGCCGATCCTGTCGGAGAAGGCGCCGACCACCGGCTGCAGGCACATGAACAGGAACAGCGCCGCGGCCGACACCAGGGTCGAATCCGCCTTGCTCATGCCCACGGTGTTGACCAGGAACTTCTGCATGTAGGTGGTGTAGGTGTAGAAGGCGACCGTGCCGCCCAGCGTCAGCCCGACCACGATCATGATCTCGCGCGGGTGGCGCAGCAGGGCCCGCAGGATGCTCTCCTTCCGCGGCTCGCGCCTGGACTTGGTGTAGGCCTCGGTCTCCGCCAGGTTGCGGCGCAGATACAGCGCCACCACGGCGCAGATCGCGCCGATGAAGAACGGGATGCGCCAGCCCCAGGCCTCCAGCTGCTCCGACGTCAGGAACACCTGCTGCAGCAGGATCAGCACCGCCAGCGCCAGCAGCTGCCCCATGATCAGCGTCACGTACTGGAAGCTGGAGTAGAAGCCGCGGTGCCGGCTGGTCGCCATCTCCGACAGGTAGGTGGCGCTGGCGCCGTATTCGCCGCCGACGCTCAGGCCCTGCAGCAGCCGGGCCAGGACCAGCAGCACCGGCGCCGCGACGCCGATGGTCTCGTAGGTCGGGGTCAGGGCGATGATCAGCGACCCGGCGCACATCACCATCACCGACAGGGTCAGCCCGGCCTTGCGGCCGTGCTTGTCGGCATAGATGCCCATCAGCCAGCCGCCGATCGGCCGCATCAGGAAGCCGATGGCAAAGATCGCCGCCGTGTTCAGCAGCTGGGCGGTGGTGTCGCCGGCCGGAAAGAAGGCCTTGGCGAAGTACAGCGAGAAGGCGGCGTAGATGTACCAGTCGTACCACTCGACCAGGTTGCCGACCGAGCCGCCGAAGATCGACACGATCCTCTGGCGCGTGCCGACCGGCTGGGCGACGGCGGGCGCGGGACGGAATCGGCGCTGGCCGAGACCGGAAACGGCGTCTTCCATGAGCATCTCCCCGAACGGGCTTTCTTGACCGGCCGCGGCTGCGGCCGGCGGGGAGAGGTGCAAGCGGGATGCCAGGGCCGGGACGCCGCCGGAAATGGCGGAGTCCGGCCGTTTCGCGGAACCGATGCCGGCGCGGATCGGCGGAAATCCGCCGATCCGGCTTCCGCCGCCGGCAGGATTCCGCCGGCGGCGGATGCCGGTTGGTCACGGCCGGGCCGGTCTTCCTCCCTGCCCCGGTACCGATCGTCACAGGCGCGCGGCGGCGCTACGGTGCGGTGCCGGGGCTGGACGGGCATCGGCCGTTCGACGATGACGTGGAGGAGCAGAGCGCATGACCGCCGTCCCGCAGGATCTCGATATCGATCACCTGCGCTCCTGGATCGGGCGCGAGGAGGTGGCGGAGGACGTCGTCACCGCCGATCTCGTCCGCAAGTTCAAGGCGACGCTCGACCTTCCCGGCGGCCCGCCGCAGATCGGCGAGGTCGCGCCGCGCCTCATCCATTTCTGCCTGGCCCAGCCCGCCGCGCCGACGGCGGCGCTGGGCCCGGACGGCCATCCGCGGCGCGGCGGCTTCCTGCCGCCGGTGCCACTGCCGCGCCGGATGTGGGCCGGCGGCAGCGTGACCTTCCGGGACGACCTGCGGGTCGGGGATGCCGTGCGGCGCGTCTCCCGCATCGCCGATGTGGTGCTGAAGGAGGGCCGCACCGGCCGGCTGTGCTTCGTCACGGTCGACCATGCCGTCGAGGGAAACGGCCGGCCGCTGCTGCAGGAACGGCAGGACATCGTCTATCGCGGCCTCGACAGCGGCGGGGCGAAGACGGCCCCCGCCCCGGCCGAAGGCGGCCGCCACCGGCGCCGCCTCGACGCGTCCCCGCCCCTGCTGTTCCGCTACTCCGCCCTGACCTTCAACGGCCACCGCATCCACTACGACCGCCGCTATGTCACCGAGGTCGAGGGCTATCCCGGCCTGATCGTCCACGGGCCGCTGCAGGCGACGCTGCTGTTCCATTTCGCGGCGGAGATCCGCCGCGCGCCACCGGCACGGTTCGACTTCCGCAGCCTGTCGCCGCTGTTCGACGACGACGGCATGGTGCTGCACGCCGAGGAGAACGGCGACGGGTTGAAGCTGTGGACGGCCCGGGAGAACGGCCCGGTGGCGATGGCGGCGGAGGCCGGCTGGGCGTGAGCCTCAGCGTCGTCGCCCAGGCGAGAGCCGTCTGAGCGCCGCGCTATCCGACCACCGCCTCGGCCTCGATCTCGACCTCATAGTCGCCCACCAGGGCGCCGGCCTGGACCAGGGTGTTGGCCGGCTTGACCGCGCCGAAGACCCGGCCATGGGCGCGCGACACCGGCTCCCACATCGCGGCGTCTCGGAGATAGATGCGGGTGCAAACGACGTCCTCCATCGAACCGCCCAGCGCCGCGATCGAGGCGGCGATCTTGTCGAGGATGTAGGTGGCCTGCGCCCCGGGGTCGCCCGGTGCGACGCAGCGGTCGCCGCCATGGGTGGCGGTGGTGCCGGAGACGCGGATCGTGTCCTTCACCCGGACGGCGCGGCTGTATCCCGCGATCGGCTCCCACACGCTGCCGGAGGAGACCCGCAGCCGGTCCGGCCGGCCGGGCACCGGCTCGGCCGTGAAGATCGACGGAAGGGCGTCGAGATGGTGGCTGAGGTCGCCCGAGGCAGTGAGATAGGGCGGCCGCCGGTATTCGTCGCCGCAATCGCCCGGGATCGGCGTCGCCGCGGCGAAGGCCTCTTCGAGCCGCCCCCTGTCCTGGGCGTCGAGCGCGAAATCGAAGACCTTGAGGTTGTCGGCGCGATGCTCGCTCTCGCCCAGCCTTGCGCCGATGATGGCGGCGGCGACCGCCTCGTGCTGCAGCACCCAGCGCGTGGCGACGTTGGAGAGGGAGACGCCATGCTTCCGCGCAACCTCGGCGGCGGCCTGCAGGATGCCCTGGAAGACACTCCAGCCGCCCGCCGCGTCGATGAAGCGCTTGTATTTCGACCGGCTCCAATCCGGCATCGAAGCGGGCTCCGGCCGGCCGAGCCACGTGTCCGACAGGAAGCCGCCGCAGAGCGTGCCGTAGGCCAGCAGCTTCACGCCCCTGGCCCGGCACAGATCCGACAGCGCGCCGGCCGCGCGGCGATCGACCAGGGAGAACGACACCTGGTTGGTCAGGACCGGCACGCCGTCTGCCAGGGCCACGGCCAGATGCGCGGCGTCGAAATTGGTGACGCCGATGGCGCCGATCAGCCCCTCCTCCCGCAGCCGCGCCATTTCGTGCAGCGCGTCGAGCCAGGCCGGATGCTCGAAGCTCCACCAGTGGAACTGCAGCAGGTCGACCCGGTCGACGCCCAGCCGGTCGAGCCGGTCCTGGACGCCGCGGCGGACCACCTCGGCCGTCATCGGCCCCGGCTCCGGGCACCATTTGGTAAAGGCGAGCGGCCGGCCTGCGCCCTTGCCGTGGCGGGCCAGCAGACGGCCGGCGATCAGCTCGGCGCTGCCGTAATGGTCGGCCATGTCGAAGCTGTCGAAGCCGGCCCGGACATAGGCGTCGAGGGCGTCGGCGCCGCGCTCGGGGTCGAGCGTCGCGCCGTCCTTCTCCAGGTCGGCCACCTGCCACAACCCGCAGACCAGCCGGCTGATCGAGAGGCCGGGACCGAGCTCGATGCGTTCAGGGGTTGCCGGCACGGGACGTCTCCTCGGTGATGGTCCGGCCGGCGCCCGACAGCCGGCCGAGATGGCGCGACACCACGCGGTCCTCGCCCAGCATGCCGCGCGGACGCAGCAGCAGGACGGCGCAGAGGGCGACGCCGATCATGACGATCTGCAGCGCGGCCGCGCGCGCCTGCTGGTCGGGCGGGAACAGGGCCGAGATGGCGCCGCCCGAGGCCGCCCAGAGGCCCCAGACGAAGACCGCGCCCAGAATGGCGCCGAGATTGCTGCCCGAGCCGCCGACGATCAGCATCGCCCAGACCTGGAAGGTCAGCCGGGGCAGGTAGTTGTCGGGCGCAATGAAGCCGATGAAATGCGCCTGCACGGCGCCGGCCAGCCCCATGATGCCGCCGCCGATGGCGAAGGCCTGCAGCCGGAACGAGACGGCGTTCTTGCCCAGGGCCCGCGCCGCCGTCTCGTCCTCGCGGATCGCCCGCAGCACCCGGCCCCAGGGGCTGCGCACCAGGCGCTGCAGCGCCAGGTACAGGAGCAGCACGACCGCTGCGACCACGCCGAGATTGGCCAGGCCGAACAGCAGCGGGGCGCCGGCCAGGCCGGCGAAGGGCCGCGGGGTGAAGCCGATGCCGAAGGGGCCGCCGGTCACCGTGACGAGGTTGAGGGCGCAGAGCTGCACAGCCACGGCGACGCCGAAGGTGGCGATGGCCAGGCAGTCGGCCCGCAGCCGGATGGTCAGCGCGCCGATCAGGAAGGACACCAGCGCCGTGGCCAGCGCCCCGCCCAGCCAGCCGGCCGGCATCGGCAGGCCGAAGCCGCCGAAGCGGTCTGCCGTCTCCGGCGTGGTCAGCAGCGCCGAGACATAGGCGCCGATCGCGACGAAGCCGGCGACGCCGACATTGAACAGCCCGGTCTGGCCCCATTGCACGTTCAGGCCGAGGCACATGATCGCGTAGGTCAGCGCCATGGTCAGGAAGAAGCAGCCATAGGCGACCAGCTCGACGCTCATCCGGCCCTCCCGAACAGGCCCTGGGGGCGCAGCAGCAGCACCAGCACCAGCACGACGAAGGATACGGCGGCGCGCCATTCGCCGCCGACCAGCGGCACGGCCGCCGCCTCGGCCAAGCCGATGACGAGACCCGCCAGCATCGCCCCCGGGATGCTGCCGATGCCGCCGAGGATCGCCGCGGCGAACAGCGGCAGCAGCAGGTCGAGCCCCATCTGCGGCCGGATCTGGACCAGCAGGCCGGCGAAGATGCCGGCGACGGCGGCCAGCCCCGCCCCCAGCAGCCAGACGATGCGGATGACGCGGCGCACATCGATGCCGACGACGCCGGCCAGCTGCGGGTTCTCGCTGACCGCGCGCATCGCCCGGCCGGTCGCCGTCCGGGTCAGCAGCAGATGCACCGCCAGGACCAGGACGAGGACGACGCTGAGGGTCAGCAGCTGGTCGGGCGTGGCCCGCATCCCGCCGCCCAACTTCACGGCGATCTGCAGCGCCTTGGTGTAGTAGGCCGGCTTGGAGGTGAAGATGAACTCCAGCAGGCTGCGCAGCGTCAGCGCTGCGCCGAAGCTGGCCATCACCAGGATGATGACGGTGCTGCGCCGGTCGCGCAGGCGACCGAACAGCAGCGCGTCGACCAGCAGCGCCAGCCCGCCGGTCAGGGCCACGGCGACCAGCGCGCCGATCGGCAGCGCCCAGCCGAAGGAGAACGGCCCGATGGGGGCCAGCAGCCCGCCGGACAGGCTGCCGAGCGCGCCGGCGGCGGCCAGCGCGGCATAGGCGCCCCAGGACAGGAGCTCGCCATGCGCGAAATTGGCGAAGCGCAGGATCGAATAGGTCAAGGTCACGCCGATGGCGCCCAGCCCGATCATCGCCCCGGTGATCAGCCCATCCATGATCACCTGCGGGGTCATGGCGCGGCCCCGGGACGCCGGGCGCCGAGATAGAGATCGGCGACGATCGGGTCCTCGGCCAGCCCGATGGCCGGTCCCTCGTGGCGCACCTGCCCCTCGACCAGGATCACGGCGCGGTCGGCGATGGCCAAGGCCGCCTTCACATTCTGCTCCACCAGCACGATGGTGACGCCGGCGCGGTTGATCGCCTGCAGCCTGGCGAAGACCTCCGCCACGATCTTCGGCGACAGGCCGGCCGAGGGCTCGTCCAGGATCAGCACCGCCGGGTCGACGATCAGGGCGCGGGCCACCGCCAGCATCTGGCGCTGGCCGCCCGACAGCTGGCCGGCCCGCAGCGACGGCCGCGCGGCCAGGTCGGGGAATAGGGCGTAGAGCGCCGCGATGCGCCCGGCGCGCCGGTCCTTCGGCAGGATGTCGGCCGCGGCGCGCAGATTGTCGTGGATCGACAGCGTGGCGAAGATGTTCTCGGTCTGCGGCACGAAGGCCAGCCCGTGGCGGATCTTCTCGTGCGCCGGCACCCCGGTGATGTCGGCCGCCCCCAGCGACGCCGTACCGGAATGGACCGGCACCAGCCCGGCGATCGCCTTGACCAGGGTCGACTTGCCGGCGCCGTTCGGCCCCAGCAGCACCACCAGCTCGCCCTGCGCCACCCGCAGGTCGACGCCGCGCACGATCGGCAGGTCGGGCTCGTAGCCGGCGACAAGGCCCCGGGTCGACAGGGCGGCTGTCGTTTCCAGTGGGGGCATCACCCCACCCCGCCGAGATAGGCGTCGACGACCGCCGGGTTGCGCGCGATCTCGGCCGGCGCGCCCTCGGTCAGGTGGCGGCCCGAGGCCATGACGACGACACGGCCGCACAGCCGGGCCACCATCTCCATGTTGTGCTCGATCAGCAGGATCGAGCGGCCCTGGCGATTCAGCTCGAGGATCCGGTCGATGATCAGCTCCAGCAGCGCCGGAGCGACCCCGGCCGCCGGCTCGTCGAGCAGGATCGCCTGCGGACCGGCCATCAGCACCCGCGCCAGCTCCAGCAGCTTGCGCTGGCCGCCGGACAGGATTCGCGCCGGCTCGTGCTGCAGATGCGACAGGGTGACGAAGTCGAGCAGCGCCCGCGCCTTCTCCACCGCCGCCCGCTCCTCCGCCGCGACCCGGCCGGGGGACAGGAAGTTCGGCCAGATCCGCTCGCCCGCCTGCTTCTGGCCGCCGGTCAGCACGTTCTCCAGCACCGTCATCTCGGCGAAGGGGCGTGGGATCTGGAAGGTGCGGGCCACGCCATGGGCGATGCGCTGCTCCGCCCCCCGGTGCGACAGCGCGCGGCCGGCGATCCGGATCGTGCCGGCGCTCGGTGCCAGGCTGCCGGCCAGAAGGTTGAACAGCGTGGTCTTGCCTGCGCCGTTCGGGCCGATCAGCCCCAGCATCTCGCCCGGATGGAGCGCGATCGACATGCCGTCCACCGCCCGCAGGCCGCCGAACTGCCTGACCAGGTCGCGCCCCTCGATCACGGGCGCGCCGGCGGAAGCGTTCGGGGCATGTGCGGCTGGCTGCATCCGCCTCGGGCCAATTTTGATCGGTGATGTTTGATCAAAGTTTACAGCCGGCGGGATGGCAAGTAGAAAATTCGGGAGCATCTGGAGGGCCGATGCCCGATCGGGACGAGCGATACGCGGTGTCTTGCATGGATGTGGCCGTATGAGCCGCCGGCGCGCGCTGTCGCCGGTCGGGCGCGAGACGTTGCACGACCGGGTCTATGCCGAGCTGCGCCGGTCCCTGATCCACGGCATGTTCGACGCCGGCGAGGTGCTGCGCATCGTCGAACTGGCCGAGACGCTGCGGACCAGCACCATGCCGGTGCGCGAGGCGCTGGGCCGCCTGGTCTCCGAACAGGCGCTGGAGGCGCTGCCCAACCGCTCCGTCCGGGTGCCGCTGATCACCCGCGAACGTCTCGACGATTTGGCCCGCGCCCGCTGCCTGATCGAGGGCCAGGTGACGGCGCTGGCGCTGCCAAACCTGTCGACAGAGGATTTCGCCCGGCTGCGGCAGCTGACGGTGGCGTGCGAGGAGGCCTTCCGCAGCGACGATCCGGACAAGGCGCACCGGACGTCGGAGCTGAACCACGACTTCCACTTCGCCATCTACCGCGCCGCCGGCTCGGCCGTGCTGATCCCGATCGTCGAGAGCCTGTGGCTGCAGTCCGGCCCCTATGTCCGCGCCGCGGCGCAGATCCATGACGAGCAGCGGGACATCCCGGCCACCCATTACCACTGGGAACTGATCGAGGCGCTGGAGCGCGGCGATGCCGGAGAGGCGACCCGGGCGCTGACGAGCGACATCACCCGTTCTTTCCGCCTGATCCGCGGGCGGCTCGACGTCGAGGATGCCGAGGAGAGAGCCTATGGCTGACGCACGCGACGACAGCTTCGAGCTGTACGACCTGCGGGTCGAAGTGGTGGCGCCCGAAGGCGGGAAGATCTATTGCGGCGCCAGGGTCGGCGATTATTTCGAGCTGCGCGGCGAGATGCTGCACCTGCCGCCGGGCCAGGGCTTCTCGATCTACTCGCTGGCGGCGCTGCTGCCGCTGCTGCCGGCCAAGCAGCGCCCGACCCATGCCAACGACTGGATGACGACGGACGCCGAGGTCGCCTGCCCCGACCCGAACTGCTCGTCGCGCTTCCGCATCACCCGGACCGGCCGGCGCCGGTTCAGCCATGCCGCGACCACCGCGGTGCCGCTCCATGACGAGTGAGACGACCATGCAGAGGATCCGGCTGGCCCCGGACTACGAGATCTCGCGCGTGATCCGCGGCGGCTGGCAGCTGTCGAGCGGCCATAGCGAGGCCCGCAGCGGCGATCCCGTGGCCGACATGACGGCCTTCGCCGATGCCGGCATCACCACCTTCGACTGCGCCGACATCTACACTGGGGTCGAGGAGATGATCGGCCGGTTCCGGCGGCAGTATCGCGATCTGCGCGGGGCGGAGGCACTCGGCCGGATCAAGGTGCACACCAAATACGTCCCCGACCTCGACATCCTGCCGCGCATCCGCAAGGCCGATGTCGAGGCCGTGATCGACCGGTCGCTGCGGCGCCTGGGGCTAGAGCGGCTGGACCTGGTGCAGTTCCACTGGTGGGATTACGCGGCGCCGCGCTGGGGCGAGGCGGCGCTGTGGCTGGAGGAGCTGCGCCGCGCCGGCAAGATCCACAAGGTCGGCGGCACCAATTTCGATACCGACCATATGCTGGAGATCTTACGGGCCGGCGTGCCGCTGACCTCGATGCAGGTGCAGTATTCGCTGCTGGACCGCCGGCCGGAGCGGCGGATGGCCCGGGCCGCGGCCGAGCACGGCGTCTCCTTCCTCTGCTACGGCACCGTGGCCGGCGGCTTCCTGGGCGACCGCTGGCTCGGCGCCAGGGAGCCGGCGGAGCCTTTGGAGAACCGGTCGCTGGTCAAGTACAAGCTGATTATCGACGATCTCGGCGGCTGGGACCTGTTCCAGGCCCTGCTGCGGGCGCTGCGCCGGGTCGCCGACCGGCACGGCAGCGACATCGCCACGGTGGCCAGCGCCGCGATGCTGGATCGGCCGGGCGTGGCCGCGGTGATCGTCGGCGCCCGCAACCGCGACCATCTGGCTGCCAACCTCGCCATTTCGGACATCGCCCTGACCGAAGAGGATCATGCGCAGATCGCCGGGGCGCTGGCGGGGGCGGGGGAGCTGGAGGGCGACGTCTACACGCTGGAGCGCGACCGCCACGGGCGCCATGGCGCGATCATGAAATACAACCTGAACAAGGGCGCCGCCTGATCTTTGCAAGCAACGGCCGGCGGCGGATCGCCGGCCCAACCAAACAGGGAGAACAGCCATGAAACGGATCCTTCTGACCACTGCCCTGATGGCGGCCGCCGCCGCGCCGGCCCTGCCGGCCGCCGCCTGCGACATCACCGTCGGCCTGGTGATGGAGCTGACCGGCCCGGCCGGCGCCTATGGCCAGGCCGGCGCGAAGTCGGTCGAGATGGCGTTCCGCGACGCCAACGAGGCCGGCGGCGCCGCGGGCTGCAAGCTGGTGACCGACACCCGCGACAGCCAGAGCCAGGGCACCGTCGCCGTCGACCAGGCGACGCAGCTGGTCAACATCAGGAAGGTGCCGGTGGTGATCGGCGGCATCATCTCCTCGGTCTCGATCCCGATCCTGACCTCGGTGACGGCGCCGGCCGGCGTGGTGCAGGTGTCGCCCGCCTCCTCCTCGCCGACGCTGACCGCGCTGGGCCGGGACGGCAAGACCAACGGCGTCTTCTTCCGCACCATCACCTCCGACGCGCTGCAGGGCACGGCGGCGGCGAAATTCGCGCTCGACCAGGGCCTGAAGAAGATCGCCATCATCCACGTCAACAACGACTTCGGCGTCAACATCGTCCGCGAGTTCTCGGCCGCCTACACCAGGCTCGGCGGCACCATCACCTCGGCCACGCCCTATAACGAGCAGCAGTCGAGCTATTCCGCCGAGGCCAGCGCGGCCATGGCGGGCGAGCCGGAGGCGCTGTACCTGGTCAGCACCCCGGTCGACGGCGCCACCATCGCCCGCGCCTGGATCTCGGGCGGCGGCCCGCAGAAGCTGCTGCTCAACGACGGCATGAACTCCAGCGACTTCATCGAGGCCGTCGGCGCGCAGTACCTGAACGACGCCTACGGCACCTCCTCCGGCACCACCAGGACGGCCTCGACCGACTATTTCTACGGCGCCTACGAGGCCTTCTCCGGCGGCATCAAGCCGGACGCGCCGGCGGCCGACCGCTCCTACGACGCCGGCGCCATCGTCGCGCTGGCCATCGCCAAGGCCGGCAAGGCCGACGCCGCGGCGATCAAGGCCGCGATCCCGCAGGTGGTGGCCGAGGACGGCACGCCGATCCACGCCGGCAAGGACGAGTTCGCCAAGGCGCTGCAGCTGATCAAGGACGGCAAGCCGATCAAATACGAAGGCGTGATCGGCCCGGTGAGCTTCGACCGGTACGGCGACATCACCGGCCCGTTCCGGCTGTGGCGCATCCAGGACGGCAAGGTCACGACGATCGGCGAGATGAGCGCCGCAGAGGTCGACAAGATCCGAGCCGAGCTGGCGAAGTAGGCCCGGGCGAGACGCCGCTCGGGCGCCACGCCCGAGCGGGCCGCCGCGCCACCCGGCTGTTGACCTTTTCGTCCGCCCGATCCAAAACGTATGATATAACATTACGGAGATCGGGATGCGGGTCGCACATCTTGTCGCCGCGGCGGGGCTGGCGCTTGCCCTCCTGGCCGGCACCGCTTCGGCGCAGGACCGGCCGCTGAAGGTGGTCGGCCCCTGGGAGATCGCCGGGATCGACCCGGCGCAGTCGGGCTACATCTCCAGCCGCATGCAGGTGGCCGAGACGCTGGTCACGGTCGATCCCGCAGGCCACCTGTCCCCGGCCCTGGCCAAATCCTGGTCCGCCGCCGACGACGGGCTGACCTGGCGCTTCCGGATCCGCGGCGGCGCCGTCTTCCACGACGGCACGCCGGTCACCGCCGAGGCGGCGGCGGCCAGCCTGCGGCGGGCCCGGGCCGGGGCCGGCATCCTGTCCCAGGTGCCGATCGCCGACATCGGCTATGACGGCGGCGACGTCGTCGTCCGGCTGGACCGGCCCTTCGCCGCCCTGCCCGCCTTCCTGGTGAATTACGGCGCGATCATCCTCGCCCCGGCCTCCTACGACGAGTCCGGCCGCGTCGCGCGGATCATCGGTTCGGGGCCCTACCGGGTGAAGGCGCTGACGCCGCCCCTGAAGCTGGAGCTCGAGGAGGCCGGCGGCTGGTGGGGCGGCGAGCCCGGCATCCGCGAGGTGCAGTATCTCGCCGTCGGCCAGGGCGAGACTCGGGCGCTGATGGCGGAGAGCGGCGAGGCCGACCTCGCCTTCTCCATGCTGCCCGTCTCCGTGGCGCGGCTGAAGCGCGATCCGGATCTCGACGTGCGTGCGGCCACCATTCCCCGGACCCGCCTCCTGAAGCTGAACGCGGCCTCGCCCTTCTTCGACGACGTGCGGGAGCGCCGGGCGCTGAGCCTTGCCATCGACCGCGCCGGCATCGCCAAGGCGATCCTGCGCAACCCCGACCTGGCCGCGACCCAGCTGTTCCCGCCCACCCTCGCCGGCTGGCACGTCCCCGACCTGCCGCCGCTGCGGCGCGACCCGGAGGAGGCGCGGCGGCTGCTGGCCGAGGCCGGATGGACGCCCGGCGGCGACGGCATCCTGGAACGGGACGGCCGCCGCTTCGCCCCGACGCTGATCACCTACGCCAACTGGCCGGAGCTGCCGCCGATCGCCACCGCCCTGCAGGCGCAGCTCCGGGAGGTCGGCATCGAGCTGAAGGTCTCGGTCGGCAACAGCTCGGAGATCGTCAGCCGGCACCAGGACGGCACGCTGGAGGTCGGCCTGGTCTCGCGCCTCTACTCCGTCGTCCCCGATCCGATCGGGGCGCTGGTGCAGGACTACGGGCCGAAGGGCGGAGACTGGGGCGCGATGGGCTGGTCCGACCCGGAGCTGCTGGGCATCGTCGACCAGCTGATGGCGGCCAGCGACCCGGACCGGCAGCAGCCGCTGCGCCGGCGCGCCGCCGAGATCCTGCAGGACCAATTGCCGGGCATCCCGGTCACCTGGTCGGAGCTCGCGGTTGTCGCCAACAAGCGCATCACCGGCGTGGAGGTCGATCCGCTGGAGGTGAATTACCGCCTCGCCTCGATCCGCTGGGCGGACTAGATGAGACGACTTCTCCTCGCCCGGCTGGCCCAGGCCGGCCTGGTGGCGCTGGTCGTCGGCGCGCTGTGCTTCGCCCTGATGCGCGTCCTGCCCGGCGACCCGGCGATGCGGATCGCGGCCGGCCGCTACGGCCCCGACGCGATGAATGCGGAGGCCGCGGCCAAGGTGCGGGCCGAGCTCGGCCTCGATCGCCCCTGGCCGGCCCAGTTCGCCGACTGGATCGCCGACCTGGCCCGGCTGGACCTCGGCCGGTCCCTGGTGACCGGCGCGCCGATCGTCGAGGAGCTGGAGGTCCAGCTCGGCTATTCCCTCTGGCTCGCGGCCGCGGCGCTGGGGCTCTCGCTGCTGGCCGGGCCGGCGTTCGGCGTCGTCGCCGGCCTGCGGCCGCAGGGCTGGGTCGACCGGCTGGGGCTGGCCGGCTCGGTCGCCCTGCGGGCCCTGCCGCCCTTCGTGCTGGGTCTCGTGCTGATGCTGGTCTTCGCCATCCGGCTCGGCTGGCTGCCGCCCGCCGGCTTCGGGACGTGGCGCGAGATCGCGCTGCCGGCGCTGACCCTGGGCCTCGGCCTCGCCGCGGTGTCGAGCCGGGTGACGCGGGACGCGGTCGCCGGCGTCGTGTCGTCGCCCTGGTTCGCCTTCGCCCGCCACAAGGGGCTGTCCGAAGCGGTGGCGGTGCGCCGCCACGGCCTGCGCAACGCGGCGATCCCCGTCGTCTCCTATCTCGGCCTGCAGGCGATCTACCTGGTGGAGGGCGTCGTCGTGGTCGAATCGATCTTCGCCTATCCGGGGATCGGCCACGCCCTGGTCCACGCCATCATCGAGCGCGACGTCCCGATGGTCCAGGGCACCGCCCTGGTCATGGGCCTGATCTTCGTCGCCATCACCGCCGCGGTCGATGCCGCCGCCGCCTGGCTCGATCCGCGCCCGAGGCTCGCGCGATGACCCGCCCTCTCTCCGAACTGCGCCTCGCCGGCCCGCGTGCGGCGGGCGGCGCGCTGCTGCTGGCGCTGGCGGCCTTCGCCGCGCTCGGGCCGTGGCTGATCGAGGCCGATCCGGCGGGGCAGGATCTGGGCGCCAGCCTGGCACCGGCCGGCGGCGACTACCTGCTCGGCGCCGACCATTACGGGCGCAGCCTGCTGGCCCGGCTGGCCCATGGCGCGCGGCTGTCCTTCGGCATGGCGTTCGTGACCATGGCGACGGCGGCCGTTCCCGGCGTCCTGCTCGGCCTCGCCGCCGCCTGGCGCGGCGGCTGGGTGGAGCGGCTGGCCGACCTCGCCTCGACCATCGTCCTCGCCCTGCCCGGGCTGATGCTGGTCCTTCTGCTGCTGGCCTTCGCGCCCGGCAATTTTGGGCCGCTCTATCTCGGCCTCGCGCTGACGCTGTGGGTCGAGTTCTACCGCGTCACCCGCGCCACAGCAGCAACGGTCCTGAAGCAGCCGCATGTCGAGGCGGCGACCCTGCTCGGCTTCGGCCCGGCCTACATCCTCCGCCGCCACGTCCTGCCCGCGATCGCCCCGATGATCGGCACGCTCGCGGCTTTCGCCATGGCGACGGCGATCATCGCCATCTCGACCCTCAGCGCGATCAGCGTCGGCCTGCAGCCGCCGACGCCGGAGCTGGGCAGCATGATCGTCGAGCTGCTGCCCTATTACGGGGAGGCGCCGGTGCATGTGCTGCTGCCCGCCGCCCTGATCGTCCTGCTCGTCCTCGGCCTGCAGCTCGTCGCCCAGAGGAGTTCCCGATGACCGACCTCTCCGTCTCCGGGCTCGGCGTCGCCTCGGCCGCCGGCCCCGTCGTCACGGATGTCTCGCTGTCGCTGCAGCCCGGCCGGCCGCTGACCTTGCTGGGCGAAAGCGGCTCCGGCAAGTCGCTGGTCGCCCAGGCGATCATGGGCACGCTGCCGCCGGAGCTGCGGGCCGCCGGCGCGATCAATCTCGACGGCACCGACCTGCTGGCCTTGCCAGCCACGGAGCGGCGGGGGCTCTGGGGCCGCACGATCTCGTTGCTACCGCCGGAGCCGTGGCTCGCCCCCGACCCGACGATGCGGGGCGGCGCCCAGGTGGCGGAGGTGCACCGCTTCGTGCATCGTCGCCCCCGGGCGGAGAGCGAGGCGCTCGGCGGGCAGCACCTGGCCGAGGTCGGGCTCGGCAACGCCGGCGCGCTCTATCCGTTCCAGATCTCGGGCGGCATGGGCCAGCGCGTGGCGATCGCCATCGCCCATGCCGGCGGCAGCCGGCTGCTGATCGCGGACGAGCCGACCAAGGGCCTCGACGCCCAGCTCCGCGACAGCGTCGTGGCGCGGCTGAAGCGGGAGGTGGAGGCCGGCCGCCTGCTGCTCACCATCACCCATGACGTCGCGGTCGCCGAGGCGCTCGGCGGCACCGTCGGCGTGATGCTGGACGGCCGGATCGTCGAACACGGCGCGGCCGAGACGGTGCTGCGGGCGCCGGGCCACGCCTACAGCCGCGCCCTGCTCGCCGCCGATCCGCGGGGCTGGCCCGATCGGGCGCCACGGCCTTCGGGCGGCCCCGTCCTGCGCGGCCGCGGCCTGACCAAGGCCTTCGGCCCTCGCCGTCTGTTCGCGGGGATCGATATCGAGCTGCGGGCGGGCGAGATCGTCGCCGTCGCCGGCCCCAGCGGCTGCGGCAAGACGACGATCGGCAATATCCTGCTCGGGCTGGCCGCCCCCGACGCGGGCATGGTCGAGCGGCCCGGCGGGCAGCCGCGGCTCAGGTTCCAGAAGCTGTACCAGGACCCGCCAGCCGCCTTCGCGCCGCACCAGCCGATCCGCCGGGGCCTGCGCGACCTGGCCCGGCTGCATCGGCAGCCCTGGGACCGGGTGGCCGGGCTGATGGCCCGGCTGCGCCTTTCGGATGGCCTGCTCGACCGCCTGCCGGGCCAGATCTCGGGCGGCGAGCTGCAGCGCTTCGCCCTGCTTCGGGCCCTGCTGCTCGACCCGGTGGTCCTGTTCGCGGACGAGGCGACCTCGCGCCTCGACCCGGTGAGCCAGCGGGAGGTGGTGGAGGTCCTGCTCCGGGTCGTGTCCGAGACCGGGCTGGCCGTGCTTCTGGTCACCCACGACCTTGCCCTGGCGGGGAAGCTCGCGACGACGGTTGTCCGGCTGCCGGGACCCTCCGAAACCGACAGTTTCAGATAAATAATACATCTATTTTATTGCATTTCTCTCAATATAACTTGAATCCCGCACCGATTTTCCGTGGGCATTTCAGAAACGAATCCTTTATCAGAAGAAATCGTCGATGCGCCGGGTGGGGAGGCTGCGACAATGCTGGGTGGCGTGGGGAAACGGCGTGCCGGACGGCACGTGGCCGCGGTTCTTTCGGGCGTGCTGGCGATCGGATGCGCCGCCCCGGCGCTGGCGCAGATGCTGCCGCTGCCGCCCGGCGACGTGCTGTCCGGCCTGGTCTACCGCAGGGACGGGTCCTCGGTCCCTTCGGTTCGGACCGGAGCCGACGCCAACGCCTACATCTTCAGCACCCCGCCGACCGAATCCTTCGTGAACTCGGCCCCGGCGGCGGTGGTGCGGACCACGGCCGAGACGCAGTATGTCCGCGTCTACACCGAAGGCACCACCCGGCCGGTCGGCGGCTTCATCGCCGGCTCCGACACGGTGCGCGGGATGACGGCCGCGGAGATCAAGGACAGGCTCGCCCTGCCCTATCTGCCGGATTCCCTGACCATCGTCCGCGTGCCGGCGGGAACCTGCATCCTGACCGGGACCGGCGCCCCGATCCTGGGCAACTTCCCCGCCAATCCCCCGTCGATCCCCGTCGGCGGCCCGTGGGGCAGCGGCGGCACGGCGCAGTCCCTGCTGATCGGGACCTCCGACGACCCGAACTGCGCCAACCCGCAATTCCTGCCGTCCGATGCCTACACCAACCGGCAGCTGATCGGGGACAAGGCCCTGGCCTATGCGCCGCGGGCCGGCGGCGGCAACGCCGGCGCGATCGCCGAGGCGCTGGACCGAGCCACGCCGCCGCAGCTGTTCGGCGACATGGACCATGTCTACAACAGCCTCGACCTGCTGAACTACGGCGACGACGATCCGCTGCGCTCGGCCCTGCAGCAGCTGAGCGGCGAGATCTATGCCGACCTGCCGTCGGTCGAGATCGCCGGCGCCGAGGCCTTCCTGAACACCCTGCAGCAGCAGATGCGCCGGTCGCGGACCGGCGGCGCCGCGGCTGCCGGCGGGCCGGCTATCGCAGGCCCCGGCGAGCCCGGCTCCACCAGCGCCTGGATCGCCGGGCTGGGCAGCTTCGGCCGGCTGTCGGGCGACGGCGACACGCATGACGTCGATTTCGACATCCTCGGCGTCGCCATCGGCTTCGACCATCGCCTGGACGACGCGCTGGCCGTCGGCGGCGCGCTGTCCCTGTCGACCAGCCGCTTCGACACCCGGAAGCTCTCGGGCGACGGTGACCTCACCTCCCTCTCCCTCGGCCTCTACGCCAGCTATTCGCCCGCCGCCTGGTATGTCGACGGCGCGCTGGGCTACGCCCATGGCTGGGGCACGGTGAGCCGGGCGATCTCCTTCCCCGGCATCGACCGCTTCGCCGCCGCCGACACGGATTCGAACCTGTTCCTGTCCGGCATCGAGACGGGCTATCGCCTGGCGCTGGGCGACAGCACCGACCTCACCCCCTTCGCGGGGTTCCAGGCCATCGTCGTCGGGCAGGACGAGATCAGGGAGAGCGGGGCCGGCGCCGTCGATCTCCAGATCGGCGGCCGGACCGTCACCTCGGCCCAAGGCCTGCTGGGCGCGGAGCTGGCCCATCGCCTCGACATCGGCCTGGGCGCACCGCTCGGCCTGTCGCTGCGCGCGGCATGGAGCCACGACGTCGGCGACACCGACCGGTCCTTCGACGGGCGGTTCGAGGGCTCGGACGCGGAGTTCACCGTAGAGGGCGCCCACGCCCCGCGCGACCTCGCCAGGGTCGGCGTCGGCGTCACTCTCGCGGCGCAGGCGGTGAACCTGTTCCTGCGCTACGACGGCAGCTTCGCCGACGGCTATCGCAGCCAGGCCGCCACCGGAGGGCTGCGCGTCAGCTTCTGAAGGCCCTAACCTTCGGCGCCGACCTCGTCCGGCTTCGAGCCCGAGCTGAACGCCCCTTATCTGGAGGGCCGTCCATCGCGATCGTCGCGGGGACGGTTCGCCGCCGCATCAAGCGCCGGTACGGCGTCACGCCAGCAGCTGCCGGACGACGGGGATCAAGGCGAGCCCGATCGCCCGGGTGTTCCCGGCGTCGAGATGCACGCCGTCGACCGGCGATGCGGCCGCCACGCCCGCCGCGTCGAAGAAGGCGCAGCCGCCATACTCCGCCGCCTCGCGGTAGCGCGGCGCCAGCTTCTCTGATTCGGCAATGTTGCGCTGCCAGTCCCCACCCGCGGTCTCCCCGAGCAGCGGCGGCGCGACGATCAGCACCTTCGGGGCGGCTACGTCCTGGCCATAGGGGTAGGTCCTGGCGATCTCGACCAGCCGCTCGATCCCGGCGCCCGCGCCGGCGGCGCTGCCGCAGACATGCGGCTTCAGGTCGTTGGTGCCCAGCATGACGATCACGAGATCGAGGGGATGGTGACTGCCCAGCAGCGTCGGCAGGATCCGCGCGCCGTTCCGGTCGGCCGCCGCCCCGTGGTCGTCGAAGATGGTGGTCCGCCCGCCGAGGCCTTCGGCGATCACCCGGGCGGATCCGTCCAGCCCGGCCTCGAGCACGCTGGGCCAGCGGTCCTCGAAGCGATGGCGGCCGCCGCTCACGGGATCGGCGCCCCAGGTCAGGCTGTCGCCGAAGGCGAGGATGGTCTTCGTCCCGCTCACAACCGTCCCTCCGTCTGCGCCCGATCGATGGCCGGGCACCCTATCGCAATCCGATTGGCGGCCGCTACACCCCCCTCTCCGCATGCCGCGCCAGGAACATCGGGCCGACGCGGATGCCGGTGCGGCCCTCCCCGTCCCGGGCCGCCAGCTCCAGCGTCTCGCCCTCGTACAGGATGCCGTGCATGCGCCAGCTGCCGTCCGGCAGCTGCTCGCAGTCATGGGTGCAGAAATACTCGATCAGGCATTTCAGGCGGCCGTCGGCGTAGAAAAGATAGGTCGGGTTGAAGTCCGGGCCGTAGACGCCGAGATGGGGCGCCAGATCGGCCGGCGCGTCGGCGTGCACGGTGTTGCGCCGGGTCCACTCCTTGCCCTTCCATCCCAGCACGCCGTCGGCGCCGAAGGTCAGGTCGAGATGCGGATACTCCGCCTCTTCCCCATAGATCCGGCCGTCGATGGTGAAGGCGTCGCCGCCGCGCCATTTCAGCTCCAGCGGCACGCCCTCGCCCATCAGGTACAGCCGGCCGTCCTGGGCCCGCAGCTCCACGCTCTCGCTGCCGTCCGCGGCCTGGTAGAGGCCCGGCATCGCCGCCAGATGGGCCGCGGTCAGCGGCGGATGCTTCGCCGGCGGCGCTGGCGGCCGTCCCATCTTCCGCGACGCCAAGGCCAGCCGCAGCGCCCGCCGGGCCAGCCGCGTGCCGATCTGGTTGGTGAAATCGAGCGTGCCGAAGGTCAGCGCCGCCAGGCCGGCCTGCGGCAGCGCCATGAACTGGGTGGCATAGCCGTAGACCGCGCCGCCATGGCCGACCGAGGTCCAGCCGTCGAGGTCGCCGACGCCGAAGCCCAGCCCGTAGCCCCTGCTGCTGCTGTGGCCGACCGCCGGCCGGCCCACCACCGTCCACATCTGCCTCAGGCTGGCGGGCGACAGGACGGACTGCCCGTCCGGGGCGAAACCGCCGCGCAGCATACAGGCCGCGAACTTCGCCATGTCCGGCACGGTGGAGACGATAGCGCCGGCCGGCGACCCGCCCAGGTCGAAGACCGGCGCCGGGAAGTCGCGGTCGACATCCCACATCCAGGCCGGGGCCAGCCGGTCCTGCAGCCCCGCCATCGGCCCCGCGCTGCTCTCGGTCATCCCCAGCGGATCGAAGATGTGGCGGGCGACGTAGTCGGCATAGCCCATGCCGCTGACCCGCTCCAGCACCGCGCCGACCACGGCGATGGCGGCGTTGGAGTAGTGGACGATGCCGGCGCTGGGATCCTCCTTCAGCACCGAAGTCTTCAGCCCCTCGACCGTCACCGCCAGCCCCGGCCGCCGGTCGTCCAGGTAGTGGCCGTCCTTCGGCTCGCGCACCAGGCCGGAGGTGTGGCTCATCAGCTTGCGCAGCGACACCTGCGACCCGTACGGGCCGCTCTCGCGCCCGGCGAACGGGTTCACGGGGCGGAAGTCGGGGATGTAGGCGGACACGTCGGCATCGATGTCGACCAGCCCCTTCTCGGCCAGCTGCATGATACCGATCGCGGTGAACATCTTGGTCAGCGACCCGATGCGGAATAGCGAATGCCCATCCAGCCGGTGGCCGAGATCGGGCCGCACCACATGGCCCGCGGCCAGGAGGCCGTCGCGGTCGACCACGGCGTAGGAGATCGACGGGAGACGCTTGTCGGCGACCTCGTGAGTGATGGCTTCCTCCAGGCCGGCGGCCAGGGCACGCGTGTCCATTCGGATGTCTCCTCTCAGGTCCGGAGGCGGGGGTCGAGGATGTCGCGCAGCGCGTCGCCCAGCAGGCTCCAGGACAGCACGAACAGGAAGATCGCGGCGCCGGGGAAGGCCAGCGTGTACCAGTAGCGGAACGGGCTGTCGCCGCGGCCGACGATCCAGTTGCGGGAATAGCTGATCAGCTGGCCCCAGTCGGCGTAGCCGGGCTCGACCCCGACCCCGAGGAAGCTGAGGGCCGAGGCGGTCAGCACCATCGATCCCGTCATCATCGTGGCCAGCACCAGCACGGGGAAGAAGGCGTTCGGCAGGATGTGCCGCAGCAGCAGCCGGGCGTCGCGCGTGCCGTAGGACCGCGCGGCCTTGACGTAGTCCAGCTCCTTCACCCGCAGGATCTCGCTGCGGATGACGCGGGCGTAGTTCATCCAGCCGAAGGCGGTCAGCGCGATCGTCATCGGCCCGATGCCCTTGCCCAGCAGCGTGGTCAGCACCATCGCCGCGATCAGGAACGGCACGGCCAGGAAGACGTCGACGATGCGCATCAGCACCTCGTCCACCATGCCGCCGTAGAAGGCCGACACCGCCCCCACCGCGGCGCCGATCAGGGTCGAGATCAGGACGACGCCGAGGCCGATCTTGAAGGCGGTGCGGGTGCCCCAGACCAGGCCGTAATAGATGTCGAACTGCCCCTCGGTGGTGCCCAGCAGGGCGCGGGCCGACGGCGGCTGCGGCGTGGCGCGGAAGCCGCTGCGCGGGATCTCGTAGGGCGAGGTCTGGTACGGCTCCGGCGGCGCGATCACAGGAGCCAGCGTGGCGACGGCGACGAAGCCGGCCAGCACCAGGATGCCCAGCAGCGACAGCGGGTTGCGCAGCAGATACCCGATGATCCTCATGCCAGCCTCACCCGCGGGTCGAACAGGGGGTACAGCAGGTCCACCACCAGGTTGAGGACCACCAGCACCAGCGAGAAGTAGAGGGCGAAGCCCAGCACGGCCGGGAAATCCAGGTTCGAGGCCGCGTTCGCCGCGAACTGGCCGATGCCGTGATAGTCGAAGATGGTCTCGGTGATGACGACGCCACCCAGCATCGCCGCCACCTCCATCCCCGCCAGCGTCATCACCGGCAGCAGGGCGTTGCGCCGGGCGTGCCGGTTCTGCACCACCCGCTCGCTGAGGCCCTTGGCCCGGGCGGTGCGGACATAATCCTGGCGCAGCGCCTCCAGCATCGAGGTGCGCATGATCCGGGTCATCGACGCCAGGTTGACATAGGTCAGCGTCAGCACCGGCAGCACCAGGTGGCGCAGGGAATCCAGGAAAACCTCGAGATTGCCGTTCAAGAGCGCGTCGACCGTGTTCAGCCCGGTCCAGCGCCGGAAGCCGTCGCCCCCGACCTCGACCACCGCCCATTGGCTCAGCCGCCCCGGCGGGAACCAGCCGAGCGAGCCGTAGAACACCATCAGCACCAGGAGGCCGAAGACGAAGACCGGGAACGACCAGCCGAGCACGGTGAACAGGCGGATGCCGTGGTCGACCGGCTTGTTCAGATGCACGCCGGCCCGGCTGCCCAGCCAGATCGCGCCCAGGATGCCCGGCACGAAGGCGAAGATCACCAGCTCCAACGTCGCCGGGAACAGCGAGACCAGCGCCTCGGCCACCGGCATCCTCGCCGTCTCCGACCAGCCGAGATTGCCCTGCAGGATGTTGCCGATCCAGCGGCCGTACTGCTCGTGGAACGGGTCGTTCAGCCCGTATTTCTCGATCAGCGCCTGCACCTGCGCGGCGCCACCCTTCAGCGCGTCAGGGCTGCCGACATAGGTGATCACGCGCTGGGTGGGCGTCAGCATCATCTGCATCGCGAAGATCATCAGCGTCAGCGCGAAGAAGACGATCGGGATGAAGGACAGGCGTCGGATCGTGTAGGCGAACATGGAGCATCCCGGACCGGAAAGGAAAGGATCGGCCGGCGCCGGGCCAGGGACGCCGGCCCGGCGCCCCTGCCCGGCCGCCGCGCCTATTTCTCCTTTTTGGAGATCGGATAGAAGTCCCAGGCGCCGTACTCGATCATGTTGTGGACGTAGCCATCGACCCAGTCGCGGGTGACGATGAAGCCGTACTCCTCCCACAGGAACTGGGTGGTGGCGTATTCGTGGCTCATCTCCTGCAGCTTGGCGTAGATCTTCTCCCGCTCGGCCGGGTCCACGGTGGTCCAGGCCTGCTTCAGCAGCGGGTCGAACTTCTCCCGCATCAGCCCCTGGTATCCCTTGCCGCTCATTCCCGCCACCAGGCCGGTGCTGGACAGGTAGTAGGTGGCGGCGCCCAGCGGCCCGCCCGGATCGGAATAGTCCGGCCCCCAGCCCATGATCGCCATCGGCGCGCTGGGATCCGCCGCGCCGGCGCCGGAATCCGCCGAGCCATAGACCTTGTCGGCGAAGGTGGAGGGCTGCAGCTGCTGGATCTTCAGCCTGAACTTCGGGTTGATGCGGGCCAGGTTCTGCTGCAGCACCGACAGCGCCGAATGATAGGCGGTATTGCCTTCGCTCATATAGGCGGTCAGCTCGAAGCCGTTCTCCCAGACCTGGCCGCCCCAGGCCTTCTTGAAGTGCTCCGCCGCCTTCTCCGGGTCATAGGAATAGACCGGGCTGTCCGGCCGGTAGCCCATGATGCCGCGCACGGTGGGGCCTCGAAGCTGCACGGTCTTGCCCAGCAGCACGTCGTCCAGCAGCAGCTGGTAGTCCTGGGCGTAGTTGAAGCCCTTGCGCACGTCGATATCGGCGAAGAAGTCGGGCGGGACGCCCTTGCCGTCCAGCTTGCCGCTGCCGATCGCCGGATTGTCCACCGCGGCGACCGGCCAGATGTAGAAGATCGACCGGCCGAACACCTGGGGCAGGCCCTCGGTCACCTTGATGCCGGGCTTCGCCGCCACCTCGTCCAGGAACTCCACCGGCGTGGTCACCACATCGGCGTCGCCGGCCTCGAGCTGCAGCAGGCGCGTGGTCCATTCCGGCACCGAGCGCAGCACCACGCGCTCCAGCTGGGCCGGGCCCTGCCAGTAGCCGTTGAACCGCTTCAGGGTGATCTTCTTCTCGGACCGGTCCCAGGCCTCGACCATGAAGGGGCCGCTGCCGTTCTCGACCTCGAACAGCTTGTCCTCGCCCAGCTCGGGCTTGTGGAACGCCTTCCAGGTGCCGGCGGTGCCGTCCCAGTCGCCCTGGTCGCGGGCCCATTCCTGGTCGATGATCGAGGTGGCGAAGGGCAATGCCATGATGCCCAGCGTGGCCGGGAACGGCGCGTCCAGCGCGATCGTCACCCGGTCGCCGTCGATCCTGATCTTCTGCGACAGCGCGTCGTGCACCTTGGCCAGACCGGCGGCGTCGACCTCGTCGAAGGTCTTCACCCCGGCCAGGTCGATGGCCCAGGCCTCGATGTCCGGGTACTTGCCGGCGGTGATCATCTCCGTCACCGCATTGGCCATCCAGCTGTCGCCCTGCAGGATGGCGCGCATCAGCGAATACTTGACGTCCTGGGCCGTCAGCTCGCCATGGCCGGGGACGATCGCCGCCTTCTCCTGGTCGGTCAGCTCGTCATACGGCTTCCAGGCGATGGTGCCATCCGCGACTTTCACCCCGACCTTGTGGGTGTAGATCCCCTTGCGGATCGGGAAGGTGTAGCTGATCGACCCGTTCTCGCCCGGCTTGATCAGTCCGTTCTCCAATGACGGCACCTCGGTCGACAGGGCCGGCACGAACTCCGAGATCTCGCTGCCCTTGTAGTTCAGCAGCCGCATATGAGTGTTTATCGAGACATAGCTGTTCGGGGTGTCGGCCATATAGGCCGGATCCAGCGTCCGGATGTCGCTGGTCCACAGATAGACGAGGGTATTCGGGTTCTTCAGCTCGGCCTGCGCCGTGCCGGACAGGGCCAGCAGGGCGATGCCGAGGCTGGGGCCGATCCAACTCTTCATCGAGGAGCCTCCTGTTTTGCTGGGCGCTTTTCGCCCTTACGGGGTCGCCTGGAACGGCGATCTGCCCGGCAGTGTGTCTTACGCCTGACAATAAGACCATACCGAATACGCCCAATTTTCCGCCTTTCGGAAAACCTTTAGCGTATCGGAATATAACCCCAGCTCATGAGGTCTCAGACCTCCGCGCGCACGAAGTGCCGGTCGGACACCTGCTGCATCGGCAGGATCGCCGGCTCGAAATCGGGCGGGCGCACCGCGCTCGGGATCTCGTCGGCCAGCAGCGCGCGGTTCTCCGGCCGCTGCCGCGGATCGGCGACGGGGACGGAGGACAGGAGCTTGCGGGTATAGCTGTGCCGCGGGTTGCCGAAGACCTCGCGCCGGCTGCCGATCTCGACGATCTGGCCCAGATACATCACCGCCACGCGATGGGCCATCCGCTCCACCACCGCCATGTCGTGCGAGATGAACAGGACGGCGATGCCGGTCTCCGCCTGCAGGTCCATCAGCAGGTTGATGACCTGGGCCTGGATGGTGACGTCCAGCGATGCCACCGCCTCGTCCGCGATCACCAGCTTCGGCCGGGTGCTGAGCGCCCGGGCGATGCAGATGCGCTGGCGCTGGCCGCCGGAGAAGGCGTGCGGGTGGCGCCGCGCATGCTCCGGCGACAGCCCCACCCGCCGCAGTAGCTCGGCGACGCGCGCCCGGATCTCGGCCCGCGACAGGCCGCCATGGACCAGCATCGGGTCGGCGATCGCCTGCCCCACGGTCATGCGCGGGTTCAGCGAGCTGAAGGGGTCCTGGAACACCATCTGCACCTGGCGGCGCAGCGCCTGGATCTCGCGCGCCGGCTGCCCCAGCGTCTCGCGGCCCTCGAACCGGATCGAGCCGGAGACCGGCCGGTCCAGCTGCAGGATGCTGCGGCCGATGGTGGACTTGCCGCAGCCGCTTTCCCCGACCAGGGCCAGCGTCTCGCCCGGGAAGATCTCGAACGACACGTTCTCGACCGCGTGGACACGGCCCGTCACCTTGCCGAAGACGCCGGACCGCAGGTCGAAGCGGGTGGTCAGGTTCTCGACCGCCAGCAGCGGGGCGCGGGTCATGCCGGCATCTCGACGCGCGCGTCTTCGCGCGTCTCGGCCGGATCGAGAGCATTGCCGACCTCGACCAGCGGGAAGCGCTCGGGCTCGTCCTTGTCGGCCATGCTGCCCAGGCGCGGCACCGCGGCCAGCAGCGCGCGGGTATAGGCGTGCAGCGGCGTCTCGAACACCTCATAGACCGTCCCGGTCTCCACGATCTCCCCCTTCAGCATGACGCAGATCCGGTCCGCGATCTCGGCCACCACGCCCATGTCGTGGGTGATGAACAGCACCGACATCCCGATCTCGCGCTGCAGAGCCCGCACCAGGTCCAGGATCTGGGCCTGGATGGTGACGTCCAGCGCCGTGGTCGGCTCGTCCAGGATCATCAGCGACGGGCGGCAGCACAGCGCCATGGCGATCATCACCCGCTGCCGCATGCCGCCCGACAGGTGGTGCGGATACTGGTCCAGCCGCTTCTCCGCCTCCGGCACCCGCACCAGCTTCAGCGCGTTCAGCGCGATCGCGCGGGCCTCCGCCGCGCTCTTGTCCTGATGCCGCATGATCGCCTCGGCGATCTGGAAGCCGATGCTGAAGACCGGGTTCAGGCTGGCCATCGGGTCCTGGAACACCATCGAGATGTCGGATCCCCGCACGCTCTGCATCCGCTTCTGCGGCAGCCGGGCCAGGTCGGCCACCTCTCCGCCACGCAGGCGCATGCGGATCGACCCGCCCACCAGCCGGGCGCCGTCATATTCGGCGAGCCGCATGATGGTCATCGCCGTCACCGACTTGCCGCTGCCGGATTCCCCGACCAGGGCCAGCGTCTCGCCCCGCCCGATATGGAACGAGACGCCCTTCACCGCGCGCAGGGTCTCGCCCCCGCCCAGCGAGAACGAGACCTGGAGATTTTCGACCTCGAGCAGGCGATCGTTCTTCATGGCTCTCCGATGCCGTAGCGAGAAGAAATTTCCTATACGCTAAAAAGTACCGTATGCAACAATGGCATCGTTCACAAGCGCCAATGACAAGCCGGGAGGGAAGAAATGCGTCTCTACATCTCCGCCGACATCGAAGGCATCGTCGGCGTCGTCAGCCGCGACCAGACGGGGCCCGAAGGCTTCGAATACGAGCGGGCGCGCGACTGGATGACCGACACGGTGGTCGCCGCCTGCGAGGCCGCGCAGGAGGCCGGGGCGACCGGGATCGTGGTCAGCGATTCCCACGGCAACGGCCAGAGCCTGAAGATCGAGAAGCTGCCGGACAGCGTGCAGCTGGTGCGCAGCTGGCCGCGCCCCTTGTGCATGATGCAGGGAATCGAGGTCGGAGAGTTCGCCGGCGCCCTGCTGATCGGCTACCACTCCGGCGCCAGCAACCCCGCCGGCGTGCTGGCGCACACGCTGAGCGGCAGCGCCTTCCAGGAGGTGCGGGTCAATGGCCAGGTGCTGAACGAGGCCGGGCTGAACGCTGCCATTGCCGGCCATTACGGCGTGCCGGTGATCTACGCCTCGGGCGACGACGTGGCGACCGCCGAGATCCGCGACATCGTCGGCGACATCGAGACCACGACGGTGAAATGGGCGCACAGCACGCGCTCCGCCCGCACCCTGACGCCGGCGGCCGCCCATGCGGCGGTGCGCGAAGGCGTGAAGCGCGCGGTCGCCCGGATCGGCGAGGCCAGGCCGTTCCGGCTGAACGGCCCCCTCGCCCTGGAGGTCCGCTTCCGCCACCGCCTGCCGGTCGAATACCTGGCCTATCTGCGCTTCGTCACCCAGGTCGACACCCACACCATCCGCTACGAGGCGGAGGATGCGGTCGACATGTCGAAGTTCCTGATGTTCCTGTTCGGCTACAGCGTCAGTGCGACGATGTAGGCTCTCGGTCGGCGCGACGATGTAGTGTTAGGTGTGTGGGGCCAGCTCGCCGAACCTGACGCATCCCTCTATCGCAGACCGAGGTTCAGGTTCTCTGCAGTCGCTATAGCCGCCAGGAGCAAGGCGGTTCCATTTGGTCGGAGGCGAGGCAATCCCTCACGGCCGAACCTTTCTCGCGCCGCCTCGAAGGACGAGAGGAGATCCGGATGCCGGTCAAAAAAGTTCCGGCCGGCTTCTTCCGCCAAGTCCTTTCCAGAATAGCAGAGCAGGAAAGGTATCGCCTCTCCGATCCCAAACGAGGGGACGTCCTCTTCAATCAGCAATCGAGCCATCGCATCCGGATCGGAGAATCGGTCGAAGTAAGGCAGAATCATCTCGTGGCACGCAGACACAGCGTCGGCGATGGTCTCTGCTCTCGTTCCCGGATCGGCCAAATTCCATTCCAACCACGCTGGTGGATCGACCAGATTGCCGATCTGACCTCCGGCGACCCCTCGATACCTCTCCCGCCTTTGATCCCATGGCCAATGGTGGTTGCTGGCCCATTCCGCCAATCGGCGCGACGACACACCCCCGTGCACCCAAAGAGCCACATACTCGCTGGCGATGTTGTTGTGACTCGATTGGAATTGAATTTTGAACACAAAATCTTCGTCGCGACGACTCAGATGAGGGCCGCTTCTTGCATACTTGAAATCCTCCTTGGCGAGCTCTGCTGCAATAATATCGCAAGCCTGCAGATAGATATCCCTAGGGGACTCGGCCCCCGTCGGGCCAGGCCGTCCATGCGCCTCTCCAACGCGTGCCTTCCTCATAGCCGTGTCAGCAAAGAGTTCCGCGGCCTTGCGAAAGACGGTCCGCATCGCCCCCCCCTTCAGATCGTGAACAGCGACCGCAGCGTCCCCTCCAGGTCAGGATCGGGGCTGGAGCAGACGGCCAGCACCATGGCGTCGCCCTCGCCCACCGAGATGTAGGCGTGGCCCATGGTGCTGTCGAGATAGATGCTGCCGCCCTTCTCCAGCCGCACCGGGGCGTAATGGTCGGTGTGCACCTCGATCGCCCCTTCCAGGACGTAGATGAACTCCTCCCCCGAATGCCGCACCAGCGGGCCGAACTCCTCGATGGTGCGGGTCTTCACCCGGCCGACCTCCGGCACCATCCGCTTCCGCTGCAGCTCGGTGCAGAGATAGAGGTAGTCGTAGTTCTGGGTGACCTGCAGCAGCCCTTCCCCCGGCCGGCTGATCGACCGGCGCGCCAGCGCCGCCCCCGACGGCGCCGGCGTCGACAGCAGCTCGGCCAGGTTGATGCCCAGCCCCTCGCTGATCTGCAGCAGCTTGTCGTAGGTCAGCGACATCTGGTCGTTCTCGACCTTCGACAGGGTCGAGACCGCGACCCCGGTCCGCCGGTTGACGTCCTGCAGCGTCCAGCCATGCCGGCGCCGCAGCGCCTTCAGGCATTCCCCGAGCTTGGGCTGATTGGACATGCGCGGACCCTGACACTGGATGGTCGATCACCCTATGTCGGGGGACGGCTTATCGCAAGAACCACGAATTTTCCGATACGATAAACTATTTGACACAAACGCTATCGCTCCGCAGTCTGCCGTCAAAGGGAGCTGCCGGATGGATGTGGTCGACATCGCCGTGATCGGGGGAGGCATCGCCGGCGCATCGCTGGCCCGGGCCGCCGCGGATGGCCGCCGGGTGCTACTGCTGGAGCGCGAGAGCCAGCCCGGCACCCACGCCAGCGGCCGGTCCGCCGCCCTGTTCTCCGAGACCTACGGCAACGCCGTGGTGCGCGCCCTGTCGATCGGCAGCCGCGACGTCTTTCGCGCCCCGCCCGAGGACTTCGCCGGCTTCGACCTGACCCGCCCGCGCGGCGCCATGCACGTCGGCCGGCCGGGCCAGGAGGCGGCGATCCGCAGCCGGGCGCAGGCGCTGGCGGCCCTGGTCCCGAGCGTCCGCGAGATCGGCGCCGCGGATGCCATCGCCCGGGTGCCGGTGCTGCAGCCGGGCGGCGTCGCCGGCGCGGTGTTCGAGCCGGAGGCGTTGGACCTCGACACCAACGGGATGCTGCAGGGGTCGCTGCGCGGCCTGCGCCGGCGCGGCGGCGAGGTCCGCACCGGGGCCGAAGTCACGGCGCTGGCGCCGTTGCCCGGCGGCGGCTGGCGGATCGTCACCGCGGCCGGGCCGGTCGAGGCAGGCATCGTGGTCAACGCCGCCGGGGCCTGGGCCGATGCGGTCGCGGCCCTGGCCGGGGTCGCGCCGGTCGGGCTGGTGCCGAAGCGGCGCACCGCCATTCTGTTCGACGCGCCGGGCCATGACGTCGATGGCTGGCCGATGGTGGTCGATCTGGACGAGACCTTCTACATCAAGCCGGATGCCGGCAAGCTGCTCGGCTCGCCCGCCGACGAGACGCCGAGCCCGCCCTGCGACGCGCAGCCGGAGGAGATCGACGTCGCCGTCGCGGTCGACCGGATCGAGCGCGCGACCACGCTCGAGATCCGGCGCCTGACGCATCGCTGGGCCGGGCTGCGCAGCTTCGTCGCCGACAAGACGCCGGTGCTGGGCTTCGACCCCGACGTGCCGGGCTTCTTCTGGTGCGCCGGCCAGGGCGGCTACGGCTTCCAGACCGCGCCGGCGATGGCCCGGCTGGGGGCGGCGCGGCTGCGCGGCGATCCGGTGCCCGAGGATCTCGCCCGGCTGGGCGTCACCGCCGCCGCCCTCTCCCCCGGCCGGTTCCGCGCCGGTTCTGCATCGACGGAGCCGCATCCGTGAAGATCTTCATCGCCGCCCTGGTCACCGAGACCAACACCTTCTCGCCGCTGCCGACCGGGGCCGCCAGCTTCTACGCGCCCGAGACCTACCGGCGGCGCGACGCCAGCCTGGACGGCACCGCGGCCGAGACCATCTGCCAGAAGACCTGGCGCCGCCTGGCCGAACGCGACGGGCATGAGGTGGTCGAGAGCGTCACCGCCATCGCCCAGCCGGCCGGGCGCACCATCCGGTCGCTCTACGAAAGCCTGCGCGACGACATCCTGGACGACCTGCGGCAGGCCGGCCCGGTCGACGTCGTGCTACTGCTGATGCACGGCGCGATGGTGGCCGACGGCTATGACGACTGCGAGGGCGACACGGCCCAGCGGGTCCGCGCCATCGTCGGCCCCGATGTGCCGGTCGGGATGGAGCTGGACCTGCACTGCCACCTGACCGACCGGATGGTCGAGGCCTGCACCGCGATCATCGGCTTCAAGGAATACCCGCACACCGACATGGAGCCGCGGGCGGTCGAGCTGTACGAGCTGTGCCTGCGCGCCCGCCGCGGCGAGATCCGGCCGGTGATGGCGCTGCACGACTGCCGCATGATCGGCATGTGGCGCACCCCGGTGGAACCGATGCGCGGCTTCGTCGACCGGATGCAGGCGCTGGAGGGTCGCGACGGCATCCTGTCGGTCACCTTCGGCCACGGCTTCCCCTGGGGCGATGTCGAGGATGTCGGCGCGCGGATGCTGGTGGTCGCCGACGGCGACCGCGACCGGGCCCGCCGGGTGGCCGAGGATCTGGGGCGGGAGATCTGGGATCTGCGCCACGCCACGGCGACGCCGCACGACACGGTGGACGAGGCGCTGGACCACGCGCTGGCGACGCCGCGCGGCCCGGTGGTGCTGGCCGACGTGGCCGACAATGCCGGCGGCGGCGCGCCGGGCGACAGCACCTTCATCCTGCGCCGGATCATCGACCGCGGCATCGGCAACGTGGTCAGCGGCTGCTACTGGGACCCGCAGGCGGTGGCGCTGTGCGAGGAGGCCGGCGAGGGGGCGAGCTTCGACCTGCGCATCGGCGGCAAATGCGGCCCGGCCTCCGGCGACCCGGTCGACCTGCGGGTCACGGTCAGGCGCGTGCTGCCGGAGCTGCGCCAGACCGGGCTGAGCGAGGATTGGGCGCCGCTGGGCCGCGGCGTCTGGGTGCAGGCGGCGGGCGAGGTCGACCTGGTGCTGGTGACGCTGCGCAGCCAGACCTTCGCACCCGATGCCTTCACCGCCTTCGGCATCGACCCGGCCGGCAAGGCGATCGTGGTGGTGAAGTCGACCCAGCATTTCCATGCCGGCTTCGCCCCGATCGCGGCCGAAATCCGCTACGTCACCACGCCGGGTGCGATCCCGCCCGATTATGCCAGTATCGGCTATACCAAGCGCCGCCTGCCGTTCTGGCCGCGCGTGGAGAACCCCTTCGCCTGACCCCTGCTTCCGGGAGGACGCCATGACCGATGACAGCCCCCTGCCCCCGGACCTGCCCCATGATTTGCGGTCCCGCATCGACGCGCTGTTCGCGCGCTGGGCCCGGCCGGATTCGCCCGGCGCCGCGGTCCGCGTCACCCGGCACGGGCGCGAGATCCATCGCGGCTTCTACGGCATGGCCGACCTGGCCCACGGCGTGAAGATCGACGAGCGCACGGTCATCCGCATCGGGTCGCAGACCAAGCAGTTCACCGTGCTGCTGGCGCTGATGCTGGAGGCCGAGGGCCGGCTGTCGATGGAGGACGACGTCCGCCGCCACCTGCCCTGGCTGCCCGAATACCCGGAGACGGTGACGCTGCGCCATTTGGCCGCCAATGTCGGCGGCCTGCGCGACTTCCTCGAGATCATGGTCCTGGGCGGGTTGCCGATCGGGGCGCCGTCCACCCGCGCCTGGGCGCGCCGGATCATCGGCGGCCATGGCGGCGTGAACTTCCGGCCCGGCACCGACCTGATCTACTGCAACACCGGCTTCTTCCTGCTGTCCGAGATCGTCGAGCAGGTCTCGGGCAAGACTTTCAACCAGCTGCTGGAAGAACGCATCACCGGGCCGCTGGGAATGCGCGACACCCGGCTGATGCGCTGGGATTCGGAGATCCTGCCGCGGCTGGCGGATCACCACACCCGCGGCCCGGACGGCGGCTGGCACAAGGCGCAATGGGGCGTGGTTCTGGGCGGCGAAGGCGGCATGGTCTCGACGCTCGAGGACATGACGCTGTGGCTGGCCAATCTCGACGCGCCGAAGGTCGGCACGCCGGAGATGATCGCCCGGATGTCGGCGCCCGGCGCCGTGATCGACGGCATCCCGTCGCCCTACGGCCTGGGCCTGGTCACCTGCCGCTACCGCGGCCTGGCCAGCATCGGCCATGGCGGCGGCGTCGCCGGCGGACGTTCGGAATCGGTGCGCTTCCCGGAAGCCGGGATCGGCATCGTCATCCTCGGCAACACCGACGACATGGGCCCGTTCTCCCTGGCCCGCCGGATCCTCGACCTGGTGCTGGGCCATGAGCCGGGCCCGCCGTGCACCGCGGCGACGGCCGGGCGGCTGAAACAGGCCGCCGGCCTGTACCGGGCCGAGGACGGCGACGACGTGTTCGGCATCGCGGTGAAGGACGGGCAGCCCGTTTTCGTCAGCAACATGAACAGCGGCATGCCGATCGAGCAGGTCGGCGACGATGCCTTCATGCCGGAGCGGGGCATCGTGCCGCTGGAGTTCACGCCGCGCGGCGACGGCGACATGGACACGCGCTGGTTCGGCCGCCCGCGGCGCTTCCGCCGCCTGGCCGACGCCGCCCTGCCGGCCGCGCCCGGCCTGGCCGGACGCTATGCCGACGCCGCCACCGGGTTCGAGGCCGAGATCGGCGAGGAGGACGGCGAGACGGTGCTGCGCCTGAGCACCCCCTACGGCACGTGGCAGACCGCGTTGGAGGCCCGGGCGCCGGACCTGCATCTGGCCGTACCGTGGCGGGCCCTCTCGGACACGCCGCCGAAGCCCGGCGCGATCGACGCGGGCGGCTGGGAGTTCACGATCCGCACCGTCGCGGACGGCATCGTGCTGAACGACGACCGCACCAAGCATCTGCACCTGGCCCGAACGGCCTGACGCACCTTCAGCCGCGCGACCGTCGCTCGAAGCCGATGCGGATGCGGTTCCACTCCTCGGTCGGCTGGAACATCGTGCCGGGATGGCGCAGATGCGCCTCCACCGCCGCCTCGTTCAGCTCGATGCCGAGGCCCGGCTTGTCCGGCACGGTGACGTAGCCGCCTTCGAGATAGTCGGGGTCGATCCCGGTCACCAGCTCGCCCCAATCCGGGATATCCAGCCCGTGATGCTCGACCGCCACCAGGCCGGAGATCGCGGCGCCGCAATGCACATTGGCCATCAGCCCGATCGGGGTGCAGCAGGCGTGCAGCGCGGTCGCCAGGCCGAAGCGCTCGCCGTAATCGGCGATGCGCTTGGTCTCCAGCATGCCGCCCGAGGTCAGCAGGTCCGGGTGCAGGATGTCGAAAGCGCGGGTCTCGATCGGCTCGCGGAACCCGTCCCAGAGATACAGCTCCTCGCCCGCCGCGATCGGGGTCAGCAGGGCGTCGGCCACCTTCCTGTGGCCGGCGAAATCGTGCCAGGGCAGCGGGTCCTCGAGCCAGGCGAGGTCGAACGGCTCCAGCGCCTCTCCCAGGCGGATCGCCTCGTCGGCGGTCATGAAGCCCTCGCCGAAATGGTCGATGCACAGCGAGATCTCGGGGCCCACCGCCTGGCGCACGGCGCCGACCACCTCGACCGCGGCGGCGATGCCGGCCTGGCTCAGCTTGATCCCCCGCCCGGCGCCCGGCGCGCGCCAGGCCTTGGCCAGGTCGTATTCGTGCCGGGTGGCCTGCCCGACCAGGGCGCCGTCGACCGCGTTGAAGAAGCGCGGCGGCAGGTCGAACTTGATGAAGGTCAGGCCCAGCGCCTTGCGGCGCAGGACGGCCTCGACATAGCCCTCCGGCGTCATCTGGGCCGGGGCCGGCGTGTCGCCGTAGATCCGCACCCGGTCGCGGTGCTTGCCGCCGAGGAACTGGTGGCAGGGCACGCCATAGGCCTTGCCGACCAGGTCCCACAGCGCGATCTCGATGCCGGAGACGCCGCCCCCTTCCCGCCCCCAGTTGCCGTAGCGGCGCAGGGCCGAGAAGATCATGTCGACATTGCAGGGGTTCTGCCCCAGCAGCATGTGCTTGAACTGCAAAGCGTATTCGGCATGGCCGCCGTCGCGCACCTCGCCGAGGCCCGAGATGCCCTGGTTGGTGTCGATGCGGATGATCGGGTGATAGCCGCTGCCGACCACCACCGCGACCCGCAGGTCGGTGATCCTCAGCTCGCTCGGCCGGGAATGGGTCGACACGGCATCCTCGACCCTGCCCATGGCGGCGTCGTCCAGGCGTCCTGTGGTCATGGCGTCCGCCCCTGCAGTTTGCTGTTCGTTAGGTAATTTGCTATCATTGCCAAACAAGTTGCGCAAGACAGGCCGGCCGCATGGGACGATATTGACGGCAGAACGACCGCTGCGGCAGAAGGTGCGGCCCAAACAGGAGCGCAACACCGCATGAGTTCAGGCCGCGTCACTATCCAGGACATCGCCGACCGGCTGGGGATCTCGAAGTTCTCGGTGTCCCGCGCCCTGTCCGGCAAGTCCGGCGTCGGCGAGGCTACCCGCAACCGGGTGCTGCGCGCCGCGCACGCTCTCGGATACCGCCGCAGCCAGGAACTGCCTGCGGCCAACGGCCAGATCCTGTTCATCCGGCAGGAGATCGACCCGGTGTCGAGCGAGCTGTGGCTGAACATGCTGCACGGGGCCGAACGCGAGGGCGAGCGGCTGGGCTTCTCGATCGTGCCGCGCCAGGCCCGGCACCTGGCCGAAGGCGGCCCTCTCGACAGCGCCGTGGCCGGGCTGATCCTGGCCGTGCCGCGGCCGCAGGAGATCTCCGCCCTCGCCGCCCGCACCGGCCTGCCAGTGGTCTGCGCCACCTATGTCGGAGCGATGGAGCGGATCGACCAGGTGGTCGGCGCCGATTGGGAGGCCGGGGTCGGCGTGGCCCGGCTGCTGCTCGGCCTCGGCCACCGGGCCACGGCCTTCGTCCATGGCAGCACCCTGCCGCTCGGCCGGGCCGAGCGCTTCCGCGGTTTCCGCGACGGCATGCTGGAGGCGCCGGGCACCACGGCCGAGGACATCGTCTTCGACGAGGCCGAGGGCTTCCGCGACGCCTTCCTGGCCCATCTCCGCCGCGGCGGCGCGCCGACGGCGCTGTTCTGCGCCCATGACGGCATCGCCGTGAACGTGATCTCCGACTTGCTGCGCCTGGGCCTCCGTGTGCCGGAGGACATCTCGGTCGTTGGCTTCAACGACTTTGCCGCGGCCTCGCAGGTGTCGCCGCGGCTGACCACGGTGCGGACGCCGCAGGTCGAGATCGGCGCCGCCATGGTGCGCTGCATCGCCGACCGGCTGGGCGACGCCGAGGCCGCGTCGCGGCCGCCGGTGCGACTGGCGCTGGTGGCCGAGATCGTCACCCGTGGCTCGACCGGGCCGGCCGCGCCGACGGCTTGGCTGGCGCCGGTGCTGAAGCGGGCAAAGGCGGAGAAGTAGCTTCCAGTGGACCGGCCCCCTCCGATTGCCTCTCCCGCCTGGCGGGAGAGGCACAAAAAGGCCGCCTCGGCTTTTCTTCACCTAACAAGTTGCAATGCCCCTTGCTTGTGTTAGGCTCGATCCGCGACTGCCTAGATCGGACATAAAAGGGCAGCGGAGAGGAAACACCGGGTGGGCGGCAGCGACCGTCCCCGACCAAGCGGGGCGCCATGAAGATCGTCGATCTGAAATGCGCCGTGATCGGCAAGAACCCGATCGTGCGCATCGTCACCGATGAGGGCCTCAGCGGCTATGGCGAGGTCGAATCCTACAAGCCGTATCTGAAGCCGCACATCCTGCATTTCCGCGACCCCCTGATCGGCGAGGACCCGACCCTGGTCGAGCGGACCATGCTGCGGATCCGCCAGCGCGGCGCCTTCAAGCCCTGGGGGGCCGCGGTCAGCGCCATCGAGATGGCGCTGTGGGACGTCGCCGGCAAGGCGGCGGGGCTGCCGGTACACAAGCTGCTGGGCGGCAAGGTGCGGGACCATGTGCGGGTCTACAACGGCTCGCCGCGCGTGCCGATGGGCGGCTACGCGCCGGGGCATTATGCCGAGGACGCCAAACGGCAGATGGCCCTGCCCGAAGGCTTCACCATGATCAAGCAGGGCATCGGCTTCCACAGCCCGATGAAGCGTGAGATCCCTGGCTTCTATTACGGCAGCCCAGGGCAGAGCGTGTTCCACGGCGCGATGGATTCCGGGCTGATCACCGAGCGCGGCCTGAAGCACATGGTCGACTGCGTCGCGGCGATGAAGGAGGTGCTGGGCGACAGGGTCGCGCTGGCGCTGGACTGCGGGCCGGGCTGGACCGTGCCGGACGCGATCCGCTTCGCCCGCGCGGTCGAGCCGTACAACCTGCTGTGGCTCGAGGACCTGATCACCGGCGACTACGTGCCTTACGTCAACGCCGACGTGTATCGCGAGGTGACCCGTGCCACCTCGACGCCGATCCACACCGGCGAGCAGATCTATCTGCGCCAGAACTTCAAGGCGCTGATCGAAGGCCATGCGGTGAACGTGGTCGGCCCCGACCCCTGCGACGTCGGCGGCATCGCCGAGCTGAAATGGATCGCCGAATACGCCAACCTGCACGGCATCCTGATGGCGCCGCACGGCACCGGCAACGGCCTGCTGGGCCTGGCCGCGCTGGTCCAGGTCTCGGCGACGCTGCCGAACAACTTCATCGCTTTCGAATATCCCAGCGGCAACCCGGCCTGGTGGTACGACATCGTCGACGGCCTGCCGAACCCGATCGTCCGCAACGGGCTGATCGAGGTCTGGGACCGGCCCGGCATGGGCGTCGACATCGATCCCGAACGGGCCCGCCAGTATCTGACCGAGGAGGACAGGGCGTTTTTTGATTGAACGCCCGGTCGAGAAATGCTTTCAGCTAACAACATAACAAAAACCGCAAGTTGTTGCGCACCGATCCTTGACGCGTTTTACCCTCGAAGCCTAGGCTGACCGGAACTCGCAGACGACAAGCGAGGCCATTGGGAGGACCGCTCATGACCAAGCCTCATGCAGGTGACCTCTTTCCCCATGCCGTCGATCGCCGTCGTTTTCTCGGCTATGCCGCCGGGGCCGGGGCGCTGGCCGCAGGCCTCGGCCCGCTCGACGCCCTGGCGCAGGACACGGGCATCGACGTCGCCAACTGGACGCCCGACTACATCAACAGCATCGCCGGCACGCTCGAGGTCGATACCGCGGCGGAATGCGCCAAGGTGGTGCCGCTCGACCACAAGGGCCGGCTGACCTACTGGTATGTCGGGCCGAACGAGGCGTCGCCCCGGATCGACCATGAGATCGACGCCCAGTTCTGGGCCGCCTTCGCCAAGACCTACCCGAACATCACCGTCGAGAAGCAGAACCTCGACTACAACCAGATGCTGAACAAGCTGCGCGCCGCCGCGCTCGGCAACGCCGCGCCGATGGCGGCGAAGCTGCCGATCCTGTGGGGCGTGGAGTTCGCGGCCAAGGGCCAGCTGAGCGAGCTGTCGCCGGAGGCGGTCGGCTACCGCACCGCCGACTACTGGCCCGGCGCGATGAAGTCGGTGACCTGGAAGGGCAAGACCTACGGGGTGCCGACCAACAACGAGACCATGGCACTGATCTGGAATGCCGGGATCTTCAAGGAGGCCGGCCTCGACCCCGAAAGCCCGCCGGCGACCTGGGACGACCTGGTCGCCTATTCCAAGCAGATCAAGGACAAGACCGGCAAGAACGGCTACGGGCTGGTGGCCCGGCCGAACGCCGGCAACACGCCGTTCCGCTTCATGCCGCAATGCTGGGCCTATGGCGGCGGCGCGCTGGACGAGGCGGAGGCGAGCCCGACCTACCAGGAGGTCTACATCAACAACGACGGCTCCAAGGCCGCGCTGCAGGCCTCCTACGACATGTATGTCCGGGACAAGTCGGTGCCGACCTCGGCCCTGACCAACACCCAGACCGAGAACCAGGACCCGTTCATCTCCGGCCAGCTGGCGATGATGATCAGCCATCCGCTGGAATACGCCACCATGCTGGACCGGGCCAAGAAGGCGACCGGCGCCGACAAGGCGGTGGCCGAGGCGGTGGTGGCGAACATGCGCTACGGGCTGATCCCGAAGGGGCCGGCGCGGCGCGCCGTGGTGTTCGGCGGCTCCAACGCCCACATCTTCAATCCCGACGTGGTCGATGGCGGGCTGGACATGGACGCCGCCCGCGCCTTCGTCGCCTTCGCCACCGGGCCGGAATGGTCGACCAAGGTGTCCTGGGTCGGCTCCAACCCCGGCAACACCCGCGGCTTCCGCACCAAATGGATGAAGCAGCGGCTGGACGAGATCAAGTTCCTGAACGTCACCACCTCGATGCTGCCGAGCGGGATCCCGTTCCCGGTGATCCCGGAATCGGCGGAGATCATGAACATCATCGTCCCGAACATGATGCAGAACGCGCTGACCGGGAAGATGACCGTGGCCGAGGCGGCCGACGACGCCGCCAGCAAGATCAAGGACCTGCTGTCGGGCCTCTAGGCCCCGTCCCGCACCCGGCCGGTGCCTGAGGCGCCGGCCGGCCCCTCTCCCCCCACGAAGGAGGTTCGGGCGTGACCACGGCTGCCGCGCAGGACGATGTGCCCAGGGCCCGGGCGGTGCCCCGCCGGCGCCGCCAGGGCCTCGCCCGGCGCATCGCCCGCCACTGGGCCGACTATCTCTACATCCTGCCGGCCTTCGCGGTGATGCTGCTGGTGATCGGCTATCCGATCTACGACACGGTCTACCTGTCCTTCTTCAACACCCCGCCCAGCCTGGCGATGGCCGACAAGACCTATGTCGGCCTCGACAACTACAGCCGCATCCTGGGCAGCGACAGCTTCCGCGAAGTCACGGTCAACACCCTGATCTGGACGGTGTTCTCGACTTTCTTCGCCTTCGTCCTGGGCCTTGGCGCGGCGCTGTCCTTGAACACCTATTTCACCGGCCGCGGCATGCTGCGCGGGCTGTTCCTGATCCCCTATGTGATCAGCGCGGTCGCCGCCTCCTATGTCTGGCGCTGGCTGTACCACAGCGATTTCGGCGTGATCGGCGCGCTGTCGGTGGCTTTCGGCATCACCGAGACGCCGATCAACTTCCTGGACAACGTCCACACCTCGCTGCCGTCGCTGATCGTGGTCAACATCTGGAAGGAGTTTCCCTTCGCCATGATCATGCTGCTGGCCGGGCTGCAGACCGTGCCGGACGAGCTGCACCGCGCCGCCAAGGTCGACGGCGCCGGCACCTGGCAGCGCTTCTGGCACATCACCATGCCGCATCTGAAGGGGGTGACGCTGGTGACCGTGCTGCTGCTGCTGGTCACCAACCTGAACGGCTTCACTATCCCCTGGATCATGACCGGCGGCGGCCCGGCCGGGTCGTCCGACATCTGGATCACCCAGATCTACCAGTTGGCCTTCGGCCGCATCCGCTTCGGCATCGCCTCGGCCTACTCCGTGATCCTGTTCGTGGTGATGATGGCGCTGGGCTGGTTCTACGTCCGGGCGCTGACCCAGGGCGAAAGGCAATGAGCGCCGTGACGCTGGAACAGCGACCCGCCGCCAAGCGCCGCCGCGGCGGCCTCGGCCCCTGGGGCCTGGCCCGCATCGTCTATCTGGTCCTGCTCGGCATCTTCACGGTGCTGCCGATGGCCTGGATGCTGCTGACCTCGGTGAAGACCCAGTTCGCGGCGCTGCAGTACCCGCCGGAATGGATTCCGTCGGAGCCGACGCTGGAGCAGTACACGCGCCTCCTCTCTCCCGCCAACGAGGTCGGGCAGGAGTTCCTGCACTACCTGCTGAACAGCATCCTGGTCTCGACCGCGACCACGATCCTCGGCGTCGCCATCGCGGTGCCGGCGGCCTACGCCTTCTCGCGCTTCCGCTTCCCCGGCCGCAAGCTGCTGTTCTACGCCGTGCTGGTCCGGAACATGTTCCCGGCCGTGGTCTTCCTGATGCCGCTGTTCATCATGATGAAGTGGATGGGACTGGTGAACACGGCCTGGTCGCTGATCCTGACCTACCTGACCTTCGGCCTGCCGCTGTCGATCTGGCTGCTGAAGGGCTTCTACGACAACATCCCGCCGCAGCTCGAGCAGGCGGCGCGGATCGACGGCGCCACGCGGTTCCAGGCCTTCCTGCTCGTGGTCATGCCGCTGTCCTCGCCCGGCATCATCGCCACCGCGATCTATTCCTTCGTCCTGGCGTGGAACGAATACGTCTATGCCCTGACCTTCATCAACGACAAGAGCAAGCTGACCCTGCCGGTCGGGCTGGAACGCTTCTTCACCGAATACGCGACCAACTGGCCCGGGCTGATGGCGGCGTCGTTCATCATGAGCGTGCCGGTCGTCGTGCTGTTCCTGGTCCTGCAGAAATACTTCGTCCGCGCCCTGACCGAGGGCGCGGTCAAGTCCTGACGAGAAGGGGAGCCCATGGCGCAGGTGGTGCTGCGGGACGTGGTCAAGCGGTACGGCGACATCTACGCCGTCGACCACGTGTCGCTGACGGTCGAGGACGGCGAGTTCGTGGCCCTGGTCGGCCCGTCCGGCTGCGGCAAGACGACGACGCTGAACCTGGTGGCCGGGCTGATCGAGCTGAGCGACGGCGACATCCAGATCGGCGACCGGCTGGTCAACGACCTGGACCCCAAGGACCGGGACATCGCCATGGTGTTCCAGAACTACGCCCTGTACCCGAACAAGACGATCTACAAGAACCTGGCCTTCCCGCTGAAGATGCGGAAGCTGCCGGCCGCCGAGATCGAGACCAAGGTCCGGGCAGCGGCGAAGCTCTTGGATATCGAGCATCTGCTGGAGCGGCGGCCGCGCGAGCTGTCGGGCGGGCAGCAGCAGCGCGTGGCGCTGGGTCGGGCCCTGGTGCGCGACCCGCGCGTGTTCCTGATGGACGAGCCGCTGTCGAACCTGGACGCCAAGCTGCGCACCCAGATGCGGTCGGAGCTGAAGCGCTTCCACCAGGACCTGAACGCGACGGTGATCTACGTCACCCACGACCAGATGGAAGCCGTCACCATGGCCGACAAGATGGCGGTGATGAGCGGCGGCGTGCTGCAGCAATACGACACGCCGGAGCGGGTGTTCGAGAACCCGGTCAACACCTTCGTCGCCGGCTTCGTCGGCAGCCCGGCGATGAACCTGGTGCGCGCCCGGGTGGCCGAGAACGGCACCGGTGTTGCGATCGAGAGCCCGGACGGCTGGCGCTGCGCCCTGTCCGATGCCAACGCCCGCAAGGCCCGGGCCGCGCCCGACGGCGAGATCGTGCTGGGCGCCCGGCACAGCACCATCCGGCTGCACCGCGAGGAAACGCCGGGCGCCGTGGCCGGCCGGGTCTACACGGTCGAGCCGACCGGCGACATCACCTACGCCCATGTGCATCTGGGCTCGGCGACGCTGGTGGTCAGCGTCACCCCCGACGTCAAGCTGGGGATCGACCAGCCGGTCTGGCTCGAATTCGACCAGCAGAAGCTGCACCTGTTCGACGGCAGGACCGGCCAGGCGCTGCCGGCCGCCTGAACCCATCACCGGCCCCGATCAAGCGGGCCGGCTCTCGGAGGGAAGCACGTGAAGATCACCAATCTGCGCACCGCCGTCATCGCGGGGAATTTCCCCTGGGTGCTGGTGAAGGTGGAGACCGATGCCGGCATCACCGGCCTGGGCGAGGCCTATTGGGGCGCCGGGGTGGCCGAGCTGGTGCACAAGGCCAAGCCGGTCATCATCGGCGAGGACCCGGTCAACATCGGCAAGATCGTCGAGATCCTGATCCGCTGCCTGTCCGGCGAGGGGTCGCAGGCCGGCGCCACCGTGACCGCGATCAGCGGCATCGAGATCGCGCTGTGGGACCTGATGGGCAAGGCCCTGCAGACCCCGATCTCGACCTTCTTCGGCGGCCGCTTCCGCGACAGGATCCGGATCTATGCCGACTGCCATGCCGGCGACACGCCGGAGCCCGCCTCCTACGCCGCCAAGGCGCGCGAGGTGGTGGCGGACGGCTTCAGCGCCATCAAGTTCGACCTCGACACCCGCAACCCCTACACCATCGACATCTCCGACGATCCGAATCCGCGGCGGCAGTGGTTCGAGCCGTTCAACCGGACCATCGGGTCGCGCGAGATGGCCTGGATGGTCGACGTCGTCCGCGCCGTGCGCGAGGCGGTGGGACCCGAGATCATGGTGGCGATGGACGCGCACTGGAAGTTCGGGGTGAACGACGCCATCAAGCTGGCCCAGGCGCTGGAGCCCTTCGACCTGCTGTGGCTGGAGGACCCGGTGCCGCCCGAGAACATCGAGGCGCAGCGCCACGTCACCCACTCCACCAAGACGCCGATCTGCACCGGCGAGAACCTGTACCGCAAGCACGGCTATCGCGAGCTGATCGAGAAGCAGGCGGCCCGGATCATCGCCCCGGACATCCCGAAGATGGGCGGGCTGGCCGAGGCCAAGAAGGTCGCCGACCATGCCGACCTCTATTACATCCCGATCGCGCCGCACAACGTGGCCAGCCCGATCGGCACCGTGGCCGGCGCCCATGTCTGCGCCGCCATGAACAACTTCCTGGTGATGGAGTTCCACGCCCATGACGTGGAGTGGTGGAGCGACATGGTCGATGGCGGCCCGCCGATCGTCGACGGCTACATCCACCTGAACGACCGGCCGGGCCACGGCCTGACGCTGAACGAGGACGTGGCGCGGGCGCATCTGCAGCCGGGCACCAAGTATTTCGGCGACGAGCCTTAGCCGCCATCCCCTCCCCGTCATTGCCGGGCTTGACCCGGCAATCCAGAGGGTGTCGACGCTCTCTGGATGCCCGGGTCAAGCCCGGGCATGACAAAAGGGAGGAAATCAAGACAGAAGCCTTTGATCTTCAAGACGAAAGCGAACCCACGATGATCGAAACCAGCGACATCAAGCGGCCGCCGGCGGATTGGTCGGCGGCGCTGCAGGCGATCGGCGCCGCCACGGCCAGCAGCACCCTGGCGCATATGGGCATCCGCAACACCCATATCTGCGGCCCGGTGGCCTGGACCAAGGGCAAGGCGATCGCCGGCCCGGCGCTGACGCTGCAGTTCATGCCGAAGCGCGAGGATCTGTACGGCGAGGACGAATACGCCGAGCCGGAAAAGCAGCTGCACCGGCATGTGCTGTACCACGCCCAGAAGGGCGACATCGTCGTGGTCGACGCCCGCGGCGACATGAAGAGCGGCGTCTTCGGCGACATGATGCTGACCTATTTCAAGGGCCGCGGCGGGCTGGGGGTGGTGATCGACGGCTGCATCCGCGACTATCCGAACACCGGGCGGCTGGACCTCGGCTTCTGGCTGCGCGGCGTGACCCCGAACTTCCACACCCAGACCGACCTGATGCCCTTCGGCGTCAACATCCCGATCGCCTGCGGCGGCGTGCTGGTGATGCCGGGCGACATCATCGTCGCCGACGACGACGGCGCCGTGGTGGTGCCGGTCGCCCTGGCGCCGCAGGTGATCGAGAAGGCCACGCAGCATCACGAATGGGAGGAGTTCTCGCGCGAGCGCCTGTCCCAGGGCGGCGACCTGCGGCGCTACTACCCGCTGAGCGACGCGGCGCGGCCGGAATACGAGGAGTGGCTGCGGAGCAAGGGCCGGGCGCCATAGGCGGGCCGGCCCGGAGATCACCCCCAGGCCCGGCGATACAGGTCCTGGATCGTGGCAGCGTCGGGGACCCGCGGGTTGTTCGCAGGCGAGCCCGAGGCCAGGGCCTGTTCGGCCATCAGCGGCAGCAGATCGTCCCATCGCCGCGCATCCAGGCCGTAGGCCCGCGGCGTCGGCACGTCGAGCTCGGCATTGATCCGGTGCAGCGCCTCGACCAGACGCCCGACCGCGGCCTCGTCGCCCTCCCCCGCCTCCGCCAGCCCCATCGCGACGGCGCAGGCGGCGTAGCGCGGCAGGGCCGCCGGGGCCGACCATTCCGTCACCGCCGGCAGCAGCATGGCGTTGGACAGGCCGTGGGCGACATGGAAATGCGCCCCGATCGGCCGGCTCATGCCGTGCACCAGCGCCACCGAGGCGTTGGAGAAGGCGATGCCGGCCTGCAGCGAGCCCAGCATCATCCCTTCGCGCGCGGCGCGGTTGCCGGGATCGTCGCAGGCGGTGCGCAGATGCGCCCAGATCGACTTCATGGCGGCCAGCGCCATCGCGTCGGTGAAGGGCGAGGCGCGGCGCGAGACATAGGCTTCGATCGCATGGGTCAGGGCGTCGATGCCGGTGTCGGCTGTCAGGCGGCGCGGCTTGCCGAGGGTCAGCTCGTAATCGACGATGGCGATGCTGGGCAGGTAGGCGAGGCCGGCGCAGAGCATCTTCTCCTCCGTCGCCTCGTCGGTGACGATGGTGAAGCGCGTCGCCTCCGACCCCGTGCCGGCGGTGGTCGGGATGGCGACGACCGGCAGGCCCGGCGAATCCTCCTGGTGCGGGGCCTTCAGCGCCCGCATGGTGCCGCCCCGGACGCTGAGCACCGCCGCCGCCTTGGCGGTGTCGATCGGGCTGCCGCCGCCGAAGCCGATGACGCAGTCGTGGTCGTCCTCGCGGATAAAGGCCACGGCGGCGTCGACCACGGCCGAGGTGGGGTCGGGGATGGTGCCGGTGAAGGCGCGCGCCGGGATGCCGGCTTCGGCCAGCACGGCCTGGAGGCGATCGAGGGCGCCGTTGCCGGCCAGGAAACGATCGGTGACGATCGCCGGCCGCCTCAGCCCGAGCTGGGCCAGGGCCGAGGGGAGATCGTCGAGGGCGCCGGCGCCGATCCGCATCAGGCGCGGCAAGGCGATCGCGGACATGGGAGTCTCCTGTCAGCGGGTTGCAAAGGTCGGCCGGAGGGGCCGGTCAGGCGTCGTGGAAGTCCGCCCGCGTGTCGCGGAGGCGCCGCTCGATCTGGTCGAGCCGGGCGTTGAGCACGGTGTAGAGCAGGGCCACGTCCGAGCGCAGGGAGCGCAGCAGCCTCTCGGCGCCGTCCCCGGCTTCCTCGTCTCCGTCGGCGTCCGGCGCCTGGCCGTTCTCCAGCGCGTGGCTGATCCGGGCCAGGGTCGAGGCCCGCGGGTTGGCGACGCCGGCCTCGATGTTGTGCAGGCCGGTGACCGACAGCCGGGCCCGGCGCGCCAGCTCCGCCTGGGTCCAGTTCAGCATCCGCCGCGCGGTGCGGATTTCCTCAGGTGCGATCATGCCCTCACCTCACGCATGACCGATCTCCCGCAGCGCCGCCCAGTGCGGCGCCAGGCTGCGGCCGACCGCCTGCCACAGGGCGAAGCGGCGGCGGTAGAAGCCGGCCAGGCAGGGATCCGGCACCACCTCGCGCGGCGGCGCCACCATCGCAGCCGCGGCCTCGTCCAGGTCGGCAAAGCGGCCGGCGCCCACCGCGGCGGCCATGGCGGCGCCCAGCGCCCCCGTCTCCGCCTGGGCCGCGACCCTGACCGGCATGCGCAGCACGTCGGCGATCATCTGCGGCCAGACCGGGCTGCGGGCGCCGCCGCCGGAGATGGTGATACCGCGCAGCTTGGCCCCGGCGGCCAGCAGCTTGTCGACATGGGCGAGATGGGCGAAGGCCACGCCCTCGAACACCGCCCGCACCATGTCGCCACCGTCGTGCCAGCCGGCCAGGCCGAAGAAGCCGGCCCGCGCAGCGGGATCGCCCGCCGCGCCGTAGAGATAGGGATGGTACATCGGGCCGTCGGCCTTGGGCGGCGCGGCGGCGGCCAGGGAATCGGCCAAAGCGAAGACACTGCCACCCGTCCGCCGGGCGTCCTGCGCCAAGAGGTGATGGGCGAGCCATTCGAGATTGGTCGCGGAGGTCGCCGAGTTCTCCATCGACAGGAAGCGGCCGGGCGCCATGCCGGTCGACATGAACACCCCGTCCAGCGGCGCGTCGACCACCACCTGGTTGATGCTCCAGGTGCCGAGGATGATCGAGGCCTGGCCCGGCCGGGTGACGCCGGCGCCGACGGCGCTGGCCACCACGTCGAAGAAGCCGGCCACCACCGGCGTGCCCTCGGCCAGCCCGGTGCGGGCCGCGGCCTCCGCCGACACCGTGCCGACCCGGTCGGTGGGCCAGTGCAGCGGCGGCAGCCTCGTGGCGACGCCGCCGAGGCCGTAGATGTCGAGCAGCCCGTCGTCGTAGCGGTTCTCGGGCAGGCGCAGCAGCCCGGCCCCGCCCATGTCGGTGACATCGGTCGCCACCCGCCCGGTCAGGGCATGGACCACCAGGTCCTTGCACATCAGCACATGGGCGGCGCGGACCAGCACCTGCGGCCGGTGCCGCGCCATCCAGGCCAAGAGCGCCGGTGTCTGCGACGGCCAGGGCCGCTGCAGGCAGATCACCGCCGCGGCCTCCCCCACCCCGTTGGCCGTCCACTCCTCGACCAGCCCGGCAGTGCGGGAATCGAGCGACTGGATCGCCGCCAGCGGCCCGCCTTCGGCATCGAGCAGGTAGAGGCCGTTGCCGTGCCCCGAGGTGCCGATGCCGGCGATGTCGCGGCCGTGCAGGCCGCTCTTGTCCAGGAGCTCGCGGACGAGATCGGCGAGGTCGACGCGCAGCCGGCCGATGTCGCGCTCGACCATGCCCGGCTCCGGGCTGTGGCCGCCGGTGTCGCGATGGGCGCAGGCCAGCTCCCGCCCCGCATCGTCGAACAGCAGCGCCTTGACCCCGGTGTTGCCGGCATCGATGCCCAGCCAGGCGCTCATCGGCCGCCACCGTTACGGTAGATCGCCCAGGCGGCGTCGGCATCGGCGCCGTCATGGATCATCGCCATCAGCGCCGCCACCACGGCGCCCGGATTGTCGTGCTGGTAGATGTTGCGGCCATAGACCATGCCGTGCGCGCCCTGGGCCATCAGCGCGGCGGAGGTGTCGAAGACCCGCCGCAGGTCGGCCTTGCCGCCGCCGCGCACCAGCACCGGGCAGCGCGCCGCCTGGACCACATGGCGGAAATCCGCCGGGTCGTCGGTCGGGTCGGCCTTGACGATGTCGGCGCCGAGCTCGCGCGCCAGCCGCACCAGGGTGACGATCTTCTCGGTATCGCCGTCGACCAGGTAGCCGCCGCGCTCGCTCGGCTGCATCACCAGCGGCTCGATCATCAGCGGCATGCCGTATTTCTCGCAGTCGTTGCCGAGCCGGCTGATGTTCTGCACACATTGCCGGAACAGTCCCGGCTCGTCCGGCAGCATGAACAGGTTCACGACGACGCAGGCCGCGTCAAGCCGCAGGGCCGGCAGGATCGGGTCGGCCTCGTTCTGCAGCCCCGCCCACATCTCGCGATGGCGCTGGCGGTTGTAGGGATTGCCCATGTCGCCCCGCATCCCCAGCGCCGGCCGGTTCTGCCCCGGCATCGACGGCAGCAGGTCGGCCTGGCCGTAATTCATCTGGATCGCGTCCGGCCCGGCCGCGGCCAGCATGCGGACCACGCCCGCCATGTCCTCCAGCCCGGCCATGAAGGACGGCTCGTTGCAGACGCCGTGGTCGATGGCGACGTCCAGGCAGCGGCCGTTGCGCATCAGCCGGTTCAGGCGGACCTTCTTGGTCAGATACATCGGAAACCCCTCAGTGTTGCCCGGCCTGCAGCACGCGGTGGCGGCGGGCCATGATGTCGTCGAAGCGGGCGGCGGCGGCCGCGGTCTCGGCCTTGCTCCAGCCCAGGGCGGCGGCAACCAGGTCGCCGGCCTCCGCCACCAGGGCCGGCGAGATCCGCCCTTCCATGCCCAGCAGGGTGCGGCGCAGCAGCAGGTCGCCGATGTCGCGCACCCGTTCGGTCTCGATCAGATACTGCAGCTCGCGCCGCGAATAGTCGGGCGCGGCGGCGACTGGCGCGTCCGGCCCCTCGCCCAGGAAGCGGGCGACGGCAACGGCGCGGCTGCCGTAGCGCTCGGCCAGGACCCGGAAGTGCTGTAGCGGCATTCCCGTGGCCTGCGCCTGCTCCTGCAGCCAGCGCTGCCGGGCCTCGGCGTCGCGCGGAAAGCCGCGGCCGCCCCCGATCGCCAGGTCGCGGGTGTCGACCTTGCGCGACCGGCCGAGCTGGGCCAGGGCCAAGTCGGCGACCTCCTCGCCGAAAGCGCGGAAGGTGGTCCATTTGCCGCCGATCAGGGTCAGGACGGCGAAGGGCAGCGCGCCTGGCGGGTCGACCTCGACGGCATGGTCGCGGCTGATCCGCCCGGTCGCCTCGTCCTCGCTGACCGGCAGCGGCCGGACGCCGGTGAAGACATGAACGATCTCGTCGTCCCGGACCTCGAGATCCGGAAAGATCCCGGCCAGCGCGGCGAGCATGTAGCGCTTCTCGTCGTCCAGGCACACCGCGTCGTCGGGGTCGTCGATCCGGATGTCGGTGGACCCGACCAGGGCAGCGCCGGCATGGTTAAAGGCGATGCAGATGCGGCCGTCGTCGTTCTCGAAATAGATCATCCGGCCGTCCAGCGCTTCCTGCAGCGCCCGGTTGCGGATCATCAGATGCGACCCCTTGGTGCCCTGGACGCGGCGCCGGTTGGTGGCCGGTCCGATCGTCCCGCCGACGAGGTCCACCCAGGCGCCGGTGGCGTTGACGACGACGCGCGGCGCGATCCGCCCGCTGGCGCCGGTGATCCGGTCGCGCCAGGCCAGGCCGTCGCCGTCGCGGCCGGTGATCTCGGTGTAGGAGAAGGCGCGGGCGCCGGTCTCGGCCTCGGTGTCCAGCACCAGCTCGATGCCCAGCCGCTCCGGATGGGTGACGCGGGCGTCGTAGTACAGAACCCCGGCCACCGCCCGCCGGGTGATGCCCTTGGCCAGACGCTGCAGCTTCGCCCGTCCGATGCCGCGGTGCCGCGGCATGGTGCGGCTGCGCCAGGACAGGAGGTCGTAGAGGGCGAGGCCGGTGCGGATCATCAGGCCAGGCCGTGCCTGCGGCCGTTCGGCGATGCCGAGGAAGGCGCCGATCGTCGCCAGAGTGCCGCGCAGCCGGGCCGTCACCGGCACCAGGGTCGGCAGCGGCGAGACGTAGTGCGGGGCGTTGCGCAGCAGCCGGTCGCGCTCCTGCAGCGACTGGCGGACCAGCCGGAACTCCCCGTTCTCCAGATAGCGCAGCCCGCCATGCACCATCCGGGACAGGGCGGCACTGGCGCCGGAACAGAAATCGTCGCGCTCGACCAGCACCACGTCGATGCCCTGCAGCGCCAGCTCGCGGAAGGTGCTGATGCCGTTGATGCCGCCGCCGATCACCAGGACATCGGCCCGCTCGGGGATGGACGAGCCATTGCCGGTCATTGTCTCGTGCCCTGCGACGCATGGCCGACGCGGCCGGTTTTGTTTTGCCTCTCCCGCCGGACGCGGGAGAGGTCGGACATCCGCCAGGATGTCCGGGTGAGGGCTGGTCCCGGCCTCGACAAAACCCCCTCACCCGGAGCCGCTTCGCGCCTCCGACCTCTCCCGCAAGCGGGAGAGGCAATCGGAGCATCGTCGAGGATCTGTGCGTCAGACATTACTGGAGCCGGACCTACGCCGCCGCCGCGACCGGGCCGAGATGGGCGGCAATGGCGCGGTCGATGGCCGCGAGCTCGTCCGACGTCAGGCGCAGCTCTCCCGCCCGCGCATTCGCCCGGGCCTGCTCGGCGTTGCGCGCGCCGCACAGGGCGAAGGTGATGCCGGGCTGCGCCAGGGTCCAGGCGATCACCACATCGGCGACCGCAACCCCATGGTCGCGGGCGATGCCGGAGATGTCGGCGGCGAAGGCGGCCACCAGGCGGCGGTTCTCCACCGAGAAGCGCGGATTGGTGCGGCGCAGGTCGTCGCCGTCGAAGGCCCGCTCCGGCCCGATCCGGCCGGTGAGCAGCCCGAGCGCCAGGCTGGAGTAGCTGATCACGGCGATGCCGGCTTGGTGGCAGGGCGGAATCAGCGTCTGCTCGAGCCCGCGGTCGAGCATGTTGTACGCCTCCTGCACGCAGTCGACCGGACCGGCCGCCTGGTAGGCGACGAGGTCCTCGACGCTGGCGTTGCTGATGCCGATCGCGCGCGTCTTGCCCTCGGCCTTCAGCGCCAGGAGGGCCTCCATGGTCTCGGCGATCGGCGTGGTCGGGTCCTGCCAATGGGTGATCAGCACGTCGACATGGTCGGTGCGCAGGCGGCGCAGGCTGGCCTCCAGCTCCTGCCGCACCGACTCCGCGCCGAGATAGCGGTGGATGGTCTTGTCGTCCTGGCCGACGAAGGGACGGCCCTTGTCGGTATCCCAGACCAGGCCGCATTTGGTGACCAGCACGACCTCGTCGCGCCGCCCCTCGATCGCCCGGCCGACCAGTTCCTCGGCCCGGCCGAGGCCGTAGGCCGGGGCGGTGTCGATCAGGGTGACGCCGGCGTCGAGCGCCGCGCGGATCGCCGCGACCGAGGCGTCGTCATCGCCGCCGCCCCACATCCAGCCGCCCATGGCCCAGGTGCCGAGCCCCACCGCGCTGGCGGGGATCCCGCTGGCCCCGATCTCACGCTGCATCTGCATCCTTGCCCTCCAGCTTCTCGACGACCGCACGCGCGGTGCGGTCGTCCGTGATCAAATGGCCCAGCGCGCCGCCGCGCAGCACCGCGGCGATGGCCTCGACCTTGCGCGCGCCCGAAGCGACCGCGATCCGCCGCGGGATCCCCGCCAGCTCGTCCAGCGTCAGCGCCACCAGCCGACGGTTCGACGGGTGGTCGCAGGGCCGGCCGCCGCGGTCGAGCAGATGGGCCAGCAGCTCCGCCTCGGCCCCGACGCGCTCGATCGCGCCGCGGTCGGCCGTGTCCGACAGGGTCAGGTAGGTGGCGCTCTCGTCGCGCACCGAGCCGATGCCGAACAGGGCGACATCGGCCGAGCGCGCCATGTCGAGCACGTCGCGGATGGTCGACACCGATAGCAGCGCCGCCCGCTCCGCCTCGTTTGCCGCAAAGATCGGCGCGTGCAGCTGGTAGGCCTTGCCGCCCAGCTTCTCAGCCAGGGCGACGGCGACGTGGTTGACGTCGGTGCGGAACTTGCCCTGGACGCCGCCGGTGGCCGGCACCACGCGCACGTCGTAGGCCCGCGGCGGGGCCAGCGCCTCGATCGTGGCGCAGAGGGCGACGCCGCCGGAAACGGCGATGGTCATGCCGTCGGCCAGGCCTTCCAGCAGCGTGGTCGCCGCCGCCTCGGCCGCCGCCCTCAGCACGATCGCCGGGTCGGTCGAGGCCGCGGGCACAGCCACGGCCGAGTCGAGGCCGCCGAGGCGCTTCAACGCCGCCGACAGCCCCTCCTCCGCATCGAAGGGCGAGCGGATGCGGATGTCGACCAGGCCGCGCTCGTGCCCTTCGCGGATCATGCGGTTGACGCTGGCGGGCGAGATGCCGATCTCCGTCGCGATGTCCGCCTGGGAACGCTGCTCCAGGTAGAACATGACCAGGACGCGATGGATGTTTCGCAGTCTTTCGGATTCGCTGTAGAGCGGGCGCGGCATCGGTGTCTCAGCCTCTGGCCTTGTGCGTGTTGAGGAGGTGATCGATCGTCACCGCCACCAGCAGGATCGCGCCGCGGATGATGTCCTGCCAGTACACAGGCACGTTCAGCAGGATCAGCGAGGAGGTGACCAGCGACAGCAGGGCCGCCCCCAGCACCGCGCCGGCGATGGTGCCGGACCCGCCGTTCAGGCTGGCCCCGCCGATCACCGCGGCGGCGATGACGCTGAGCTCCATGCCCACGCCGAATTGCGGGGTGGCCGCGCCGAACCGGGCCATGTAGATGACGCCCGCGATCCCGGCCAACGTGCTGCACAGCGTGGCGCAGATGATCTTGGTGCGCCTGGTGTCGATGCCGGAGAAGCGGGCCGCCTTTTCGTTGCTGCCGGTGTAGTAGACCCGCCGGAACAGCACCGATTTGCGCAGCAGCACGTCGAACAGGGCGATCAGCGCCAGGAAGATCAGGATCACGAAGGGCAGTCCGCCCAGGCTGCCCTGGCCGACGAACTTGAACGCCTTCGGCAGCGAGAACAGCGACTGCGGCGTGCCCTGGGTCAGCAGCAGGCTAAGGCCCCGGGTGACCACCATGAAGGCCAGCGACACGATGAAGAAGTGCAGCCCGATGCGGGTGACGCACAGCCCCATCAGGAAGCCGATGGCGCCGCAGGCCGCGATCGCGATCAGGCTGGCGGACCAGGGGTCCAGCCCGGCCAGGAACAGCGTGCCGCCGATCACCATCGACAGGCACACCACCGACCCGACAGAGAGGTCGATGCCGCCGACGATCAGGAGGATGGTCATGCCGATGACCACGATCCCCTCGATCGAGAAGGACAAGAGGATCGCCCGCATGTTCGACCAGGTCAGGAAATAGGGCGAGGCGAAGCTCATCGCCACGAACAGCAGGGCGATGATGGCCAGGAGGCCGAATTCGCGGACCCGGACGACGCGCATCATCGGCGTCGCGGCGGCCATGCTCATGCTCATCTGATGTCTCCCGTGCCGGTGCGGCGCATCGCGCCTTCGCCGGACCGCTGGTATCCGAGGCCCGAGGCCAGGTGCATGATCGCCTCCTCCGACATCTCGCCGGGCCCGAGCTCGCCGGCCAGGCGGCCCTCGTGCAGGACCAGGATGCGGTCGCTGATGCCGATCAGCTCCGGCAGCTCGGAGGAGATGGCGACGATGCCGGCGCCCTGGTCGGCGAGCTCGCGGAGGATGGCGTAGATCTGCGCCTTGGCGCCGATGTCGACGCCGCGCGTCGGCTCGTCGACGAACAGCACGCGGGGGTTGACCGCCAGCAGCCGGGCCAGCGCCACCTTCTGCTGGTTGCCCCCGCTCAGTGTCGCCACCGGCTGCTGGACGCTGGCGCAGCGGATGCCCAGGCGCTGGCGCATCGCCTCGGCCAGCGCCGCCTCGCGCCGGCGGCTGACCATGACCCGGCCCGACACCAGCCGCAGGTCCAGCGACGAGATGGTCTGGGCGATCGGCAGGTCGAGGAAGACGCCGTTGCCCTTGCGGTCCTCGCTGAGATAGGCCAGCCCCCGCCGGACCGCGGCGGGATAGTCGTCCGGCGGCACCTCGGCCCCGTCGCAGACGACCCGTCCGGCGGCGCGGCGGGCCAAGCCGCAGATCGCCTGCACCGTCTCGGTGCGGCCGGAGCCGATCAGCCCGCCGAGGCCGACGATCTCGCCCGGCCGGACCTCGAAGCCGATGTCGCGGACGATGCCGCCGTCGGACAGGCCCTCGACCCTGAGCAGCGGGGATCCGGCGGCTGGGCCGCGGCGCGGCGGGTACAGGTCGAGCAGCGGCCGGCCGACCATCTTCGCCGCCACCTGCTCCGGCGTCGTCGCCGCGGGCGGCAGCGTGTCGACATAGGCGCCATCGCGGAACACGGTGATGCGGTCCGCGATGGCGAAGATCTCGGCCATGCGGTGGCTGATATAGATGATGCCGATGCCGCGCGCCTGCAGGCCGCGGATGATGGCGAACAGCGCATCGGCCTCCGCCTCGGTCAGCGCCGCCGTCGGCTCGTCGAGGATCAGCATCCGGCAGTTCAGGGTCAGGGCCTTGGCGATCTCGACGATCTGCTGGCTGGCGATCGGCAGCTCGCCGGCCCGCATGTCGGCCGGCACAGGGGGCAGGCTGGCCAGCCCCGCCTCGGCCCGCCGCTTCAGGTCCCGCGTGTCCATCCACAGGCCGCGCCTGAGGCCGCGGCGGCGGTTGGTCTCGGCCATGAAGATGTTCTCGGCCACCGTGGCGTCGGGGCAGAGCGCGATCTCCTGATGCACCAGCCCGATGCCCAGCGCCTGGGCGGCCGCGGGGCTGGGGATCCGCACCGGCTTGCCGTCCAGGCTGACCGTACCGCGGTCCGGCTGGTGCACGCCGCCCAGGATGTTCATCAGCGTCGACTTGCCGGCGCCGTTCTCGCCCATCAGGGCGTGCACCTCGCCGGCGCGCAGCTCGAACCGCACGCCGGCCAGCGCGCGGACCGGACCGAAGCTCTTGGCGATGTCATGGACGGCGAGAAGCGGTGCGGACAATTCGACGGCCTTCCTGGATCGCGAAGGCCGGCCGGGGCGGTCCCGGCCGGCGGGCGGATCGGCGGTTACTCCTCGATTCCCTTGGTGCCGCGGCGCTTCAGGTACTTGTCCCAATAGAAGTCGTCGGCATTGGCGGCCGTGACCACGGCGTAGCCGTTGTCGATATAGGGGATGGTCATCGGGTTCTTGCCGTTGCGCTTGGCGTCGTTCATCGGATCGATCAGCTCGGGATGCGCGGCCATGTAGAGCGCCATGAAGCCCATATAGCCCTGCATGCCCTGGTTCGGGTTGACCGAGCCGAAGACCTGGCCGGCCTTGATCATGTCGAGGATCTTGGCGTTCACGTCGGCGGTCATGACCTTGATCTTGCCGCCGAGCTCGACGCTGGCCTGGGCGGCGCCGAGGGCGGAGTTCGCCTCCGGCATGAAGATCGCGCCGAGGTTCGGGTTGGCCTGAGCCATCGACAGCACGGCCTGGTAGGCCTTGTTCGGGTCCTGGTTCGAAGCGGCGCGGGCCACCAGCTTCATGTCCGGCCACTTCTCCTCCATCCTCTTGATGAAGGCGGCGACGCGGCGGTCGTGGTTGTCCTGGCCGGGATTCTCCAGCACGGCGTATTCGCCCTTGCCGCTTATCGCCTCGGCCACCGCGTCGGCCGCGCCCTTGCCCTCAAGGTCGTTGTTCGAGGTGATGAAGGCGGTGCGGTTCGAGTTCGGCGAGTCCGCCGCGAAGGTGACGATCGCCGTGCCCTGCTCGATCGCGCGGTTGATCGGCTCGATGAACGGGTCGGAGTTCATCGGATGCACCAGGATGCCCTTGGGCTGGCGGGCCAGGATCTGATCGAAGCTGGCGATCTGCTTGGTCACGTCGTAGTCGGGCGTGCCGGTGTAGATGGTCTCGCAGCCCATCTGTTTGCCGGCCTGCTTGAACATCTCGTAGACCGGGAACCAGTACTCGACGCCCGAGACCATCACGTTCATGGCGTAGAGCTCGCCCGGCGCGCAGCGGAACGGCTCGGCCGCGCCGGCCGGGGCGGCGGACAGGACGGCCGCGAGGGCGGCGCTCGCCAGAATCCGGGTACGCAAGGTCTTCATCTCTCGTCCTCCCTAGCTCCGGCGGCGGCATCCGCGGCCGGTTGTTGATGTATCTTTCAATGACTGAAATTTATTCCATTCAAGAAACCGGGGTTTGCCGGCGGCGTCAAGCGCTTTGTCGGAAGGCAGAAACAAAAAAGGGCACGCCGGCAGGAACCGGCGCGCCCTCGAGGTCGATGGAGAACGGGCGATCAGGCAGGCTGGGGAATGCGCGCGATGACCTTGATCTCGAAATCGAAGCCCGCCAGCCAGTTCACGCCCACCGCGGTCCAGTTCGGATACGGCGGCTCGCCGATCGCCTTCAGCCGGATCGGCCCGATCGTGTCCCACTGCGCGGCCGGGTCGGTGTGGAAGGTGGTGACGTCGACGACGTCCTCGAAGCTGCAGCCGGCGGCCTTCAGCACCGCCGCGAGATTGTCGAAGGCGAGTTGGACCTGCTTGGCGAAGTCCGGCTCGGGCGACCCGTCCTCGCGGCTGCCGACCTGGCCCGAGACGAACAGCAGATCGCCCGAGCGGATCGCCGCTGAATAGCGGTTGATCTCGTACAGAGCCTGCCGCCCGGCAGGGAAAACCGCATCGCGTCTGGCCATCGTTCACTCCTGTGCATCACCCTGCCGTCGCGACGTTCGCCCGGCTTCAGGGTTCGGTTCGCTGACCGGGACGAGCATTCACATACGTCCCGTATGCCGCCATATCGGAACATACGCCGCGTATGTCAATACGCATACGCGACGTATGTCCCTGCAGAGTGGAGTGAATCAAGGTCGGGTCAGCGAGACGGCCGCCTTTGGCATCCTCCGGCTGGGAGGGCGACAAGCGGCCATTTCCGATCAAGACGTTCAGGCAAGCTCGCCGAGATGCCGGCGGACCCATTTGGCCTCTTCCGATGCCGTACGCCGGAAATGTCGCTTGAAGTCCCGACTGAACTGAGCGGGGCTGGCGTAGCCGACCGATGCCGCGACCTCCGCGATCGTCTTGTCCTGGCGCGCGATCATCAGCCGCGCCTCGTGGAGCCGCATCGCCTTCACGTACTGCATCGGGGTGCTGCCCGTGAGGGCCTTGAAATGGACGTGGTAGGAAGGAACGCTCATGCCCGCTTCGCTTGCCAGCGCGGCAACCGAGATCTCGGATCTGTAGGTTTCGCGCAACCGGTTGAGGCTTTGCACGATCCTCCCGGAACTGCCCCGTTGCTGCAGCGCCGAGATCATCGCGCCGCCTTGCGGGCCGACGAGCACCCGATAGTGCAGCTCGCGCAGGATGCCTGCCCCCAGAACCGCAAGCTCGACGGGATCGCGCAACGCTCGCAGCAGACGCAGCACGACATCTTCGATACTCGGCTCCATCCTGCTCGATACCAGACTTCTCGTTTTGCCGGCGGTCGGTTCGGACCGCCTTCCCCCGACCTTCGAGGCGATCTCGGCAGCCAGACGCATGTCGAACTCGACATAGACCGCAAGCAGGGGGCGTTCCGCGCTGGCCACGGATTCCATCCGGAATGGAACGGGCACCGACACGGCCAGATAGTGCTCCTCGTCGTAGAGGAAGACCTCGCCATCAAGCATGCCCTGCTTGCGGCCTTGCAACACGAACACCGCGCCCGGCTTGTAGAGCACCGGGACGTCGTGAAGGACCGCCTCGGTCCTGAGAATGCGGACACCGTCGAGCCCTGTCGGATTATAGCCGTGGCGGGGGGCAAGAAGCCCCGCCAGCTCCGCCAGGTCGCGGCGCCTCGGCCTCTCGCTCTCCATATTCATAGGATTTGGCAAGACTATCATAGGTTTCGCGATCGATCGTCGCAGCTTCCGAGACTATCAGTCAAGGGCACTGACCAATCGAGACGAGAGCGCCAACCATGTCGCAGAAGACCTTCTTCATCACCGGCGCGAACTCCGGCTTCGGCTTCGCGATCGCCGCGGCCGCGAGCCGCCAGGGCCATAAAGTCATCGGCACCGTCCGCTCGGAACAGTCGCGGGCGGCTGTGGCGGAACGCTTGCCGGCGGTGCGATCCGTCCTGTGCGATGTGACGGAGTTCGACCGGATCGCCGATGTCGTCCGGCAGGCTGAGGAAGACCATGGACCGGTCGACGTGTTGATCAACAATGCCGGCTACGGTCACGAGGGGATCCTCGAGGAGTCGCCTCTCGAGGAGATGCGACGCCAGTTCGACGTGAATGTCTTCGGTGCTGTTGCAGTGGCCAAAGCCTTCCTGCCGCGGTTCCGCGAGAGGCGCAGCGGATTCATCGTCAACGTGACCTCGATGGGCGGCATGATCACCATGCCCGGCATCGCCTATTACTGCGGAAGCAAGTTCGCCCTCCAGGGCATCTCGGAGGTCATGCGCGCGGAGATGGCGCCATTCGGCGTCCATGTCACGGCCCTTTGCCCCGGCTCTTTCCGGACGGATTGGGCCGGACGCTCGATGATCAGGACCGAGCGCTCGATCGCGGACTACGATGCGCAGTTCGACCCCATCCGTCAGGCGAGGCTGGCCAAAAGCGGCAAGCAGCTCGGCGATCCCGACAAGCTCGCGGCAGCCGTTCTGGGCCTGATCGAGTCCGGCAACCCTCCGCCACAGCTCCTGCTCGGCAGCGATGCCCTCCGACTTGTGTCTGACAGGATCGAACGTCTGGCGCGGGAGATCGAAGCATGGAAATCCGTTACCCTCTCGACCGACGGCTGACGGCGATTGACTACCTACCGACTGGAAGGTAGACATGGATCATGAGCAACCTATCGACCACCGCAGACGACATCCTGGCCTGCGCGCGCACCCTGATCATAGCCGGTGGCTATAACGGCTTCAGCTATGCCGACATCGCGGAGGTTGTCGGTATCCGCAAGCCAAGCATCCATCACCATTTCCCGACCAAAGCGGATCTGGTGCGCACGCTGGTCGTCCGGCATCGCGAGGAAGCAGGGGCCAGTATCGCACACCTGGAAGAACAGACTTCCGACCCGCTCGAACAGCTTCAGAGCTATACGGGCTATTGGGCGGCCTGCATCAAGGACGCCAGCCAGCCAATCTGTATGTGCGCTCTCCTGGCGAGCGAGCTGCCGGCGCTCCCCGCGGAAGTAGCCCTTGAGGTGAGAGCCCATTTCCGCATGATCTCTGCCTGGCTGGCCTCAATCCTGGAACGTGGCCAGCGAGAGGGAAGGCTGGCGCTGACGGATGCGCCTCGCATCGAAGCAGAAGCCTTTATGGCGACCGTTCACGGGGCAATGCTGTCGGCGCGTGCCTATGACGATCCCGAGATCTTCGGCGCTGTCGCCGCTCGACTGATCGATCGGCTTTGCAGCCGGGGGGGAAAGCCCGTCTGAACGCCGGCAGCCGGCCGGCTGCTTAGCATCACCAGGCCAGCTTCGGCGGCGCCGAGCAGTCCTGGCGCGGACAGGCGATTGGCCGCGAAACTTGCGCTTTATGGCTACCAACTAGTAGGTAAGTGAGGATAGAATGCGTCTCGAAACCTTTCGATCCGCCATCATCGCCGCGTCACTCGGCACATTGCTGATGACAGGTGTGGCGTCTCCGGCATCCGCTCAGAACCAGAATGCCCCACAGGTTCGAGTGCGGGGCAGTATCGTCGAATCCAGCACCGCGATGCTCAAGGTCAAGACCCGTGAAGGGCAGACCGTCGATGTCACGCTCGCACAAGGCTTCGATGTCTCCGGCGTGACCAACGCCTCGGTGACCGACATCAAGCCCGGCGACTATGTCGGCATCGCTTCGCTGCCCAAGGTGGGCGGCGGCGATGGCGCCCTCGAGGTGCTGATCTTCCCGCCTGCCCTCAAAGGGGCCGGAGAAGGAAGCTTCGGCTGGGACCTCAAGCCCAATAGCACCATGACCAACGCGACGGTGGCCGATGCCGTGAAGAGCGTGGAGGGGCGTACGGTGACGGTCACCTATCACGGGCAGGAGAAGACGATCGCCATCCCAGAGGGGACGCCCGTCGTCACCTTCGCTCCGGCGAGCCAGGCCGATCTGAAGCCAGGGGCCGCAGTCTTCATCCCGGCCGAGAAGGACGCGAGCGGCGCGATCACGGCGCATCGAGTTGTCGTCGGCACCAACGGCGTCGTCCCGCCCATGTGAGCCGCGGCACCACCGGCCGGGCACCTCCCCCGCCCGGCCGGTGGTATTCCCTGGCAACTCCGATCAATTCAGCCACCCATCAGGACGGTCCATGACCAAGACGTTGCGAGACCCGCAGCCAGCACCTCGCCGAAGGACCATCCTTATCCGGCGCCACTCCGCCGTTACCCGCCTGACGCACTGGCTGAACGTGCTGTGCCTCAGCTTCCTGCTCTTGAGCGGGCTCCAGATCTTCAATGCCTATCCGCAGCTCCACTGGGGCCAGTACGGCGCCGATGCCGATCCTGCCTTCCTCGAGATCGGTGCAAGCGAAGGCAACGGCCAGCCGCACGGCTTCATGAAAATCGGCAGCGTCACCGTTCCCACGACGGGTGTCCTGGGCCTGTCGAAGACGGAAGGCGAGTGGACGCCGCGGGCGTTTCCGGCCTGGCTGACGCTCCCTTCCTATCAGGACCTTGCCGCCGGCCGGCGCTGGCACTTCTTCTTTGCCTGGGTCTTCGTCGTCAACGGCCTCGTGTATTTCGGCTACGGGCTCCTGAGCCGCCATTTCCGGCGTGATCTGGTTCCGGACCGCCACGAACTCGCGCCACGCCACCTCTGGCGGGAAATCATCGATCATGCCCGCCTGCGCTTCCCTTCGGGGGAGCAGGCCCGGCGTTACAATGCTCTTCAGAAGCTCGCCTATATCGTCGTCATCGCGGCCCTGCTGCCTCTGATGGTGCTGACCGGCCTGACCATGTCGCCGGGCGTCGACGCGGCGTTCCCGGTGCTTCTCGACATCTTCGGCGGGCGTCAGTCCGCCCGGACGCTCCACTTCATCACCGCAACGCTGCTCGTCGCGTTCGTCGCCGTCCACGTCGCCATGGTCATCCTCTCGGGTCCCTGGAACAACATGCGCTCGATGGTCACGGGCCGCTATGCCATCCGGCGAGAAGGGCCCGAAGCATGATCGGCCTGACACGCCGTCGCTTCCTGACCGGCACGATTTCTGGCGCGAGCGCGCTCACGCTGACCGGCTGCGACGCGCTGGAGCAGAACGCCGGATTGGGAGCGGTCATCCGCTCAGCCGAGGCGCTGACGATGAGAGCCCAAAGGCTGCTTCAGGGGCGCGACGCACTCGCGCGTGAATTTGCCGAGACGGACATCTCGCCATCGTTTCGCGTGAACGGGACGAGCGCGCCGGAGGGCGACGAGTATGCGCAACTCCTCGATGGCAAGTTCGCAAGCTGGCGGTTGAAGATCGACGGCCTCGTCGACCGGCCGCGGGAGCTCTCGCTGGCTGACCTCAAAGCGCTCCCGGCCCGCACCCAGATCACCCGCCATGACTGCGTCGAGGGGTGGAGCGCCATCGGCAAGTGGACGGGCGTTCCGCTGGGGATGCTGCTGACCTCCGTCGGGCTCAAGCCCTCGGCGCGATTTGCGGTCTTCCACTGTGCCGACGAGCTGGAGAGGACGTTCGACGGAAGTGGCCGATACTATGAAAGCATCGATCTCATCGACGCCTTCCACCCGCAGACGATCCTGGCTTACGCCATGAACGGTCAGGACCTCTCGATGGGTCATGGCGCGCCGCTGCGTCTCAGGGTGGAACGGCAGCTTGGCTACAAGCACGCCAAATACGTCATGCGCATCGAAATTGTCGACAGTTTCGCCGGCTTATGGGGCGGCAACGGCGGCTATTGGGAAGACCGGGGATACGAATGGTACGCCGGAATCTGAGCATGATCGACAGCAGTCCCGCGGTTTTAAGTCCGGCCGCTCGCCTCGCCGCAGCCTCGTGGGCGCAGGCGGAGTTCGACATGCCGTCGGCAGGGACGGACATGGGCTCCGTGAACAACCGGTTGATCCGCGTCCTTGTCGCCGACGACGACCCCGAGATGCGGGCGACGATCGTCGATTTCCTGGCGCGCCATGGCGTGCGGGCGATCACGGTCGCAGGTCGGCAGGACCTGACCCGCCGCCTGGCCGAGTGCAGCCATGACCTGGTGATCCTGGATCTGCAATTCGGGAAGAAGAACGACCTCACGCTGCTGCCCGAGATCCGGTCGAAATACGAGGGCCTGGCGATCATCGGCACGGGGCGCGGCAAGGATGAGATCGATCGTGTCCTCGGGCTGGAACTGGGGGCCGACGACTATCTGGCCAAGCCGTTCGGTCTGCGGGAGCTGCTGGCGCGGATCCGGGCGATCCTGCGCGGGCGATATGGCCGGCGGGCATCGCAACCGCGCGGGACCGGGCGAGGCAGCTATCGCTTTGCCGGCTGGCGGCTGGATCGCCGCCTGCGGCGGCTGACCAATCCCCTGGGGGCCGTCGTGGCGCTGTCGAAGTGCGAATACGCGCTGCTGGTCGCCTTCGTCGAGGCTCCGCAACGGGTGCTCTCGCGCGAGCAGCTGCTGCAGGCGACACGCGTCCATGAGGACGTGTTCGATCGAAGCATCGACGTGCAGGTGCTGCGGCTGCGCCGAAAGCTCGAGATCGATCCCGGCAACCCGAAGCTCCTACGGACCGAGCGCGGTGTCGGCTACGTCTTCACCGCGGCGGTCGAGGTGCTGTGACCGCCCGGACCGCTGCGATCGACCGACTGAACCCAGCCACCAGCCCGGCCCATCAGGCGGCTTGCCGAGGCCCGGACAGGAACGAGGGGCGCACTGATGGCACGCCCCTCGATTCGCTCAGCCGCGGAATTCAGGCAGGAATTGCGCCTACTTCATCGTCGGCATCACGAATTCGGCGCCGGCGCGGATGCCGGTGGGCCAGCGCGTGGTGATGGTCTTTAGCCGGGTGTAGAAGCGCACCCCCTCCGGCCCGTGCATGTGGTGGTCGCCGAACAGCGACGACTTCCACCCGCCGAAGGAATGGAAGGCCATCGGCACCGGGATCGGCACGTTGATGCCGATCATGCCGACCTGGATCTGGTGCGCGAATTCGCGCGCGGCGTCGCCGTCGCGGGTGAAGATCGCCGTGCCGTTGGCGAATTCGTGCCGGTTGATCCAGCCGGCCGCGGTCTCGTAGTCCGGCGCGCGGACGACCGACAACACCGGCCCGAAGATCTCCTCGCGGTAGATCTTCATGTCGGTGGTGACATGATCGAACAGCGAGCCGCCGATGAAATAGCCGTCCTCGTAGCCCTGGCGGCGGAAGTCGCGCCCGTCGACCACCAGCTTGGCGCCCTCGGCCACGCCGGAATCGATGTAGCCGCGCACCTTGTCGAGGTGCTGGCGGGTGACCAGCGGCCCCATCTCGGCCTCCGGGTCGGTGCCCGGGCCGATCGCCAGGGCGCGGACCCGCGGCTCCAGCCGCGCCATCAGCGCCTCGGCGGTCTTCTCGCCGACCGGCACCGCGACCGAGATCGCCATGCAGCGCTCGCCCGCCGAGCCGTAGGCGGCGCCCATCAGCGCGTCGACCGCCTGGTCGAGATCGGCGTCCGGCATCACGATCATGTGGTTCTTGGCGCCGCCCAGCGCCTGGCAGCGCTTCCCGGTGCGCGCCGCGGTCTCGTAGATGTAGCGCGCGATCGGGGTGGAGCCGACGAAGCTGATGGCCGAGATGTCGGGGTCGAACAGCAGCGCGTCCACCGCCTGCTTGTCGCCGTGCACGACGTTGAACACGCCGTCGGGCAGCCCGGCCTCCTTCAGCCATTCGGCCAGCAGCAGCGAGGCCGAGGGGTCGCGCTCCGACGGCTTCAGGATGAAGCAGTTGCCGCAGGCCAGCGCCACCGGGAACATCCGCATCGGCACCATGGCCGGGAAGTTGAACGGGGTGATGCCGGCGACGATGCCGAGCGGCTGGCGCAGCGAATGGCTGTCGACGCGGGTGCCGACATTCTCCGTCACCTCGCCCTTCAAGAGCTGAGGCGCCGCGGTCGCGAACTCGACCACCTCAATGCCGCGCTGGACCTCGCCGCGGGCGTCGCTCAGCACCTTGCCATGCTCGGCGGTGATGGCGGCGGCCAGCTCGTCCGTCCGCTCCTCGACGATGCGCAGGAAGCGGTTGAGGATGCGGGCGCGGCGCAGCGGCGTGGTGCCGGCCCAGTCCGGGAATGCCTGCTTCGCCGAAGCGACGGCGGCGCGGACATCGTCGACCGAGGCCATGGCGACGCTGCCGCTCTGCTGGCCGGTGGCCGGGTTGAAGACCGGGGCGCTGCGCCCGCTGGCGCCCGGAACCCGGCGGCCGCCGATGAAATGCTGGATCTCGGTGGGCATGATCGTCTCCTCCTCTGCTGCCGCACCTTCCCGCTTTACCCGACGCGCATCAACGCACAGGATCGAGCAACCGTTGTGCGGGAAATCGAGCCGCGGGCAAGGATCGATGGACTGGGATCATCTGCGCGTCTTCCTGGCAGTCGCCCGGTATGGCCAGCTGCTGGCCGCGTCGCGCAAGCTGGGTCTGAACCACGCCACCGTCGCGCGCCGGCTGGACGCGCTGGAGGCCGATCTGGGCACGGTGCTGTTCGACCGGCGGCCGGCCGGGTCGGTGCTGACCCAGGCCGGCGAGCGGCTGCTGCCGGTGGCCGAGGGCATCGAGTCGGCGCTGCTGGGCGCGGCGGAAGGGCTGCGCAGCGACGAGGCGGAAGTGGCGGGGACGGTGCGCATCGGCGCGCCGGACGGCCTGGGCAACCACTTCCTGGCGCGGGAGCTGGGCCGGTTCGCCCGGCAGTACCCCAGCCTGACGGTCGAGCTGGTGCCCCTGCCCCGCAGCTTCTCCCTGTCCCGGCGCGAGGCCGACCTGGCGATCGGGCTGGACCGGCCGGTGGAGGGGCGGCTGATCGTGTCGCGCCTGACCGACTACAGCCTCGGGGTCTACGCGGCGGCCGACTATCTCGCCGCGGCCGGCACGCCGCGGGATGCCGAGGCGCTGGCCGACCATGTCGTGGTGACGGGGGTCGAGGACTACGCCTACGCCCCGGCGCTGGACTATGCCTGGGCGCTGGAGGACCGGTCGGCCCGGCGCTTCCGCTGCGCCAGCGTCACCGGCCAGATGGAGGCGGTGCGGGCCGGGGTCGGCATCGGCGTGCTGCACGACTTCGCCGCCGCAGGCGTGCCCGGGCTGGTGCGGATCCTGCCGGAGGTCGCCTTCCGCCGCAGCTACTTCATGCTGTCGCATCCGGACAGCACCGGGCTGCGGCGGGGGGGGCTGTGCCGGCAGTTCATCGCCCGCCGCCTCGAGGAGGGGCGCCGGCGCTTCCTGCCGGCGGGATCGAAAGGGATCCGGACAGGCTGCCCCACCGCAGCCTGTCCGGAGGACCGGGAGGGGCCGTCTAGCGGCTGGCCACCCCGGTGCAGACGTTCTGCCCGTCCAGCGACCGCAGATAGGCGGTCACGGCCGCGATATTGCCGGCACCGATCTTGCCGCCATGCACCGCGCTGAGGTTGGGGCGGAACACGTCCTCCAGCGTCGCCGCCTGACCGTTGTGGAAGTACGAGGAGGACTGCCAGATGCCGGTGAGCGTCGGGGTGTCGAAGCCGACCCCGGCCAGCGGCTGGCCCGACCCGGTGCCGGAGGACGGCTGGACCGTCCCCACGTCGTGCCGCTGATTGTCCTGGCTGACCGCGGTGCCGTGGCAGGTCGTGCAGCTCGCCGTCTGGAACACCTGCTCGCCCCGCTTGGCGTCGGCGGTCAGGCACCCCTGCGCGGTCCGGTACGGGCTGCGCTGGAAGGTGCTGAGCGATGTGACATAGGCGGCGAGGTTGTCGAGATCGGCGCTCCTGCCGGCCTTCTTCGGGCCCAGTGGGTTGATGGTGGCCGCGTAGTCGGCGTCGCTCATGAAGCCGGCGCCCTCGAACTCGTCTCGGATGTCCTTCTCGAAGTCCTGCAGCTCGTCGAAATTGGCGGTCCAGTGCAGCTTGCCCATGGCCGGCCCGACGCCCTGCCGCCCCTGCAACGAGATGGTGCGGCGCAGACCTTCGCCGCGCTGGGTGAAGTCCCAGACCATGGCGTCGCTGTCGCCGTCGACATGGCAGCTGGCGCAGGAGATATAGCTCTCGCTGCTCATCCGCGGATCGGCGGCATTGTAGAAGATCCGCTTGCCGGCCAGGACCGCGGCCGGCAGCGGCTCGGTCGCCACGGTGGCGATCACCGTCGGGGCCGGCGTGATGAAGTCCTCGCCGGTCAGCACCTTGCTCACGTCATGCACGGTGACGCGACGATCGAGGAAGGCGTTGACGAACAGGCGCTTCCGGGTGGCGTCGAGATAGAGGCCGTGCGGCGTGCGGCCGATGCCGGCGACCGAGCCGACCACGGCGCGGCGGTAGGGATCGACGATCTCGACGCTGTTCGATTCCATTTCGGCGACGAACAGGTAGTTGCCGGAAGGCGCGAACAGCGCGGCGCGCGCCGGCGCCCGGTTGTTGAAGTCGATCTGCTCGGCGAAGACCTCCCTCCCCTGTGCCAGGTCGATCTGGGACAGGATCGAGCGGACGGTGGTGTCGGCCTTCAGGTCGATCTGCTTGCGGTACCGCCCCTGGACGATGTTGTCCTTCTTCGACGGCAGGACGGCGCGCCGCCCGTCCGGGGAGATCACAACCTGGTTGACGTAGTTGGCGACGCCGGGCGCCGCGGCCTCGGTGGCCGGCGTCGTGGTGTCGACCGGCAGCGCGATCACGGCTGGGGCGGCCAGGGTCGTAAGATTGACCTTGTAGACCTCGCCCTGCGTCATCTTCGAGCGGAAGCGGGTGACATAGGCTGTCTTCGAATCCGCGCTGACGGCGATGCCGCGGACGTCGCCGCCGCCCGGCAGCGCCACCCGGCCGGTGATCGCGCCGGTGGACGGGTTGAACACCGCCAGCGCCGACTTGCCGGCCAGGGTCAGCAGGCCCTTGGTGCCGTCCGGCGTGAACACCACGCCGTAGGGCGCGCTGCCGTAATCCAGGGTGAAGGTGCTGACGGCCTTGGTCAGCGGATCGATGCGCAGCAGCTTGTCGTCGCCCTGCACCGCGACCCAGAGCTTGCCGCCGGGCCCGAGGGCCAGGGTCTTCGGCTCCTTGCCGACCGACATCTGCCAGCTCTTGGTCAGGGCCGCGGCGTCGATCGCAGCAATCGTCCCGGCATCCGGGTCGAGGGCGTAGACCGCCGTTCCGTTGCCGACGATGTTGCTGGTGTGCGTGGGGGCGGAGGCCGTGACCGGATGGATCACGCTCTGCAGGAAGGAGAAGGAGGTCTCCGTCCCGTCCTCGGTCACCACCATCACCGAGACGGTGTAGTTGCCCGGCGTGCTGTAGGTGTAGCGCGCGATCGGGCTGGCCGCGGTGGTGGTGAGCGGCGCGCTGCCGTCGCCGAAGTTCCAGATGTACTTCGCCCCGCTGAGGCCCAGCGCGGCCGGGTCGAGCGCGACCGCCTTGGCCACCTGCTGCTGCGGCAGCACCGCCGGGCGGGGGTTGAAGATGCCGTCGACCTCGGCGTCGGTCAGCACCCGCTTGTAGACACGGACATCCGACAGGATGCCCTTGAAGGCGACTGGGTTGCCCTGGATCTGCCCCAGCATCTGCAGCTTGTCGAACAGACCCAGCACCCCGGCGATACCGGTCGAGGTGACCTTGGCGCCGTCGACATACATCGCCTGCGCGCCGGTCACGGCGTCGCGGGTCATGGCGACCTGGTGCCACTGCCCGTCATTGATCGGCGCGCTGGACCGGGTGACGGGATTGGTCGTGCTCCTGTCGCCCACCGACAGGTTCAGATGGCCGGCATTGTCGATCCAGCCCCAGAACACGTCGTTGGCACCGCCGACCTGGTCGCGCCCGAAGATGCCCGGCGCCTGCCACGGATTGCTGTTGCCGATCTGGCTGGTTTTGATCCGGAAGCTGACGGTCGCCGTGCCGCCCAGCACCTCGGCGATGCTGTTGCTCTCCAGCTCGACGCCGGTGGTGCGCGGGGTGAAGTCCAGCCCGCCCTCGGCGTAGCTGTCCTGGCTGCTGGCCTTGCCGTCGTTGCCGCCGGCCACGTCGGTCAGGGTGCTGGCCAGCGGCCAGCGGTTGACATAGGAGGTCGGGACCGCCTGGCTGCCGGTGGTGAAGCTCGAGGTGAACTCTGTGGCCAGGCCGTTGCCGGCATAGTCCTTCACCCCGCCGGCGGTCAGCACGACCTCGTATTCGGTGTTGAGCTGCAGCGGCTGGGCCGGGGAGAAGTTGATGATGCCCAGTTGCACGCTGTAGGTACCGGCCAGCGCCGTCCCGCCCTTGGGCCGGACGATGAAGGTGCCGGCGTTGACCGTCTCCGGCAGGATGCTGTCGGACAGAGCCAGGCCGATGCGCGACGTGGTGGCCTGGCGCAGCAGGCCGTTGCCGGGCGAGACCGTCAGCACCGCGGGCGGCGTCGTGTCCGGCGCCTTCTGATGCGGCCGGAACGCGGTGTTGGTGCCGTGGTCGCTGCCGACGAAGACCAGGTTGCCGAACATCGCGACCTGGCCGAGATCGGGATCGCGGTTGCCGCGCGGCGGGACGGTGGCGTTGTCCGGCACCCGCTCGGACCGCCCGATCTCCGGGTAGGTCGCGGGGTTGGTGACGTCCAGCTTGAAGATGTAGCGCTGTGCCCCGACGATCAGATGGTCGTCCTGGGCGGCACAGTAGAGCCCCTCCTCGATCGCGGTGGTCTCGTTCTCGATCTTGACCTCCCGCAGGTTGGAGAGGTCGTAGCCGGCCATCTTGCCGTCGCCGTTCCGCCCCGAGGTGTAGAGCTTCCGGCCGTTGAAGCAGGTGGCGTAGTAGTTCGGCAGGGTGGTCTTGCCGCCGATCAGAGTCGGGTTGAGCGGGTCGGAGATGTCCAGGCTGGCGAAGCCCGCCGTGGTCTCCATCGAGGTCAGCACCATCTCGTTGCCCATGGCAAAGACCGGGCCGACCCGGAAGCCGCCGAGCTCGCCCAAAGGCACCGGATTGGGCCGGCCGTTGCCGCGGTCGGCGAGCCTGGCGTTGGCCGGGTCGCGCGCGTCGACGATGAACATGCCGCGGCTGGCCGACGCCACATAGAGGTAGGGCGCTTGCCACCACATCTGCCAGTTCACGTTCTCGTAGTCGCCGGCATTGACGCCCGGCAGGACCAGCTTCTTGACCTGCCGGATGTCGTTGATGTCGGTGAAGTCCCAGAACTCGACGCCGTAAATGCTGGGGACGGCGATGTAGTCCCGGCCGCCGATCGTGGCCTGGCCGAAGGCGTGCGGCTCGCGGAATTCCTTGGTGCGGCCGTCCGGCTCGTAGATGGTCTTGACCAGCTTGATGTCGCGCGGGTTGCTGACGTCGTAGAGCAGGAACCCGCCCGTCGCCTCGCCGCTGTCCGGCGCGAACATGGTCAGGAAATAGCCGTTGTGCATGACCCCGACATTGGTGCCGTAGGGCTTCTGCGGGCTGGTGTTGCCGGGGATCGTGTACTGGATCACCGGGATGCCGTTGGTGTTGGTGGCGGTGTTCCACTTGATCGTCGAGACCTCGCGGAACAGCTCGGCATCGGTGTAGGTGAGATTCCCCAGGCCCGGCCCTTCGAGGGGAAGAGGATCCTGGGCGGAGGCCGGCAGGCCAGGGGCCAGAGACACGGAGACCAGGCCGGCCAGGAGGGCCAGTCGACAGGCGTTCATTTTCTCCCCCTTCTTCCTTATTCCGGCTCTACCGTCGAAGCAGCGGCCTCTCTGGCGAGCGGTATACGCGTCCAGTCCCGGCGACGATGAAGCGTCCCGAATGCTGTGTCAATAAATCTCAAGTATTGAAATATCTTTCAAATTTTTCGCTTCCACAGCCCCGGGCAAAGAGCCAACAGCGTCTAACAACGGCTAACGGGCGGATGTCCGCGCCGCGGCCCACATGCCCCGTCAGGACCTTCCACGCCTTGCGGCGCGAGCCGCGGAGACCAAGATGCTGCTGTTCCTGCTGGCCTATCTCGGCGGTGTGCTGACCATCGTCAGCCCCTGCATCCTGCCCGTCCTGCCTTTCGTCTTCGCCCGGGCGGACCGGCCGTTCCTGACCAACGGCCTGCCGATGCTGGCCGGCATGGCCGCGACCTTCGCCGCCGTCGCCACCCTGGCCGCGGTGGCCGGCGGCTGGGCCGTCGCCGCCAATGAATGGGGCCGCTTCGCCGCGATCGCGCTGCTGGCGCTGTTCGGGGCGGCGCTGCTGGTGCCCCGCCTGGCCGGCCGGCTGACGCGGCCCCTGGTCGCGCTCGGCGGCCGGCTGACGGACGCCGCCGGGGATGTCGGCACGCGGCGCTCTGCGGTGCCGGCCTCCCTGCTGCTCGGCATCGCCACCGGGCTGCTGTGGGCGCCCTGCGCCGGGCCGGTGCTGGGGCTGATCCTGACCGGCGCCGCCCTGAACGGCGCCAATGCCCAGACCTCGCTGCTGCTGCTGGCCTATGCGCTGGGGGCGGCCACCTCGCTGGCCCTGGCGCTGCGCGCCTTCGGCCGGGCCTTCGCGGCGCTGAAGCGGTCGCTCGGCGCCGGCGAATGGATCCGCCGCGGCCTGGGGGCGGCGGTCCTGGCCGCCGTCGCGGCGATCGTCCTGGGGCTCGACACCGGCCTGCTGACGCGGGTGTCGCTGGCGGGCACCACGTCGATCGAGCACGGGCTGATCGACCGCCTGCGCCCCATGACCAAGACCGCCGCCCAGCCGGCCCCGCTGCCGGTCGTGGGCTTCTTCCCGCCCCTGACCGGCGCGACCGACTGGCTGAACTCGCCGCCGCTGACCCGGGAGGGGCTGCAAGGCAAGGTCGTGCTGGTGCAGTTCTGGACCTATTCCTGCATCAACTGCCTGCGCACCCTCCCCTATCTCCGCGCCTGGGCCGAGAAATACAAGGACCAGGGGCTGGTCGTGATCGGCGTGCATTCGCCCGAATTCGCCTTCGAGCGCAATGTCGACAACGTCCGCAAGGCCGTGGCCGACCTCGACATCGGCTACCCGGTGGCGATCGACAACAGCTATGCCGTCTGGCAGGCCTTCGACAACCAGTACTGGCCGGCGCAATACATCATCGACGCCAAGGGCCGGATCCGGCACGAGCATTTCGGCGAGGAGGGCTACGACGAGTCGGAACGGGTGATCCAGCAGCTGCTGGCCGAGGCCGGCCACGCCGATCCCGGCGCCGGGTTGGTGGCGGTCAGCCCCGCCGGCGTCGAGGCGGCCTCGGACCCGACCGACGTCGGGTCGCCCGAGACCTATGTCGGCTTCCGGCAGGCGCGCGGCTTCGCCTCGCCCGGCGGCGCGGTGCCGAACGCCGGCCACGCCTACGAGCCGGGCACGCCGCGGCTGAACCAGTGGGGCCTGGCGGGCGACTGGACGGTCGGCGGCGAGCGGGCCTCGCTGAACCAGGCGGGCGGCGGCATCGTCTACCGCTTTCACGCCCGCGACCTGCACCTGGTGCTGGGGCCGGGGCCGGACGGCAGGCCGGTGCGGTTCCGCGTCACCATCGACGGCGCGGCGCCGGGCGGCAGCCACGGCAGCGACGCCGATGCCGACGGCCGGGGCACGGTGACGGAGCACCGCCTGTACCAGCTGGTGCGGCAGGATGGCCCGGTCGCCGACCGCAGCTTCGAGATCCGGTTCCTGGATCCCGACGTCCAGGCCTATGCCTTCACCTTCGGATGAGCCGGCGCGCGGCGGCTCCGACGCCGCGTCACGAAAATTTCACAGCCGCATGGTGGTGGCGAAGCCGGCCGGTTCGATAGGACAGCAAGGATAGGCGCGCTGGGAAGAGAGCGCGGATAGTCCTTTTTCGAGCCTGGAGCTGCCCATATGGCCGGCATTGGCGCCCCGATTCCCGCCACCCGATTCGGGTCCGCCGTATCCGGCATCCTGCCGGGGCGGCTGCGCCTTGGCTGCAGCGCCCTGGCCCTTCTCGCCGGGCTGGCGGCGCTGGCGGTGGCGGCGCCCCCTGCCCGGGCCGACGGCGCCAAGATCGTCGGCATGCGGCTGGTCCGCGGCGACGGCTCCGGCACCGCCGCGACCGGCGGCGGGGGCGGCAACGGCGGCGGCGGCAACAGCATCGTGGCCGGCGCGCTGGCGCGGGCAGCCTCGGCCGGCCAGCCGCGCGCGCTGTTCAACGGCATGCGGCTGAACCGGATCGAGGATGCCGGCGCCAGGAACCCGGTGATCGACGCCACCAACAAGCTGATGACCATCGAGCAGCTGAAGCCGAAGGCCATCATCAACTGGGACAGGTTCAACATCGCCGGCGGCGAGACGGTGAAGTTCGACCAGAAGGGCAACCGGGACTGGGCGGTGCTGAACCGGATCGGCCAGGCCGACCCGTCGCGCATCGACGGCGCGCTGAAGGCCGACGGCCACGTCTACCTGATCAACCAGAACGGCGTGATCTTCGGCAAGGGCTCGAGGGTCAATGTCCGCAACCTGGTGGCGTCGTCGCTGAACATCAGCACCGACCAGTTCACGCGCGGCATCCTGGCGGACAACTCGACTGACACCACGGTACGACCCGTGTTCACACATGAGGGTGACGGCGAGCCCGGCATGATCCGGGTCGAGCGCGGCGCGCTCATCGAGGGGCCGGACAACGGCAGCGTCATGCTGCTGGGCGGGTCGGTGGTCAATGAAGGCACGATCCGCGCCCCCGCCGGGCAGGTCGTGATCGGCGCCGGCCGCAATATCTACCTCTATCCCGCGGGATCGAACATCACGCAGCCGGATGAGCGGTATCCGCGCGGCGTCACGATCGAAGTCGATTCCCTGCCCGGCCGCGACTCCGGAACGGCCAACCGGGTGGTGAACACCGGAACGATCGACACGCCCCGCGGCGGCAACATCTCGATCGCCAGCCTGCTAATCGACCAGAACGGCCGGCTGTCCGCGACCACCACGGTGCGGGCCGGCGGCTCGATCCAGCTCAAGGCCGCCACCGACCCGGGCTATGAAAATACGCCGCCGACGCAGGTGCGGCGGAGGGCTTCCGGCAAGATCACCTTCGGCCGCGGCAGCGAGACGACGATCCTGCCGGAGGACAGCGCCGACACCATCACCGACGCCGAAACGTTCGAGCATTCCAAGGTCCAGGTGATCGCGGGCGCCGCGACCATGGAGCGGGGGGCGGAGATCCGGGCGCCGGCGGGCGATGTCGGGGTCGAGATCACGGAATCCACCTTCGACGGCTCGCCGAACCGCTTCACCATGGAGCGGGGCAGCCGGATCGACGTGTCCGGCACCACCTCGACCGAGGTGGCGATGGAGCGCAACCAGGTCTCGATCACGCTGCGCAACAACGAGCTGAACTCGCCGCTGCAGCGCAACGGCTTCCTGTTCGGCAAGACGGTCAATGTCGATATCCGCGACGGATCGCCGATCGGCAGCATCGACGGCTATCTCAAGAGCGTGGGCCGCACGGCGGCGGAGCGCAGCGCGGCCGGCGGCACCGTGTCGATCGGGTCCACCGCCGTGACCCGAACCGGCGAGGTGGTGATCCGCGACGGCGCCGTCATCGACGTCTCCGGCGGCCAGGTGCGCTATCGCGGCGGCTGGCTCGACACCACCCAGCTGGTGGGCGCCGACGGGCGGGTCTACGACATCGGCGAGGCGACGCCGGACATCCAGTATGTCGCCTTCGCCGAGCAGCGCTTCGGCCAGCAGAAGATCTACGGCCCGCGCTGGGAGGCCGGCTATGTCGACGGCATGGATGCCGGATCGGTCAGCATCACCACCGGCGCCGCCGTGATCGACGGCAGCATCGCCGGCCGGACCACGGCCGGGGCGAGGCAGCGGGCGCGCGACCAGCTGCCGGCGCTGGGCCGGCTTTCCCTCAACCTGACCGGCCCGATCGATGTCACCTTCGGCGCCGGCGGCACGCGGCTGCCGAACGGGTTCGGAGCAGGCGACGCGCTGCCGGAGAATCTGCGCGACCGGCTGCGGCTTGCCCCATCGCTGGTCGGGGCGACGGGGGTGGACAGCATCTCGGTCGTGACCAGGGGCGGCGACATCGAGGTGCCGCGCGGCGTCGTCCTGCGCACCGCGCCGGGCGGGTCGGTCGATCTTCAGTCGCATCGTCTCAGCCCTACCCTCGGGGATGCCGCTGACTACGGCGACATCACGGTCGCCGGCGCGATCGAGACGCCGTCGGGCACCATCACCCTGGGCGGCCGAGACATCACCCTGGCATCCGGAGCGCGGCTGGCGGCCCGCGGGCAATGGGTGAACGACCGGATCGACGCGCAGGGCGCCCCCTATTCCGGCGGGTCCGGCCCGGCCGGCGCGGCGCTGCCGGGTGGCGGCTCGATCAGCCTGGGCGCGATCGAGAACCCGACGATCCGGCACGGCAGCCTGATCGACGTCTCCGCCGGCGGCTGGGTCGCGACCGACGGATCGCTGACCAAGGGCAATGGCGGTGACGTGCTGCTGACCTCCGGCCGCTATGTCGACCCGGCCTACCGTGACGGCAAGAGCGGCGGCAAGTTGATCCTCGCCGGCGACATCCGGGGCTACGGGCTGGACCGCGGCGGATCGCTGACCATCCGCACCGACCGGATCTGGATCGGCGGCGGGATGGCGCCGAAGGGGGCGCTGGTGCTGGCCCCCGATTTCCTGAGCCGCGGCGGCTTCAGCGACGTGACGCTGCAGGGCTATCGCGGCGTCACCGTGGCGCCGGGCGCGGTGGTGACCCCGGCGGCCCAGACGCTGCGGCTGAACCCGGACTATCTCTGGCGCGCCGGCGGCGGCGACGTGTTCGGCTTCGCCGGCCTGGAGCTGCTGCCCGAGGCGCTGCGCCCGGCCGGGTCGCTGACCCTGATCGCCCGCGCCAGCGATCCGGCAGATACCGGACCGGGGTCGGATCACGCCGGGGACGGCGGCAGCGTCGTCTTCGGCCGGGGCTCGGTGGTGCGGATGGGCATGGGCGGCTCGGTCACCGCCGTGGCGGCGCGCATGGTGCGCGTCGACGGCACGATCGAGACCCCGGCCGGGCAGATCACGCTGACCGGCGGCGTGACCCTGGACGACACCATGGCGGAGTACGATCCCGAGGCCGGAGTCAGGATCGGCGCGACCGGCCGGCTGCTGGCGCGCGGCGCGGTCAGGCTGGACCCGACGACGGACGGGACGCGGCGCGGCACGGTGCTGGACGGCGGCACCATCACCCTCGCCTCCTACAATGGCGCCGTGATCGTCGAACGCGGCGCCCTGCTGGACGTCTCCGGCGTCTCGACCGAGATCGACTTGCGCAGCATGACCATGTACGGGCTGAAGCTGCGGTCGCAGACCATCGCCGGCAACGGCGGCACGATCCGGCTGGCGGGCAGCGAAGGGCTGTTCGTCGACGGCACCCTGCTGGGCCGCGGCGGCGGCCCGGGCGCCGAGGGCGGCACGCTGATCACCGAAGTGCTCGCCAAGCCGGGCCGCGAAAGCAGCAAGCGTCCCGGGCTGCCGCTGGAGTTCCTGCGGGTGCTCAACATCCGGCAGTCGGGCCTGTCGGCGGGGGCGGCCGACGGCTACAGCGCCGGCACGCTGGACCGCTTGGCCGGCCAGGGCTTCGTCGCCGCCGACACGGTGATGGGCGGCGGCTTCGGCAGCTGGGTGATGGGCTCCGCCAATGTCGTCAATTTCGACGGCGACGTCACCGTGAAGCTGGGTCGCGAGATCCAGATCTCGGCCTATACGATCAGCGCGACGCCCGGCTCCAACGTGGTGCTGCAGGCACCGCGGGTGGCGTTCACCAATCTCGGGAACGAGCAGGACCGGCTCGGATCCTTGAACCCGATCTCGGCGCTGGGCGATCGGATGCTCAGCCCGGCGACCCAGCTCTCCATCCTCGCCGACCTGATCGACATCCGCGGCGGCGATTTCCGGCTCGGCGGCCTGTACCGGTTCGACACGGGCAAGCTCGGTCCCGACTTCCAGCCGATCTACAAGGACCGTCGCTTCGGCGGCTTCACCACGGCCCGGTTCGAAAGCCGCGGCGACATCCGCTTCACGGGTTCCGACGCCAACCTGACGGGCACCCTGCGCAGCGCCGGCGACCTGGTGTTCAAGGCGGCGCAGCTGTATCCGGCCAGTGGCCAGACCTTCACGATCGGCGCGCTGGGCCGGGTCACGGTGCTGCCGAACGGCAAGGCCGACGCGCCCTGGTCGGTCGGCGGCCAGCTGACGATCGAGGCGCCGGAGATCGTGCAGAACGGCACGATCCGGGCGCCCCTGGGCAGGATCATCCTGGGATATGACGACCCCGACCTCGACACCCGCGTCGCGCTCGGCCGCGGCAGCGTGACCTCGGTGTCGGCCGACGGGCTGACGGTGCCCTATGGCTATGTCCAGGACGGCTCGAACTGGCTCGATCCGAACGGCGAGTCTATCTCCACCCCGCCGGTCAAGGAGGTGCGGCTGCGCGGCGACGACGTGGCGGTGGCGGACGGAGCCACGATCGACGTGCGCGGCGGCGGCGAGATGCTGGCCAGCGAATTCGTCCCCGGCTCGGGCGGGCCGGCCGACGTGCTGAACGACCCGAACAGCTTCGCCGTGATCCCGGGCTATGACGGCTATGCGCCCTGGGACCAGTATCTGAGCGGGACCCGGCCCGGCGGCGTCACGACCCCCGACTTCCGGTCGGACGTGCCGGTGGTGACCGACACCGCCACGACGGCCGGCCAGTATCTGCAGCAGGGATCCAAGACCGGGCTGCGGGTCGGCGACCGGATCTATCTCTCGGGCGGCGGCGGCCTGCCGGCCGGCACCTATGTGCTGCTGCCGGCGCGCTATGCGCTGATGCCCGGCGCCTATCGCGTGCGCGCCTTCGACGGCATCCTCGACATGCTGCCGGCGATGAACGGCCGGGCGCCGGACGGCAGCGCCTATGTCGCCGGCCGCCGCTCCGTCCTCAACACCGGCATCCGCGACGCACGCTGGGCGGGCTTTCACATCGAATCGGGCGAGGTGCTGCGCCAGCGGGCGCAATACGACGAATACCGGGCCAACAGCTTCTTCGTCTCCGACGCCTTCCGGCAGCGCCAGCAGAACGACGGCGGGACGATCGTGCCGCCGACCCTGCCGATCGATGGCGGCACGCTGGTCGCCAACGCCACCGAAACGCTGCGGCTGGACGGCACCGGCCTGTTCGCCCCGGCCGAGGGCGGACGGCTGGGCCGGTTCGACGTCGCCGCGGCCAAGGTCGCGGTGGTGTCCGCCGGCGTGGACACGCAGGACCTGGCGGACCAGGGCTACCTGCTGCTGCAGGCCGGCCAGATCAACGGCTTCGGCGTCGGCAGCCTGCTGATCGGCGGCGAGCGCAGCCCCGCCGCGGTCACCACGGCCGATCCGCGCGGCGGCACCCAGGTCACGGTCTCGGCCAGCGACGTGGTGGTGCGCAACGACGGCACGCCGCTGCAGGGGGCGGAGATCGTGCTGGCCGCCAAGAATTCGGTGACGGTCGAATCCGGCAGCGTGATCCGCACCACCGGCGCCGACGCAGGCCAGGGCGACACGCTGCGCCTCGGCCTGCCGCTGCCGGACGGCACCTTCGTGCCGGGTGACGGCGCGCTGCTGCGCCTGTCGACCGGCGACCGGGTGGACGTGGTGCGCGAGAACCTCATCAACACCGGCGGCACGCTGACGGTCCAGGAGGGCGCGGCCCTGCTGGCCTCGGGCAGCCTGGCGCTGGATTCCAGCGGCGACACCATCCTGGCCACCGACCGGATCTCCGGCGGCCGGGCGATCGACGCGGCCGCCCGGCAGATCAGCTTCGGCGATGCGCCGAAAGGCACGCCCGGCCTGGTGTTCCGCGACGGCACGCTGGGCGTGCTGGCGCAGACCGAGGCCCTGACCCTGCGCGGCTATGGCAGCATCGATTTCCACGGCGACGTCGCCATCGGCGGCGGCCAGGGCGCGGCGCTGAGGACGCTGTCGCTCGACAGCCCGGCCCTGATCGGCCATGACGGCGCCGACGTCACGATCAACGCCGGCGCGGTGCGGCTGCGCAACACCGGCAGCGCCTACGAGGGCGATGCCGCCCTGGCCGGCGGCAGCCTGACGATCAACGCCGCCACCCGCCTCGGCGCCGACGGCAAGCCGGTCGCCGGCACCGGCCGCATCGACCTGGCCGACGGGCCGGTGCGGATCGCCGGCTTCAACGCGGTGACCCTGGCGGCGCAGGAGCGGATCGTCGGCACCAGCGGCCTCGGCACCGCGACCGATCTCGCTAATGGCGGCGGCACCGAGGACCGGCCGAACCGGCTGCGGGTGGACGGCGCGCTGACCTTGACCGCCGCCGCGCTGTCAGCCGGCGCCGGATCGGACAACGCGGTCGAGGCGGGCAAGGCCCTGTCCTTCCAGGGCCGGGCCGCGCCTGGCCTGCCGGGCTTCGACGAGATCGGCGGCCGCCTGCGCCTGTCGGGCGGGACCGTCACCCTGGCCGGGCAGATCGAGGCCCGCGCCGGCATCCTGGAGGCGGCGGCCACGGGCGGCGACCTGGTCATCGCCGGCGGCACCGTGATCGACGCCTCCGGCGTGGCGCGCAGCTTCTTCGACCAGACCCGCTTCGCCCCCGGCGGCGTGGTCAAGCTGTCCTCCACGACCGGCGATGTCGACCTGCGGGCCGGGTCGCGCATCGCCCTGGGCGGCGCCCGGGCCACGATCGGCGGGCAGGAGCAGGGCGGCGACGCCGGGCGCCTGATCGTCGACGCGGCCAAGGGGCGGTTCCTGGCCAATGGCGCGATCGAGGCCGCCGCGGTGGACGGCAGCCGCCAGGGTACTGTCGGCCTCGACGTCCGGGCGCTCGACCGCAGCTTCGACGCGCTGGCCGGCAAGCTGGCCGCGGCGGGCTTTGCCGAGGCGCAGCGGCTGCGCATCCGCAGCGGCGACGTCACCATCGGCACCGCGATCCGCGCCCGCGAATTCGCGCTGGCGGTCGACGGCGGCAACCTCACCATCGGCGGCCGCATCGACGCCGGCGGCGCCACCGGCGGCGACATCCGCCTGGCGGCGGGCGGCACCCTGACCCTGCAGGGCGGGGCGGTGCTGGACGCCTCCGGCGCCGCGGCCGACGCCGCCGGCAAGGGCGGCTCTGTGCTGCTGGCGGCCGGGGATGGCGGCCGGATCGACCTGCAGTCCGGGTCGGTGATCGCGGTCGGCGCCGGCGGCGCCACCGGCGCGGTGCATCTGCGCGCGCCGCGGACCGACGGCGATACCGATGTCGCGATCACCGGGATCGGCAGCCGGATCGACGGCGCGCGGCAGGTGACGGTCGAGGCGTACAAGGTGTTCGAGGTTCCGGAGAACAACGGCGTCGCCGTGATCGACCGCGGCACGCCGGACGATCCGCATGTGATCGACCAGGTGGAGGCGGATGTCAGGGCCTTCGCCGCCCACGCCGGCGCCATTGCCGGCCGCCTCGGCGGCGGCGCGACCGTCCAGGCGGGGGTGGAGCTGCGCAGCGGCGGCGACATGCTGCTGCCCGCGGACACCGATATCAACGATGCGGACCCGGCGACGGGCTGGGACCTGCGGGGCCTGAGCCAGGACGGGCTGGTGGGCGTGCTGACGCTGCGCGCCGGCGGCGACCTGAAGCTGCTGTCCAACCTCAGCGACGGGTTTGCCATCGCCACGGATGAATTCGGCAATCCGATCGTGGACCACCTGACCGGCGAAACGAAATACACGCCGCAGCGCGGTGAGAGCTGGTCCTATCGCCTGGTCGCCGGAGCCGATGCGACCGGGGCCGACCCGCTGGCACTGCAGACGGATGCGGATCTCCTGGCCGGCGGCACGCTGACCATCGGGGGCACCCTGAATCCCGGCGATCTGCCCGAGTCCGCGATCCAGGTCCATCTCCGCACCGGCACCGGGGATATCGACATCGCGGCGGCCGAGGATTTCGTGCTCGGCCCGAAATGGTCTTCGCCGCGCGGCTCCGACTTTTGGACGCCCGTGCCGCAATCAGCGGTCTACACCGCCGGCCATCCGATCGCATTCAGCCCTGGCGGCTTCACCCCGCCGAACGCGGCCGCCGCCTTTCCGACCGGCGGCGGCGATATCACCCTCACGGCCCGCGGCAGCCTCTACGGCGTGCCGGCGCGTCAGATCGTCACTGAGTATGTCTGGCGGCAAACCGATCCCGCGCAGCCGATGAGCTGGTGGATCGATGTCAACAGCTTCCAGCAGGGCGTCGGAGCGCTGGGCGGCGGGAACGTCACGCTGCGGGCCGGCGGCGACATCTCCAACCTCTCGGCGGTGATCCCGACGGTCGGCTGGGTCTCCTCCGGCCAGACCGAAATCCGCAACGGCGGCAGCCTGAGGGTCGAGGCGCTCGGCGACATCCTCAGCGGCGTCTATTACGTGGGCCGCGGTGACGCGGTGATCGAGGCGGGCGGGGCGATCGCGAGCGGGACCAGCACCTTCGATGTCTACAATCCATTTTCAACATTCCCGCTGCACACAATTCTTGCAGCCGGCGACGCACAATTCAACGTGCGCAGCCGGGGCGATCTGGCGATCGAGACCACGCTCGACCCGATGCTGGTCCTTCTGGGACCCGAGCAGATTTGCTCAATGCCGTATGATTGTTTCAGCGCATCGTCTATAGGGTTTATGTCCTATAAAGCTGAAAGCTCGGTCCGCCTCGATTCCGTTGGCGGAGATCTGTCGCTCTCCTCCAGCGAAGAGACGCTGGCCTTTCTCCTGGATCACGCGGAGATAGGCTACACTCCTTATGCAGGTCCCCCGCCCCCAACGGTGCTGCTGACCGTGTATCCCGGAACGCTTCGCGCCACAACGTTCAGCGGAGATATCCAGATCGGCGGCACGACCCTGGCGGCCACCGATCGCGGGGTCCTGGAACTGCTAGCCGGTCAGGACATTCTGATGGCGGGTGGATTGACCATGGCCGACGCCGAGTCCGGCGTGGAGCCGACGCCGACACATCCGATCGATCTCACCCTCTGGTATGGCAGCAACGATGCCTTCAAGCACCAGTACTTCTTCGACACTATCGCTGGACAGACCGAACGGCGTTTCGGCCGTCATATCGGCGACCGCGATCCGGTGCGGATCTATGCGGCGGAGGGCGACGTCCGCACCGAACCGACGTTTGCCGGGGGCTCGCCAGGAACGGCCAGCATCACGCTGCCGAAGAGCCTGGAGATGCGGGCCGGCGGCGACATCCGGGATCTCGCGCTCGCGCTGACCAACACCAACGTGGATGACGTCACCCTGATCCAGGCCGGCGGCGACATCGACTTCGCGAGCCCCAATGGCGGTGGCTTGGAAACGGGTAGCACAGGTGCGGGTATCACACTCGGCGGCCCCGGCAGCCTGGTCGTCTCGGCCGGCGGCAGTATCTATCTCGGCACCGGCCGCGGCATCGTCACCGACGGCAATCTGCGCAGCCAGGCCCTGCCGGACCGGGGCGCGGACATCACCGTCCTCGCCGGGCTGGGCGGCAACCAGCAGCCGGACCGCGCCGGCTTCCTGACCCGTTACCTGGACCCGGCGCACTACGCCGCGCTGGAGCCCTATCTGCTGGGCGACGGTGGGTCGATCTACACCGCGCAGATGATCGCCACTGTCGAGGCGCTGACCGGCCGCACCGGCCTGGACGCCGCCGCCGCCTTCGCCCTGTTCAAGGGGCTGGCGCCGCGGCAGCAGGATCCGCTGATCCGGGACATCTTCTACGCCGAGCTGCGCGCCTCCGGCCGCGAGGCCAACGACCCGTCCAGCCCGCGCTTCGGCGCCACCGACCGCGGCTATGCCGCCGCCGATCTGATGTTCCCGGGCGACGGCTATGCCGGCGGCATCGTCATGCAGGACAGCCAGATCAAGACCGCGCGCGGCGGCGACATCTCGATCCTGGTCCCGGGCGGCGGCATCCAGCTGGGGACGAACATCCCCCCGGGCACGCCTGGCCTGCATCCCAAGGAACCCAGCGACTCCGGCCTGTGGACGGTTCTGGGCGGCGACATCCGGGTGTTCGCGCAGGACGACATCCTGATCCGCGCCTCCCGCGCCCTCACCGCCAGCGGCGGCGACATCCTGATGTGGTCCTCCTTCGGCGACATCGACGCCGGCGTCGGATCGCGCAGCGCGGTGGCCACCGCCCCCGCGATCGTGCGGCTCAGCCTGAACGGCACGCTGCGGGTCGAACCGGGCGGCGTGATCAGCGGCAGCGGCATCGGCGCGCTGCAGCCGCCGGGCGATGTCGACCTCTACGCCCCGAACGGCGTGGTCGATGCCGGCGAAGGCGGCATCCGCGTCGCCGGCAACTTCAACGTCTTCGCGCTGCAGGTGCTGAACGCCGACAACATCCAGGTCGGCGGCCAGACGGTGGGCCTGCCGAGCGCGCCGGTGAACCCGGCCTCGATCACCGGCGTCAGCGACGTCGCCGCCCAGGCCACGCGGGCGATCGAGCAGTCGGTGCGCGACCAGGCGGAGAAGAGCGCCAAGCCGAACGACGAGCCGCCGCCGCTGCTGATCACCGGCGCCTTCCTCGGCTACGAGGGGGGTTAGCGGGGCCGGGGGAAGGCGCCCCCGCTCCACACCCGTCATCCCCGCGAAAGCGGGATCTCGTCACGCTGTCGTCGGCGAGAGGATCCCGCTTTCGCGGGGATGACAACGAAGAGGCGGAGCGGCACGGCCCTCCCTCCTTGGATAGCTAGAGCAGGATGAATTGAGGTCGGATCATCTCAGGGTATCCGAGCAGGGCTGGCAGGACGTCGAGCGTTATCTCGCGTTGCCTCTCCCGCGTGGCGGGAGAGGTCGGGCTCGCGCAGCGAGACCGGGTGAGGGCCGGCCCAGGCCTCGACGAAATCCCCTCACCCGGAGCCGCTCCGCGTCTCCGACCTCTCCCGCAAGCGGGAGAGGCAAATAATCAGCGCCTTCGTTCAATGGAATGACGATCTGACCAAAACTCATCCCGTTCTAAATCAGCCTTTGCACCGAGAAGGGGATATTTCGATGAAGCGATTGTCACACCGTTTGTGCTTGGCCGCCCTGGCCGCCGGCGGCCTGATTTCCGCCGCGGCACCAGCCCAGGCCGAAACCATCTACGGCGGCGGGTCGAGCGCCGCCTTCGGCCTCTACCGCAGCTGGTTCGACTGCTACGGCCGCGTGCTGGATTCGGCGCAGCATCCACGCGACGCACTGTGCACCGCCGCGGCCGGCTATCCGGTCGACGGCAACGCCCTGTTCGCCTATGCCCCGGTGGGCAGCGGCGGCGGCATCACCGCGCTGACCAGCCAGCAGTCGCCGAACGCGCAGCCGCGCGACACGCCGTATGAGACCGCCGGGATCGTCTACAACGAAGGCACCAACGGCTACGGCACCGGCCCCAACTTCTAGGACGCCTCGGGTAGCGAGGCGACGCTGACCGGCACCCAGATCAGCGCCTATAACAGCGCGGCCGGCGCCGCGCGCGGCCCGGTGATCCAGGTCCCGACCGCCGTCCTCCCGATCGTGATCGCAGTCAACACCACCGGCCTCAACATCTGGAGGGCGACGCCGGTCGGCGGCACCAGCGGCCTATACTTGTCGCGCCGAGCCCTGTGCGGCATTTTCACCGGCATCATCACCAACTGGAACGACCCGATCCTCACCTACGACAACCACAACACGCAGCTGCACGCGAGCCTGCCGATCCGGGTCGTCCGCCGCTCCGATTCCAGTGGCACCACCTTCCTGTTCACGCGCCATTTGAATCAGGTCTGCAGCAATTGGTATTACGTCCAGGCCGACGGCAACAATCACCCTTACCGGCCGGGCAACCTCGCTGACTGGAACCTCGGCGCCGGCACCACCGTGGCCTGGCCGGCCAGCTTCCTGTCGGCCAGCGGCGACGCCGGCATCGCCAGCACGATCGTCAGCACGCCGGGCGCCATCGGTTATGTGAGTCCGGATTACACCCGGCAGGTCGCCCGTCCGGAGATCTCTCCTGCCCCTGTCGCTGCCAACCTGCAGAACCACACCAACTGGGCCGCTCTCGTCGGCGACACCACGCCGACAACCGCGGAGCACATGCCGACCGCGCCGTCGGTCGCCAACCCTGAGGCCGTGCTCACAGGCCTCAGGTTGCCCAGCGTCAAGATAGCCGCCGCCTGGAGCGCCGCACTCGACACTGCGGCGCTGCGCAACCCGACATACAGGCCACCGGCCTATCCGAACCCGGCACTTGCCACCGCCTATCCGATCGTCGGTTTCACCATGCTCGACCTCTACTCCTGCTATTTCCCGGCGGCGGAGACCAGCACGCTGAAGGGCCTGATCTCCTGGTACACCGGCCACCATCCGCGGGTGTCCACCGCCGTGCCGGACCAGATCGCGCGCAAGCACGGCTTCGTGTCGCTGAACCAGACGTTCAAGGACGCAGTCTGGGCCTGGGCCAACGACGCCACCCTCGGCCTGAAGACCGGCCCGATCTCCGGCACCTGCACCGTCAGCTCCGGCACCTGACCGGCGGCAGGCCCGCCCCGAAGCATGCCCGGCGGGCCGACCCCGCCGGGCATCGCGCCCCCTCCGGAATCATGACAATACAATGACAGATCTACGCGGAATTCTATCAATATAAATGCATATAATATGCTATTACATTTCTGTGAATAGCCGCATACTTGTCCACACGAAATGCTTCCTACCACCTCAAAGCACGATTGAACGTGTCTGTATGTATGTGCTAGTCAGATTTCTAGACAAATGATCGAAACATTCGCCTTTCTGGATTTTCAGAACGGCGCATGTGTGGCGTTTTTATTGCATTTTCGCCCGGATCGGGCCGAGGCCGGCGGAGGGGGAATTCATGTGGCCGAGGAGGGGGTCGAGGCTGGTCGTGGCCGGCTGGGCGGCGTGTGCGCCGCTGCTGGCCGCGGCCGCCCAGGCGGCGGCGCCCGAGGCGCCGGCCGCCGCCGAAGCGCCGGGTGAGCCGGCGTCCGCGCCCTCCGCCGCCCCCCCTGCCGCCGCCAACCGCTTCGACATCCTGGAGTATCAGGTCCAGGGCAACACCGTGCTGCCGGTGGTCCAGATCGAGGAGGCGATCTACCCGTTCCTGGGGCCGGACAGGACGATCGACGACGTCGAGGGCGCCCGCGCCGCGCTGGAGAAGCGCTACGCCGATGCCGGCTACATCACCGTCGCCGTCAACATCCCGGAGCAGACGGTGCGCGAGGGCGTCGTCCGGCTCGAGGTGGTGGAGGCGCGGGTCGGCCGCCTCCGCGTGCGCAACTCGCGCTACTACTCGCTGGGCCGGATCAAGGGCGCGGCGCCGTCGCTGGCCGAGGGCACGGTGCCGCAGCTGGCCGGGATCCAGCGCGATTCGGAGGTGCTGAACCGGCTGCCGGGCCGCACCGTGACGCCGCAGCTGAAGGCGGGGGTGGAGCCGGGGACGGTCGACGCCGACCTGAATGTCGAGGACGAATCGCCGTTCCAGGCCTCGGTCGAGTTGAACAACCAGTACAGCGCCAACACCAAGCCGCTGCGGCTGTCCGGCTCGGTCGGCTACGACAACCTCTGGCAGCTCGGCCATTCGGTGTCGCTGCAGTACACCACCGCGCCGGAGGACCCGGACCAGACCTCGGCGATCGCCGCGACCTACACCTTCCGCATCCCGGAGTGGAAGGAGAGCCTGGTGCTGTACGGCATCACCTCCTCCTCCAACGTGGCGACGCTGGGCGGGGTGAACGTGATCGGCGACGGCACCATCGTCGGCGGCCGCGGCGTGCTGCCCCTGCCCGGCCTGACGGATTTCTACCACACGCTGATGCTGGGCCTGGACTGGAAGGATTTTGGCGAGCGCCAGCTGTTCGGCGCCGACGAATCCGAGACGCCGATCACCTACACCACGGCGACGATCGAGTACAACGCCACCCGGCCGGACACCCAGGGCACGACCTCGGCCAGCCTGTCCGCCACCTTCGGGCTGCGCGGCCTGGGCGACCCGGACGACAAGTTCGAGCAGAAGCGCGCCGGCGCCTCGGCCGACTTCGCCTATTTCCGCGCCGGGCTGGAGCGGCAGCAGATCCTGCCCGCCGAGTTCGAGCTGACGGCCCGGCTGGACGGCCAGCTGGCCAGCCAGCCGCTGATCAGCAACGAGCAGTTCAGCGCCGGCGGCGTCTCCAGCGTGCCCGGCTACCTCGAATCCGAGGAGCTCGGCGACAATGGCTGGATCGCCGCGCTGCGCCTGTCGACGCCCAATCTCGGCCAGTGGATCGACCCGTCGGTGGTCGAGGACTGGCGGGTCTACGCCTATGGCGACTTCGCCGAGCTGTGGCTGCAGGACGCCAATCCCGGCCAGGACGACGAATTCCAGCTCGCCAGCCTGGGCTTCGGCTCGCGGGTCAAGCTGCTGAACCACCTCACCGGGTCGGTCGACCTCGCGGTGCCGCTGATCGACGCCAGCGACACCAAGGCGAACGACATCCGCATCCTGTTCACCCTCGGCGCCAGCCTCTGACCCCGGACCGACGCGAGCATGAGACGCTTCCTCCCGACCCGACCGCTCCCGACCGTCCGGCTGCTGCTCGGCGCCCTGCTGGCGCTGCTGCTGACGCCCCAGGCCGCCTCGGCCTGGTGGAACAGCGAATGGACGCTGCGCAAGCCGATCACCGTCGATCTCGGCCCCAATGCCGGCGCCGTCCCCGGCATGGCCGGGCGGGCGCAGGTGCTGGTCCGCCTGTCCGCCGCCAACTTCAACTTCCTCGCCGCCAAGGATGACGGATCCGACATCCGCGTCATCGCCGAGGACGACAAGACGCCGCTGAACTTCCACATCGAGAAGTTCGACAACCTGTTCGAGATGGGCCTGATCTGGGTCGACCTGCCCAATGCCGCGGCCGACAAGCCGCAGACCATCTGGCTGTACTGGGGCAACGAGAAGGCGACCGCGACCGGCAACGCCAAGGCCGGCTACGACGCCGCCCAGGCGCTGGTCTGGCACTTCACCGAGCCCGGGGCCCTGCCGCTCGACTCCACCGGCTACGCCAACAACGCGGCGCAGTCGACCGCGGCGAAGGTCGACGCCTCCTTCATCGCCGGCGGCATCGGCTTCAACGGCACCGGCACGGTGATGCTGCCGGCGACGCCCAGCCTGGCCGTGCCGCAGGGCGGCGCCTTCACCTGGTCGGCCTGGATCAAGCCCGGCACGCTGCAGCCCAACGCCGTGATCTACGAGAAGGAGGCGGCGGCCGGCCTGATCCAGTCCGGCGGCCTGGCCATCGGCCTCGACCAAGCCACGCCCTTCGTCAGCGTCGATGCCGGCGCCGGGCCGCAGCGGATCGCGGCCGCGGCCCCGGTGGCGGCCGGGACCTGGACCCATCTCGCCGTCACCGTCGCCGCCGGCCAGGTGACGCTGTATGTCGACGGCCGCCCGGCCGGGACCGGGGCCGTCGCCGTGCCGGCGCTGGCCGGCGCCGCGGTGCTGGGCGGCCCCTTCGCCCGCCCGCCGGCGCCCGAGCCGGTGGCGACGCCGCCGGCGGAGGCAGTGCCGGGCGCCGCGCCCGCCCCCGGCACGCCGCCGGCCGAACCCACGGCCCCTGCCGCCCCGCCCCCCCCGCCTTCGCCCATTATGTCGGCGAGCTGGACGAGCTGGAGATCGCCAATGTGGCACGGCCGGGCCCGGCGATCCTGCTGACCGCCCGCAGCGCCGCGGCCGACAGCCGGCTGCTGGCCTTCGGCGTCGACGAGGAGGGCTCGGGCTTCGACCTCGGCCACTTCAATGCGATCCTCGCCTCAGTCACGGTCGACGGCTGGGCGGTGATCGGTCTCCTGGGCGTGATGCTGCTGCTGAGCTGGGCGGTGATGCTGTCCAAGGTCGGCTACGTCAACCGGGTGGACAAGGCCAACAAGCGCTTCCTGGTGCCGTTCCGCCGGCTGGTGGCCGACCTCGCCGCGCTCGACCAGGGCGACCCGGACGACGCGACCGCGCCCGCCCGTCTCGCCGGCGGCAGCGAGGCGAAGACCTATCGCAACGCCTCGCTGTACCGGCTGTACCATGTCGGGGCCGAGGAGATCACCCACCGGGCCAAGGCGGCGCGCGGCAAGCCGGGCCGGCTGGTGCTGTCGCCGGAATCGATCGCGGCGATCCGCGCCACGCTCGACGCCACCCTGACGCGCGAGATCCAGCGCGCCAACCGGCTGATGGTGGTGCTGACCATCGCCATCTCCGGCGGGCCGTTCCTCGGGCTGCTCGGCACCGTGGTGGGCGTCATGATCACCTTCGCCGCGATCGCCGAATCCGGCCAGGTCAACATCAACTCGATCGCCCCCGGCATCGCCGGCGCGCTGGTCGCCACCGTCGCCGGCCTCGCCGTCGCGATCCCGGCCCTGTTCGGCTACAACTACCTGGCCAGCCGGATCCGCGACATCACCGCCGACATGCAGGTCTTCGTCGATGAGTTCACGACGAAGATGGCCGAATTCTATGCGCGCTGAGGATCCGCCATGCAGGTCCAGTCGGAAAACAAGCCGTATGACGACATCAACGTCACGCCGATGCTCGACCTCGCCTATGTGCTGCTGCTGATCTTCATCATCATGACCACGGCGGCGGTGCAGGGCATCGAGGTGAACCTGCCGAAGGCCAGCGCCGCCGCGGCCATGTCGCAGCCGCAGATGCGGGCGATCTCGATCGACAACCGGGGGCAGGTCTATCTCGACACCATCCCGGTGACGATGCCGGAGCTGGAGAGCCGGATCGCCCAGATCAAGGCGACCGTTCCCGACTTCCCGGTGGTGATCAAGGCCGACCAGGCGGTGCAGTACGCCCGCGTGATGGACGTGCTCGACCTGCTGCGCCGCGTCGGCGTGCAGCAGGTCGGCCTCGTCTCGCAGCGTCCGGCGACGAGCTGAGCCCGGGCGATGGAGGAGCGTCCCAACTGGATCCGGCGGATCGCCTGGGCGGGCATGGCCCTGGCCCTGGTCGCCGCCGTGATCGTGCTGGGCGCGGCCGTCCTGCGCGGCAAGCCGGTGCAGGCTCCGCGCCAGCCACCGCCGATCCAGATGGTCGAGCTGCCGCCGCCACCGCCGCCCCCTCCCCCGCCGCCGGAGCCCGAGATCAAGCCGCCGGAGCCGGTCGAGACCCCCGAAGTCAAGGAGCCCGAGCCGGTGCCGGAACCGAAGGCGGAGGAGCCCAAGCCCGAGGAGGAGGCGAAGCCGGATCCGGGGCCGAAGGACAAGGCGCCGGGCGACGACGCGCTGGACGCCGAGGGCGAGGCCTGCGCCGGCGCCGCCTGCCTGACCGCGCGCAAGGGCGGCACCGGCCTCGGCACCGGCGGGGGTGGCGGCGGAGGCGGCGGCTACGGCCAGTACGCCCTCGTGGAATCGCAGCGGGCGGCCCAGCGCGACGCGACCCTGCGCCGGGCGGTCGACGGCAGCGACACCGTGCGCGGCCGCCGCGCCTCGGTGGTGCTGGCGATCTCGGTCGGATCGGACGGGCGGATCGGCCAGGTCCGCCTGGCCCAATCCTGCGGCGACCCGTCGGTCGACAACGCGGTGGTGGAGGCGGTCCGCAGGCTCGGCTCGTTCCGCCAGGCCCCACCCAGCGGCACGCCGGTGACGCTGCGCATCCAGCTCAACATCCAGCAGTCCAGGGCATGAGGGATCTGATGTTCAAGCGTACCGGCCTCGCCGCCGCGATCAGCGTTCTCGCTGTCGGCACAGCCTTCGGCCAGACCCCGACCGAGCAGTCGACGACGCTGGCCCTGATCCGGCTGCTGGTGCAGGAGGGCATCCTGTCGCGCGACAAGGCGCAGTCGCTGCTGACCCAGGCCGAACAGGAGGCGCGGGCAGCGGAGGCGAACCGCGCGGCCAGCGGCCAGGCGGTGCCGCCCGGCACCCCGCCGGGCACGGTGCGGGTGCCCTATGTGCCCGAGGTGGTGCGCAACCAGATCCGCGACGACGTCAAGAAGGAGGTGCTGGCCCAGGCCAAGACCGAGCGCTGGGGCGACCCCGGCACGCTGCCGGCCTGGCTCGACCGGGTGAAGCTGTACGGCGACGTCCGGGTGCGCGGCCGGGCCGACTATTACGACCCGAACAATGCCGAGTTCTTCGACTTCCAGAAGCTCAACAACGACGGCTATGGGACGCTCCTGAGCGACGCGATCCCCTATCCGCCGCTGCTGAACAACCGCGAGGACCGCTATCGCGGCCAGGTCCGCGCCCGGCTCGGCGTCGAGGCCGATCTGGGCAACGGCTTCTCCACCAATGTCCGCATCGCCACCGGCAACGACCTCGACCCGGTCTCGACCAATGCCGACATGGCGATGGCGCTGGGCAACAAGAACTTCAATCTCGACCGCGCCTATATCCAGTACGAAGGCGATGCGCTGGGCACCGGCGGCGCCCTCAAGATCGATGCCGGCCGCTTCGGCAACCCATTCTATTCGACCGACCTGGTGTGGGACGAGGACGTCAATTTCGACGGCCTTGCCGTCGGCTACCGCCAGCCGGTGCTGGACCAGCTGGACGCCTGGGGCGCGGTCGGCCTGTTCCCGCTGAAGGAGATGGCCTTCTCCTCGCGCGACCAGGTGCTGTACGGCGGCCAGCTCGGCGTCGACTGGCGCCCCTATGACGACGCCTCGCTGAAGCTCGGCGTCGCCTATTACGATTTCCAGAACGTGCTCGGCGATCCGCGCGCGATCGACGCCGACGACCATCGGCGCAATCTTTCGCTGCCGTCCTTCATGCAGAAGGGCAACAGCCTGTGGGACGTCGGCGACAAGGGCAACCCCGCCGTCGACAGCGACGACCTCGTCGCCTTCGGCCTGGCCTCGAAGTTCCAGGAGCTGAACGTCACTGCCTCGCTCGACCTCTCGATGTTCGACCCGATCCATGTCGTGCTGACCGGCGACCTTGTCGCCAACCTGGGCTACGACAAGGACAAGGTGGACGCCCGCGTCGGCGAGGCGGGCCGCCGGAGCGGCAACATGGGCTACCTCGCCCGCATCCTGGTCGGCCATCCCGAGATCCGGCACGGCAACGACTGGAACGCCAGCTTCACCTACAAGTACCTGGAGTCGGATTCGGTGGTCGATGCCTTCACCGACAGCGACTTCCACAATGGCGGCACCAACGCCAAGGGCTTCATCCTGGCCGGCAATTACGGCGTCGTCGACGACGTCTGGCTGGGACTGCGCTGGCTGAGCAGCGACGCGATCAGCGGCCCGAAGTTCTCGGTCGACACGCTGATGCTCGACATCAACGCCCGCTTCTGACGGAGGGACCGATGCTCGCGATCCGCCATCGGACGATCCCGGCTCTCTGCCTCGCCCTCCTGCTCGCCGCCCCGGCGGCGGCGCAGGAGGAGAGCGATGTCGGCCGGCTGCGCGAGGCGCTGCGCCGGGCCACGGTCGATCTGCGCACGGCCCAGAACCAGGCCACGGCGCTGCAGTCGCAGCTGAGCCAGGCGCAGCAGACCATCGCAACCCGCGATGCCGAGGCCAAGCAGCTGCGCACCCAGATCGGCCAGCTGCAGGGCCGGCTCGACGCCGCGACCGAGAAGGCGGACGGCCTGCAGGCCGAGCTCGACACCGCTGCCGCGACCCTGGAGACGACGCGCGGCGAGCTGGACCAGACCCGGCGCAGCCTCGGCCGGACCCAGGGGCAGCTGCGCGACACCGAGGGCCGGCGGGCGACGGCCCAGGCCGGGCTCGAGCAGACCTCGGGCTTCCTCAAGGCCTGCGAAGCCGCCAACGACCAGCTCTACAAGGTCGGCCGCGAGGTGCTGGCCGCCTATGACGGCAAGGATCTCGGCGATGTGCTGGCGCAGAACGAGCCGTTCACACAGCTCAAGAGCGTCGAGATGGAAAACATCATCCAGGACCTCCAGGACAAGCTGACCGACGCCCGCTACCGGAAGCCGGCGAAATGAGGCGCGTGCCGGTGCTTCTCGCGCTGCTTGCGCTCGGCGCCGCGCCGGCGGCGGCGCAGCAGCCGCCGGCCGAGCCGGTGGCCCGCATGGGCGCGATCGGCCTGTCGCCGGCCGAGGTCGAGGCCTTCCTGCGCGGCCTCGATCCGCAGGTGCTGGCCCAGGCGGCGACCAGCCGCGAGGCGCTGGACGGGCTGATCCGGGCCGAGCTGACGCGCCGGGCGGTGGTCGCCGAGGCGGCCAAGGCCGGCTGGGCCGACCGGCCGGAGGTCGCGGCCCGGATCGAACAGGCGCGGCAGCAGGTGATCGTCGACACCTGGCTCGCCGCCAGATCCGAGCCGCCGGCCGGCGACCCGCCGGACGCCGATCTGCGCAGGATCTACGACGACAACACCGCCCGCTTCGTCGCGCCGGCGGAGATGCATCTGGCGCAGATCTTCCTGCCGGTGCCCCCCGGCGCCTCGGAGGCCGAGGCCAAGGCGGCGGAGGACCGGATCGGCGAGCTGCGCCGTCGCGCCCGGGCCCGGGGCGCCGATTTCGCCGCGCTGGCACGGCAGGCCTCGCAGCACAAGGACAGCGCCGACAAGGGCGGCGACATGGGCTGGCTGTCGGAGGACGCCCTGATCCCCGAGATCCGCGAGGCGGTGGCCGGGCTGGAGAAGGGCGCCGTCAGCACGCCGATCCGCAGCCAGGCCGGCTGGCACCTGATCCGGCTGGTCGACCGCAAGGCGTCGCGGGTGCAGGGCTTCGACGAGGTCCGGCCGCTGCTGGTCCAGGCGCTGCGCCGGCAGCAGGCGGCGGATCTGCGGCGCCAGTACATCGAAGGCCTGGTCGGCGCCGCCCCGCCGGCGATCAACGAGATCGCGGTGACGGAGATCCTGTCCCGGCTGGCGCCGGCGGCCCCCGCCGCCCCGTCCCAGTGACCCGAGCAGAACCGATGGAGACGAGCATGACCACGCAGCAGACCGGCGCGGCGAACGGAGCCGGGGAGCGCTTCTCCCCCGACACCCGCTACTTCTCGCTGTTCCACCTGACCGCCAATGCGGCGGAAGCGCAGCTGCTGGTCGGCCGTGCCCGCATCGTCGTCGGATCCGGCCCGTCGCCCTCGGCCGAGCCGATGGCCACGGAATGGCTGGTCAGCCTGGCGATGAGCCCGGTGACGATGAAGGACCTGGCGCGCAAGCTGGCCGAGACCGTGGCGTCGTATGAGCGGACCTTCGGGCCGATCGCCGATATTCCGGGCGAGGCTGCCGCCCCGGCCGCGGCGGAGAGGGGCCGGGTGTGATCCGCGCCGACCGCCTGCATCGCCGCTTCGGATCCGTGATCGCGGTGGCCGACGTCTCGCTCGAGATCGGGCGCGGCGAGGTGGTCGGCCTGCTCGGTCCGAATGGCGCCGGCAAGTCGACGCTGCTGCGCATGCTGGCCGGATATCTCGAGCCGGATGCCGGCACCGCGTCGCTCGACGGGATCGATGTCCGGCGGCGCCCGATCGCGGCACGGCGGCGGCTCGGCTACCTGCCGGAGGGGGCGCCGCTGTATCCCGAGATGACGCCGTCCGGCCTGCTCGGCTTCGTCGCCGGCGTGCACGGGCTGGCCGGGCGGGCCCGGCGCGCGGCGGTGGTGGCGGCGGCCGAGCGGGTCGAGCTCGGGCCCGTGCTGCGCCGGCCGATCGAGCCCCTGTCCAGGGGCTCCCGGCGGCGCCCCGCCCGGGCCGCGGCGCTGCGGCCGGCCCCGCCGATCCTGATCCTGGATGAGCCGACCGACGGGCTCGACCCCAACCAGAAGCAGCAGATGCACGACACCATCCGCGAGATGGGCCGCGACAAGGCGATCCTGGTCTCGACCCATGTCCTGGAGGAGGTCGAGGCGATGTGCGGCCGCGCCGTGATCCTGGCCGCCGGCCGGATCCGCGCCGACGACACCCCGGCCGCCCTGGCCAGGCGCTCTCCCGACGGCCGGCTGGCCGGGCTGTTCCGGACCTTGACCCTGCCGGGCGCCCAGCCCCTGCCGGACGTGCCGCGCCCGGCGGAGGCGGCCTGAGATGCGCGCCGGCCTCGCCCTGTTCCGGCGCGAGCTGGCGGGCTATTTCGCCACGCCGAACGCCGCCGTCTTCGTCGTCGTCTTCCTGGTCCTGGCCGGGGCGCTGCCGATCTATGCCGGCGACTTCTTCGGCCGCGGCGAGGCCGACCTGGACCCGTTCTTCGCCTTCCTGCCCTGGCTGTCCCTGCTGCTGGCCCCCGCCATCGCCATGCGGCTGTGGGCGGAAGAGGCACGCACCGGCCCGGTCGAGCTGCTGTTGACCTTGCCGATCGGACCCGGCGCCGCCGTGCTGGCCAAGTTCCTGGCCGGCTGGGCGGTGATGGCCCTGGCCCTGGCCCTGACCTTCCCGATGTGGCTGACCGTCGCCTGGCTGGGCGACCCGGACCACCGGGTGATCGCCGCCGGCTACGCCGGCAGCCTGCTGGTCGCCGGCCTGTATCTCGCCGTCGCCTCCGCCGCCAGCGCCGTGACCCGCAACCAGGTGGTGGCCTTCATCCTCGGCGTCGCCCTGTGCCTCCTCGTCACCATCCCGGGCGCGCCGGCGCTGGCCGGGCTGCTGGGTGACCGGCTGCCGGCCGGGATCGCCGACGCGGTAGCGGTGTTCGGCGTGCTGCCGCATGTCCGGCCGATCGCGCGCGGAATCATCGACCTGCGCGACCTGATCTTCTTCGCCACCGTCACCGCCTTCTTCCTCTTCGCGGCGTCAGTGGCGCTCGGCCTGCGGCGGGCGGGGTGACGGCGATGCGGCAACCGCTCCGGCACCGCCTGACCGGACTCGCCGCCCTGGCCCTCGCACTCGCGGCCACGGTCGGCGTCAATCTCTGGGCCGATGGCGCCCTGCGCGGGCACCGCCTCGACCTCAGCGAGGATCGCCGCCACGCCCTCGACGCCGCCACCCACGCGGTGCTCGAGGGCTTGAGCCAACCGGTGACGCTGCGGCTGGTGGTGTCCGACCAGCTCGCCGCCGCGTCCCCCGCTTTGGCCGGATACGCCCGCCGGGTCGAGGCGCGGCTGGAGGACTATGCCGCCGCCGCCGGCGACCGGCTGACGCTGCGGCGCGAGATCCCGGAGCCGTTCAGCGACGCCGAGGACCGCGCCGTTGCCGACGGGCTGCTGGGCCTGCCGCTGACCAAGGGCGGCGACCCGATCTATTTCGGCCTGGTCGGCAGCAGCGCCGCCGACCGGGTGGCGATCCCCTTCCTGCGGCCGGAGGAGGAGCCGACGCTGGACCTGCAGCTGACCCGCATGATCGCGCGGCTGGCCTCGCCGGACCGGCGCCAGGTGGCGGTGGTCAGCACCCTGCCGCTGGGCGGCGCGCTGGCCTTCGGCGGCCGGGTGCTGCCGGCCTTCACCGCCTATCGCGACATGCAGAAGGATTTCGACGTCAAGCCGATCGCGATCAACGATCTGGCGGCCAAGGGCACGGCGGCCCTGGACCCCGCGACGATCGACGTGCTGCTGCTGGTGCATCCGCGCGACCTGCCGCCGGCCGCGCAATATGCGATCGACCAGTTCCTGATGGCTGGCGGCCACGCCCTGGTGCTGGTCGATCCGCTGTCCGAGGCAGCGGCGGAGCGGCTGCCGGAGCAGGCGGCGCGCGGCGCCTCCTTCTCCGCCCTCGGCGCGTTCGGGCCAAGCTGGGGATTGGGGCTCGACATCGGCCGGGTCGCCGGCGACCGGGCCCTGGCCTCCAGCATCACCATCCGGCGCGACGACGGCCGGCCGCTGAAGCTGCAGCACCTGGTCTGGCTGACCCTGGCCGAGCAGAACCGCGACGCCGCAGACCCGGCCTTCGCCGGGCTGGGCCCGATCACGGTCGGCACCGCGGGCATCCTGCGGCCGCTGATGGGCGCGACCACGCGCTTCTCGCCGCTGCTGTTCACCAGCGACCACGGCACGCCGGTGGATGTCGGCGAGATCGTGCCGCGCACCGATCCGCAAGCGCTGTGGGCTGCCCACCCGTCCGGCAACGAGCGGCTGGTGCTGGCGGCGCGGGTCGGCGGTCATGCCCGCAGCGCCTTCGCCGACCAGCTGCCGGACGGCGTCGCCGTCGAAGGCGCCCCGCCGCCGGGGCGGAAGCTGGAAACCGACGCGCTGAATCTCGTGGTGATCGCCGACACCGACATCCTCGACGACCGCTTCTGGATCGCCCGCGGCCAGCCCGGGCAGCCGGCCCGGGCTTTCGCCGCCAATGGCGACTTCCTGCTGGCGCTGCTGGAGGAGCTGTCCGGGACGCAGGACCTGTCGGCCCTGCGCAACCGGGCCGCCGGCGCGCGGCCTTTCACCCGGATCGCCGAGATCGGCCGTGCCGCGGCGGCGCGGCTGCAGGACAGCGAGGCGGCACTGACCGAGCGGCTGACCCGGTTCCAGCGCGACATGGCTGCGGCGCAGAGCACCGAGGGCGGCGCCGAACCGTCGCGCCAGGCGATCGAGGATCTGCGCGCCAAGGTGGTCGGCACTCGGCAGGAGCTGCGCGAGGTCCGGCAGGCGCTGCGCGCCGATGTCGAGACGATCGAGAGAGCCTTGGTCTGGCTCAATGTCGCAGCCGTCCCGGCCGCAATCCTTCTTCTCACCTTCATGATCATGGCCATCCGACCATTCCGAAGGAGGCTTCGCATGTCAACCTAAGATATAATATTGACTCTTGATTATCTTGAGACTCGCGAATCAACATTCACGAGAATCATTATCTTTTGGATATATTTCAAATACAATTTGATTTATTCACAACAGAGTCTCATGATTGCAATAGTATTTCTGTAATATCCCCGACATCCGCTTGGCATTCTAGGGCGGACATCAGCGGCTGCCGCACTTCGCCAAGGCGCCGGGGCCGCTTCCGCACGGATCGTGCGAACCTTGATAGGGGGAAGACATGAGCCAGATCACGGGAACCGCGAATGATGATTTCCTGTTCGGCACCGCGGGTGACGACGTCATCAAGGGCCTCGGAGGCCACGACGCTCTCGACGGCGGCGCCGGCAACGACCTGCTGAATGGCGGCGACGGCGACGACTCGCTCTATGGCGGCGACGGCAACGATGCCCTGACCGGTGGCGCCGGTGCCGACACCATCGATACCGGTGCCGGAACCAATGTGGCCGATGGCGGCGCGGGCGACGATCTGATCGGCGGCGGCGAGGGCAGCGATGTCCTGCATGGCGGCGACGGCAACGATTCGATCACCGCCAACAGCGGCGATGACGTCGTGCTCGGGGGCGCCGGCCATGACCTGATCTCCGGCGATGAGGGCAGCGACGTGCTCGTCGGCGGCAGCGGCGACGACATCATCGACGGCGGCGATGGCAATGATGTCCTCACCGGCGGCGCCGGATACGATACCTTGACGGGCAACACCGGCGCCGACGCCTTCGTCTTCGCCGGGGTTTCTGAGAGCACGCCGGCGCTGGCCGACATCGTGGCCGACTTCAGCGCGGCCGATCACGACGTCATCAACCTGTCGGCAATCGACGCCAAGAGCACGGCCTGCGGCAACCAAGCCTTCAGCTTCATCGGCACCGACACCTTCTCGGGCAAGGCCGGGCAGCTGCGGATCGAGCAGGTCGACGCCGCGACCGCCCTGGTCCAGGGCGATGTGAACGGCGACAAGATCGCGGATTTCGCGATCGAGGTGCATGGGACCGAGTCACTGACGCTGACCGCCAGCGACTTCGTCCTCTAACGCATCATCGAACCGTCGAAGCGGGAGCACGGTTGCTCCGGTTTCCGCTTCGACGGGTTATCGGATAACCTCAAATATAGAATCAATATTTATCCCAAATTATTTCCATATTGAAGTTCACGAATATTAAACGAATCAATAATCGATTCATCAGAAAGATCTGCAATCATAGTTACGGAAGAGGGGAGAAAGTCTATCCTGGCACGACCCACTTTTGTTTCTTCCAGAACGGAGGAATTCGGAAGGGGGAATGGGTCTGGTCAGGCTTCGTCCCTTTCCCCGTGCAAATGACCGCCGCGACGGCGGTCATCGCCTCGACTCATCCTCATGTCAGGAAGGAGACGACCTTGTCCATCCGTCTGAAGTCCTGCAGCCTCCTCGCGCTCGCCGCGGGCAGCATGCTGTTTGCCGCCCCGGCCTCGGCCGAGACCCTCTATGCCGGCGGCGCGACCCTGCCCTTCGGCGTGTATCGCTCCTGGTTCGACTGCTTCGGCACCGTGCTGAACTCCGCGCAGCATCCGCGCGACGCGCTGTGCACCGCCGCGGCCGGCTTCCCGGTCGACAGCTCGGCGACCATCGCCTATGCCCCGGTGGGCAGCGGCGGCGGCATCACGGCCCTGATCAACCAGCAGTCGCCGAACGCGCAGCCGAGCAGCACTCCGTACGAGAACGCCACCATCGTCTACAACGAGGGCACCAACGGCTACGGCACCGGCCCCAATTTCTGGGACTTCTCGGGCAGCGACGCGACGCTGAACAGCACCCAGATCAGCGCCTATAACAGCGCGGCCGGCGCGGCCCGCGGCCCGGCGATCCAGATCCCGACCGTCGGCACCTCGGTCACGATCCCGGTCAACGTCACCGGCCTCAACATCGCCCGCTCGACCCCGGCCGGCGGCACCAGCGGCCTCTACCTGTCGCGCCGGGCCCTGTGCGGCATCTTCACCGGCACGATCACCAACTGGAACGACCCGATCCTCACCTACGACAACAACAACACCCAACTGCACGCGAACCTGCCGATCCGGGTCGTCCGTCGCTCAGACTCCAGCGGCACCACCTTCCTGTTCACGCGCCATCTGAATCAGGTCTGCGGCACCAACGCCAACCCGATCGCAGACGGCAACAATCACCCGTCCAACCCGGGCAATCTCGCCCCCTGGAACCTCGGCGCCGGCACCACCGTGGCCTGGCCGGCCAGCTTCCTGTCGGCCGCCGGCAGCGAGGGCGTCGCCAGCACCGTCGCCAGCACGACGGGCGCCATCGGCTATGTCAGCCCGGACTTCACCCGGCAGGTCTCCACGCCGGAGGTCTCGCCGGCGCCGGTCGTGGCCAACCTGCAGAACCAGACCAACTGGGCCGCTCGCGTGAGCGACACCACCCCGACCCCCGGCGAGCACACCCCGATCGCGCCGTCGATCACCAATGTCGGGGCCGCGACCAACACCTTCGCGGGCACGACCACCCAGACGGCTGCCGCCTGGAGCGCCGCGCTCGACACCGCGGCGCTGCGCAACCCGGCCGGCGCGTCGGTCTATCCGATCATCGGCTTCACGATGCTCGACCTGTACACCTGCTACTTCCCGGCGGCCGAGGCCACCACGATCAAGAACTTCATCTCCTGGATCACCGGCAACCACGCCACCGCCCCGCTCTCCGTCGCCACCCAGATCGCGAACAACGCCGGCTTCACGATGCCGAGTTCGACGGCGCGGAGCCGGGTCTGGGCCTGGGTCAACAGCGCGACGGCCGGCGTCCGGACTGGTCCGATCTCCGGCACCTGCACCATCAGCTCCGGTACCTGATACGTCATTCCGAGGGCCGGGGCCGGATCCGATCCGGCCCCGGTACGTCCGGCCCGTCTCCCGTCAATGGAGACGGGCCTCTCTTTTTCAGCTGTTGTCCACCTGCACGGCCATCGCCTCGCTCCCGGCCTGCACGATCCGCAGCGTCGTCAGCGCGCTCTCAGGGCTGCCGACCAATCCAGCACCGTTTCCCGATCCAGGGAGGCAGGCTGCCGCCTGTCCTGGTTGCCGGCGAGATGACGGGCCAGGGCCTTCCGGAACGCCGAGGCGACCGGGCGCCGGTCGAGGCCGCTTGCAAGGTCGATCCCGCTCATGACCAGCCGGCCGCGCCCGATCCGGCATTCGGCGAGAAGCGCGAGGTCCCGGTTCGAGTTCCAGTCGTCGATGACGCGGACGATCGGCGACAGGCCGAGCCCGCCGAGATCGAGCGCCGCGCGGCCATGAACGAGCTCCCACCAATGCCAATCGGACGCGCGGTCGCTGGGGAACGCCTGGAAGATCGGATGGTCCTGGTCGATCAGGAGGCCGAGCGTGTGCGGCGGCTGGCGGCGGGTCCAGAGCGTGTTCCAGAAGACGGTCGTGAAGCCGAGGATGCTGTCCTGCCGGATCGCCTCCGGATCGGGCGACCAGACGATGGTTTCCCCGTCCTCGATCCGGCGCAGGACCGCCTCGTCCAGATCCGGCACGATCTCGAGCGGCGCCGCATCCCCGGCCTCCTCGAGGACCCAGTAGCCCCAGCGGTTGCGGTATCCGGTCCCGGCAAGCTCGAGCAGGAGCTCGTAGCGGTTCTGGGCCAGGCCGCCGGTTTCGATCACGAGATCGCCGATCCGATGGAGATCGCCCGTCGCGAGATTTCGAGCCCGGATCTCACCCTGGCCGGCGACCTTGCCGGAGGCGTCGGTCAGCGACCAGCGCAGCACGGCGTCCCCGATGTCCGCCGGTCCGAACTGCGCGATCTCGACAGCCGCCCTGATCGGCTCGCCCCGCGTCACGACGAAGCGCTCGCTCCTGACCAGCGGCACGACGGGGGCGCAGAACTCGCGGAACGCCTCGGGCGAGACATAGGGCTTCTCGTCCCAGAAGGCGTCGACGACGCCGATCAGCGCCGTGCCCTGGCCGGGGAAATCCTGCAGGCCGAGCAATTGGATGCCGGCGAAATCCCTGGTCCGGAGCGCGCTCTCGATATCCTCCTTGTAGAGCTTCGTCTGCAGGCTGCCGCTCGCCATCAGGAACTCCCCGGCGAGGTCGAGCATGCCCTTCCCGGCGAGGTCGTCCCGGACCCGGATGAAATTCCGCGCCTCGACGACGCCCCGGTATTTCCCGATCTCATCGAGGTTCGGGAAGACGCACCACTGGCCCATCTCATGCGTCACCAGCGGCATGTCGACCGCGTCGCGATAGGCGCTCCAGTCGGTCATCGTCTCCAGCGCATGCGCGTTGAGCCGCCCGGCGAGCCCCTCGCCCCAGCGCTGCGATCGCGGCTCCGGCTTCGAGGCATAGTCGGCTTCGGCGATCGTCGGCCAGCCGGAACAGCCGGTGTAGAGCCGGCGCGGATCGGCCTCGGTCCAGTGGGCGACCCAGCGCGACAGGAAGGCGTGCAGCCCCGGCCCGTGCGGCTCGTTGCCGACCGCCATCATCACGAAGGACGGGTGGTTGCCGTAGGCGCGGACGATCCGTTCGGATTCTTCATGGATGAAGCGGTCGAGATTGGGGTCGGAGCCGAGCACGGCCCAGACCGGCGTCTCGACATGGAGCAGCACGCCCATCTCGTCCGCCGCGACGAAGGCCGCTTCCGGCGGGCAGTAGGAGTGGAAGCGCACATGGTTGAGGCCGTAGGCCTTCACGGTCGAATAGACCTTGCGCCAGCCGTCGACGTCGCAGGGCGGATAGCCGGTGAGCGGGAAGATGCAGCAATCGAGCGTGCCGCGCAGGAAGACCGCCCGGCCGTTCAGGCGCAGGCGTCGTCCATCGCGGGTGAAGGAGCGGATGCCGAAGCCCGTCCCGTGCCGGTCGATCGGGACGCCGTTGCGCGACCACTCGACATCCAGCCGGTGCACGACCGGCGAGAACTCGTCCCAAAGACCCGCCGTCTCCGGCAGATCGACATGAATCGAGACCGGCGTGAAGCCGCTGCGGACCGTGACCGGTCGCTCGATGACGAGCGGCTCCGCGATGCCGGCGAGCCGGAACCGCAGGACCAGCCGGTCCTCGGCCTCGCCGGCCCAGAAGGTCGGGTGATGGATGTCGGCGTCGAACCCGTCGAGCTCGATGTCGATCCGGGCCCGGCGCGTCGGGGCATGGATGGCGACGCAGCCGATCGCACCGGCCGAGGCCTCGATCCGCAGCGAGCCGACGACGCCGTTCCAGTTGGTCTGGGTGTGATCCGTGTTGGAATGGGCGACATCCTCGACGCCGGTATGCCGGATCGCCTCGCCGACGGCCTCGACACGCTCATTGTCGATCATCAGAACCAGGCGATGCGGGCCGGCCGCGAGCTTGCCGAGCAGGAAGCGGTGCTCCGTCGACAGGCTGCGGTCGCGGCCGATCTTCACGCTGTCGAGCCAGACCGTCACCTCGCCATGCGGCCGCTCCAGCACGAGCTGGTGGTAGAGCCCCTCCGCCCCTGCCGCAACCTCGAAGGACCGGCCGTACCAGGCGCGGCCGACATAGGGGTGGCGGCGCGAGAGATGCGCCATGGTGCTGTCCGGATTGGCCGGCGCCTTCCGCGCCTCGTCGACGCTGCCGGGAAGCGCGATGGTGTCGTCGAGGTCGCGTCCGGACCAAGCCTCCTTCAGGCCGCGGTGATCGGGATCGAGCGCGAAGGACCAGGTCCCGGCGAGGGATGTCTCGAACAGCATTGTCACTCCGGATGATCATGACAGAGAAGCCGGGGCGCGGGCACGAAATGCCCGGCTTCACATCTTGGCTTTGATCTCGGCCTCTGCCTGCGCGAGCGCCGCGTCGACCGGCTTGCCGCTCGTCACCACGGCGTTCACCGCCGTCTCCACCGCCAGATAGGCGATGGAATCGAGCGGGTTGGTGGTCTGCGGCACCATCTCGGCCTGGACCTTGGCGAAGATCTCGTTGGTGTTCTGGCCCGCGTAATAAGGGTCCTGGAAATTGATCCAGGACGCCCTCCCGGCCGCCGTATAGGCCGGATACAGATCGCCGTTCTCATATTGCAGCTTCAGGCTGGTGTCGTTCATGGCGATCCATTTGACGAGCGCCCAGGCCGCTTCCTTGTTCTCGCTCGTCTCGAGTATGCCCAGGAAGTCGCCCCCCCAGTTGAAGGCCGAGACGCCGTTCTCCGCCGCCGGCGCCGGCACGACGCCCCATTTGCCGGCGTCTCCCGGCGCATAGGCGCTCTTCAGCAGCCCGCCGAACCAGTTGCCGATGACGACGGTCGCGATCTGCCCGCGGGCGAAGGCGCCCTGCCATTCCGGCGTCCACATGGCGAAGGGCGAGATCAGCCCGGCGTCGCGCGCCTTCACCACCAGCTCGAACGCCTCCCTGAAGACGGGACCGTTCACCAGCAGATTGCCGTCCTTGTCGAAATACGAGACGCCGCGCTGCGCGATATAGGCGCGGACCAGCTCGTTACCCGTCCCCACCATCCAACGCTCGTTCGGCTTCGCGATCTTCTTGCCGGCTTCGATGAAGGCGTTCCAGTCCTTGAGCGTGCCCGCGAGCGCCTGGGGATCGCCGGGCAGGCCCGCCGCCTCGAACAGGTCGCGCCGGTAGAACAGCGCGCCCGGCCCCGTGTGCTTCGGCAGCGCGAAGATGCGGCCCGTCGCCGGATCCTCGATCTTCGACCAGGCGAAGGGCGCGAAATCGGCCTTGAGCGCGCCGGCGTTGAAGGGCGGCTTCGAGAGATCGGCGAATTGCTGCTTCCCGCTCAGCTGCGCGACGTTGTTGATCTCGACCATCGCGACATCCGGGCCGGTGCCGGCGAGCAGAGCCGAGAGCAGCTTGTTCAGGTAGACGTTCTTGCCGGACGGGAAGCCCTGGATCCGGACCTTGATGTTCGGATAGGCCTTGTTGAATTCCGGCAGCAGCGACGACAGCGTCCGGTCGTTGTGCGGCCAGGTCCAGAGGCTGACGGTGCCCGAGATCCCGGTGTTCGGCGTCTCCTGCGCCGCCGCGGCCTGCAGACTTGCGGCGAGGCCGAGCACCGCCGCCGCCATGATGGTCCAGCGTCTCTTCATGTCGGGTCCTCCCTTCGATCGGTCATGACTTCACGGCGCCGCCCGTCAGGCCGCTGATGAACTGCCGGCTCAGGAAGCCGAAGATCATGAAGACCGGCACGAGGCCGATCAGGGTGGCCAGCATCACGGCCGGAAGGTCGGCGAAATAGATCGAGTTCAGCGAGCTGAGCGCGAGCGGGACCGTGAACTTCGCCTGGTCGGTCAGGATGACGAGCGGCAGCTGGAAATCGTTCCAGGTGCTGATCAGCGTCCAGACGCCGAGCGCGGCGAGGCCGGGCCTGATGATCGGCAGCACGATCCGGAAGAAGGCCGAGAAGGCGCCGGCGCCGTCGACCTCCGATGCCTCGTACAGCTCGTGCGGCACGGTGCCGGAGATGTAGGTGTACATCCAGATCACGCCGAAGCCCGAGGCGAGGGCCGGCACGATCAGCGGCCAGAAGGTGTCGAGCCAGCCGAACCAGTTCATTTCGAGGAAGAACGGGATCAGCGCCAGCGAAGGCGGGAAGAACAGCGTCGCGAAGGCGAGCACCAGCAGCGGCCGGTGGCCTCTCGCGCGCCGATAGCGGGCGAAGCCATAGCCGGCGAGGGCGCTGACCAGGACGAGGCCGATCGTCTTCGGCACGGCGACGATCAGGCTGTTCACCAGCGGCGCCAACGGCTCGTAGACCGCCTGGATGCGGGCGAAATTCTCGAGGAGGGCATCGCCGAAGAAGACCGGCGGCGGGAACTGGAACACTTCCTCCAGCCGCCGCGTCGCCATCACCGCGGTCCAGTAGAGCGGCAGGATGAAGACCAGCGAGAACAGACCGAGTCCGATCGTGATCAGGACGTTGGCGCGCCGCTCGCGCCTGGCGAAGAAGCCGGTCATCACGCCGTCCCCGCCGTCATCCGCCCGAGCAGGCGGTGATAAAGGACCGTCAGCAGCGTGATCGCGGCGAAGATGTACCAGGAGACCGCCGCGCCGAGGCCGAAATCGAAATTGGTGAAGGCGGTCGCGTAGAGATACATGCCGAGCGTCGTCGTCGCATTGTCGGTGCCGCCCGTGCCCGCGGTGAGCACATAGGGCTCGTCGAAGATCTGCAGCCCGCCCAGGGTGGCGTTCGTGATCGAGAAGCCGAGCGTCGGCAGCATCAGCGGCGCCGTCACGCGCAGGAAGACCTGCAGCCGGCTCGCGCCGTCGATCCGCGCCGCCTCGTAAAGGTCGCGCGAGATCGACTGCAGGCCCGACAGGAAGATGAGGAAATGCCAGCCGGTCCAGCGCCAGACGACGAGGAGCACGACGAGCGGCTTGATCCATGCTTCCGAGCCGAGCCAGTCGAAGTAGAAGGGTTTGCCCGCGGCCGCGCCGATCAGCGTGTTCACGATGCCGCCATTCGACGAGAACATCACCCGGAGGATGATCGCCGAGATCGCCGGCGCGACCAGGAGCGGAAACAGGAAGACGACGCGGAAATACTGCCGGCCGATGACCACGAACTCGTTGACCAGGACGGCGAGCCCGAAGGCGAGCGCCACCGTCGCCGCCGACGAGGCGATCCAGACGACGAAGGTGTTCCAGATCGCCTGGCGGAACACCGGATCGGCGAGGGCGCGGAGATAGTTGTCGAGGCCGACGAATTCCGGCGCGCCGAAGCCGTCCCAGCGGTTGAAGCCGAGATAAAGCGAGAACAGGACCGGGAAGAGGCTGAAGACGGCGAAAATGACGAAGAAGGGCGCCACGGTCGCATAGAAGGCGCCATCCCGGCTGAACCGGCGCCCGGATGACGGAACCGCTGAGGCGCTGCCGAGCTGCATCCTCCCTGCCTCCTTTTATCGGATCGTTGCCTATTAAACATCCGATAATTGAGAAAGGGTCAAGCCCTCATGGACTTTTTGAGGTGCTGCAATCTCTGATAACGCTTCGCTTCGTACGAACTCGATCCGCTTCCGTGGTCGGCTTGACGCTCGGGCTTCTCCCATTCATAACAATAATAAATCAGACAAGAGGGAGAGACCCGGTGAAGATCACCGCCATCCGGACACGCATCGTCAATGCCGAGATGCGGAACTGGGTCTTCGTGAAGGTGGAGACCGACCAGCCCGGGCTCCACGGCTGGGGCGAGGCGACGCTCGAATGGAAGACGCGGGCGGTGGTCGGCGCGATCGACGATCTCGCGCCGCTGATCATCGGCCGCGACCCGCGCGACATCGAGCAGGCGGTGCGCGCCATGAAGAAGCAGTCCTTCTGGCGGCTCGGCGCGGTGGCGACGAGCGCGATCTCCGGGATCGAGGTTGCGCTCTGGGATATCCTCGGCAAGGAGCTCGGCGTGCCGGTCTGGCGCCTGCTCGGCGGCAAGGTGCGCGACAAGGTCGGCGTCTACACCCATCTCGGCCTCGGCGACATGCGCGCCGTCTACGAGACGCTGGAGGTCGACCCGCTGGTCGAGCGCGCCCGCGCCGTGGTCGAGAGCGGCTATCGCGCCTTCAAGGCGGTGTTCATCCCCTACACGCATTTCCACGCGCCACTGCCCGAGATCGGCAAGGTCGCGCGCCTGATGGAAGCGCTCCGCTCCGCCGTCGGGCCGGAGATCGAGATCATGGTCGACTTCCACGGCCGCCCGGCCTCGGTCGGGGCGGCGCTCGCCTATATCGACGCGCTCGCGCCGGGCCGGCCGATGTTCGTCGAGGAGCCGCTGCCGCCCGGCGACACGGCGGGGCTGACGGCCATCGCCGCCCGGACCTCCGTGCCGGTCGCGACCGGCGAGCGCCTCGTCGAGCGCGCCGAATTCACCGACCTCGTCACCAGCCGGGCGGTGAGCGTGATCCAGCCCGACATCTGCCATTGCGGCGGCCTGCTCGAGGCGAAGAAGATCGCGGCGATCGCCGATACGTTCGGGATCGGCGTCGCGCCGCACAACCCGCTGGGGCCGATCGCCGGCGTCGCGGCGTTGCATTTCGCCGTGTCGACGCCGAATCATGTCATCCAGGAGGAGATGGTCGGCGCCGTGCCCTGGTATTTCGACGTCGTGAAGGGCCCGATCCGGATGGTCGACGGCTTCTGGCAGGTGCCGGACGCGCCCGGCCTGGGGGTCGATATCGACGAAGCCGAATGCGCGCGCCATCCCTTCGCGCAGGAGGTGATCCACACACAGCACGCCGTCCTCGCCGACGGCACGATCGTGGACTGGTGAGATGGCGGATCGCCTCAAGGACAAGGTTGCGATCGTGACCGGCGCCGGCCGCGGCATCGGCGCGGCCATCGCCGAGCGCTTCGCGGCCGAGGGCGCGGCGGTGGTCATCGCCGAACGCGACGCCGGGACGGGCACGGCCATAGCGGAACGGCTTCGCGACGCCGGCCGCGACGCCCTCTTCGTCGAGACCGACGTGACCAGCGCGGCCTCGGTCGAAGCCGCCGCCCGAACGGCGCTCTCCGCCTTTGGCCGCGTCGACATCCTGGTCAACAACGCCGGCATCAACGTCTTCCACCCGCCGCACGAGACCAGCGACGAGGAATGGCGGCGCTGCTTCGCCGTCGATCTCGACGGCGTCTGGCGGATGACGAAGGCGGTTCTCCCGGCGATGCGGACGGCACGGTCGGGCGCGATCGTCAACATCGCCTCCTCCCACGCCTTCACGATCATCCCCGGCAGCTTCCCCTACCCGGTCGCGAAGCACGGGCTCCTGGGCCTCACCCGGGCCCTCGGCGTCGAATATGCGTCGGAGGGGCTGCGCGTGAACGCGATCGCGCCCGGCTACATCGAGACCCAGCTCGCGATCGACCACTGGAACAATTTTCCCGACCCGGAGGCCGAGCGCCGGCGCGTCTGCGAGCTCCATCCGCCGAAGCGGATCGGCAGGCCGGAGGAGGTCGCGATGACGGCGGTGTTTCTCGCCTCCGACGAAGCGCCCTTCATCAACGCCGCCTGCATCGTCATCGATGGCGGCCGCTCGGTGCTCTATCATGAATGAGGCCGCGCCGGTCGCCGGGGCGGGAGGACGGACGCTCTCGAAGCCCCGCATCCACGGCCAGGTGGTGCGGGCGATCGCGACCCGCATCCTGTCGGGCGAGTTCAAGCCGGGGTCGCTGCTGCCCTCCGAGACCGAGCTCTGCGACACCCTGAAGATCAGCCGGAGCGCGCTGCGCGAGGCGATCCGCGTCCTGTCCGCCAAGGGTCTCGTCCGCACGCGGCCCCGCGTCGGCACCCTGGTGCGCGATCTCGAGGATTGGAGCCTGCTCGACCCGGACATGCTGGAATGGTCGATGGCCTGCCCGCCGAGCCCGGAATTCGTCCGCAGCCTGCTCGAGGCCCGCCGGGTGATCGAGCCCGCCGCGGCCCGCTTCGCCGCAGCCCGCGCATCGGCGAAGGACGTCGCGGAGCTGGAGGCCGCCTATGAGCGCATGGAAGGGGCGATGCCGGACGACATCGCCGCCTTCAACGAGGCCGATATCGACTTCCATCGCGGCCTCCTGCGCGCGAGCCACAACCTGGTCTTCCAGCAGATGTGGACGACGATCAGCGCCGCGCTCGCCTATTCCTTCCGCATCTCGACGGGACAGGCCCGCTCCCCGGCCGACTCGCTGCCCTATCACCGCGACGTGGTCGAGCGCATCCGCCTTCGCGATCCCGAGGGCGCCCACGCCTCGATGTCCCGCCTCCTCGACATCGCCGCCATCGATCTCGCCCTCTTCATGGGCGACTGAGATCCTCGCCGGACAACCCTCAGGAAACCCGGCCCGGAGCATGGTGAGGGAGCCCTGGGCCGGGCCTGAGCGCTAAGTGTCGGGAAAGGGCGCCCACCATCAGCAGGCGCTCCACCGGAGGTTGGTGAAAGGGGCGGCAGCACCCCAACAGAATGGTACCGGCAATGCCAAGGAATAGGGCCGCCAAGCCGGTCCGCGTCCGAAATAATCTCCAAGCAACACTACCATGGATCTCGCGATCGCATGAGCAGCAAACAGAGTGTGAAATACTTTAAAGACACAATGATCGACTTTACACACATTCGGTCATTTAACGCAATGTTTATTGCGAGTGATTTTTAAAGAAGGCATCATTATACATTCCAATGTACACGAGGGATTATGGAATGCTCGAATTTGACACAAGGTCCCAAGCGGCGAGCGCTGCTATCGATCCATCGGTCCTCTTCCTTAAGCTCAATGGCTATGGGACCCCCGTTGACGGTGGAGGCGGCAAATATCGCAAGGTGGAGCCAAATCCCGGCCATGCCGGAGCGTTTCAATCACTTGATGGTGCATGGTGGGAACTGACCGAGCAGGTCATCAACCCCACAATGTTCGGCGCGGCGGGTGGCGGCACGACTGACGACACCGCTGCGCTGCTCAACTGCCTTATCTCGCCAGTCACAACAGCCGTCCAGATCCCGGCCGACAAGACCTACCTGGCTACCGAGGATATCTGTACGGCGCGGACCTTCGTCGGAGTAGCCACGAACAACAGCACGGAGATCACCGGTATCACGCGCATCACTATCGATATCCCGATCGGGTCCGTCGTCAGCTTGCTTGACGCGACCACCCGGCAACCGGTGGCCTTTGCGGACGGCAGTTATGAGGCAACGACGACGACGGGTTTCATACTCACCAGCACGCCGCCAGCGCCGCCGGTATATAAGATCACGCTCAACAAGGCTCTTCCGTTGCAGCCCTCGTATCGCGGCACGGTGGTCGCCTATGTGGTGGCTGATTATGCCCGCGGGCCGGTGAGCATCAGCGGCGGCGGCACGATCAAGCTTTCGAACGGCAAGCGCATCCGCGTGGCGACGCCGCGGACCAAGATCAGCGGCCTGACGATCGACGCCAACGACGCCGAGTTCGCCATCGCCGTCGAGCTGCCGGGCGAAGGTGCGATTATCGAAGGCAACCATTTCTACGGAGGCGTCGGGAACTACGTGTCGGTCTTCGCGCCGAACGTCACGATCAACGGCAACGTCATGGACGGCACATCGTCAGTCGGTGTCGGCACGCCGATCGCGATGGGATCCTACAATGCCTTCGGCTGCGTGGTCACCGGCAATACCATTCGAAGCTGGCGCGGCTTCGGTATCCAGACGCGGCACGCCAAGAACGTCACGATCACCGGCAACAGCCTGCATGGCGACACGTTGCTCTCGTATATCGACCCGACCGCCGCACCAAACACCGGCGATGGACCCCGCGTCGGCAACGGCTCGACCAATACGTTCACCTTCAAATTCCGAGACGGCTTCTTGCAGCCGGCTCCGTGCCCGAGGCGCGCCATCCTGGTCAATGATGTGCCATTCGCTGTGACGGGCGTGACGATCGTCGACACCAGCGGCGGGAACGAGACGGACTGGGAGGTCACATTTGCCGTGCCCCCGGCACCCGGCACGACATTGCGGATGATCGGTTGGCGTGGCCTGGAGCCGATCAACATCAACTCCGACAGCTTCAACGTCTCCGTCACCGGAAACACGATCCTGGGATCCGGGGACAGCGGCGTCGTGATCGCCGACGACGAAGCGTCGCCAATCCCGCCGGAGCGCGTCACCGTCGCGAACAACGTCATCGAGGGGTGCAAGGGCGCCGCTGTCGCGATGACCCATCATGCCAAGCAGATCTCCATCATGGGGAACACCTGCAAGGATTGGGGCTGGGGGCAGGACAGCGTGGCCGATGCCGTCTACACGGCCGGCATCGTCGCGACCGGCGACAGCGTCACGGTCATGGGGAACACGTTGGTCTCGAACCAGGGCGCCTCGGCCGGGTCGATCAAGTCAACCCGCGCCGGCATCACCTGGAATGGCTTCGCCAACGGCACTCCCAACCTGTCGCTCGACAATGACCCTGGAGACGGCGACGCCCTTCTGAAGTTTGGCGGCAACATCTTCATGGGCACCTTCCCCCTTGGGAAATACTACATCCCCAATAGCAGCTCCGACCGGCGCAAGTTCAGTGGCATCATCACCGACGCGCCAATCATGCCCTGGACATTCATTGACAGCGACGCGTCGTTTACGACCAAACCGGCCAACACATCCTTTCTGACTTATGGAGGGACTTCCGGCACTGCCTGGTCATACGATACCACCAACATCATCGGCGGAGTCGGCTCGATTGCCATTACGGGCACCGCCGGGGCCGACAGCTTCGTAAATGTCAGCCCCAACGCGGCAACAAATGCCGCGCAGGCTCTCTGGAACCAGATCCTGATCGTTGACTTCTGGGCGAAGGCAACGAGCGGGACCCTCTACTTCTCGACCTTCTCCACCATCAACGGCGCGACCAAACGGGTTCGGACGAACATCACCAGCTCGACGTGGAAACACTATACGCAGCGCATGCCGATCACCAATGCCGCTCAACGGGACTCTCTGTTCTTCCGCGTCGGGGCCAATGCGAACGTGCCCAACCCTCCAAACCCTGACACCGTGAGCGCTGGATTCTTCCAGCACATTAAATTCTCGATACAGACGATCCCGACCTGACGGGAACGGAGTTGCTGATTTTGGGGGCCTCGCATCAGCGGGGCCCCTTTGGGGCTTCGGTAGTGATGAGGTGGCTATGTCCTCGGCCTGATCGCCGCATCGATCGCCTCCTATCGGCCATGCCGACTGGGCAGGCCTCCTTCGACGCCAGCCCTTTCTCCTCGGACCAGATGATTTTCACGGGGCGGCCTACCGACCCGGAGCCGGCGGATCCATCTTGGCCGCCCCTGTCGCCACCCATCGTTCGGGCGGCGCGGCCCAGGCGGTGGCCGCTTCCTCTGGCTGGCGTGCTGGTCGACGCGGCGCGTTCCGACAGCCAGCACGCCAGTCTTGGCGACCCCTACGGGATTCGAACCCGTGTTACCGCCGTGAAAGGGCGATGTCCTAGGCCTCTAGACGAAGGGGTCGGCGCGGCGCAGAGACCTACCGGCAGCGGCCGGGGAAATCAAGCGTTTTCGGCCCAGAGCGGCGCCACGTCCTCGACGAACAGCTGCACCCGGGTGTTGCCGTTCCAGCGGTCGAGCCTGAGCGTGCCCGCGACATGCAGCAGCGCGTCGCGGCGCAGCAGGGCCTGGCCCACCGGCTGGTCGGCACAGCGGAAGGCGATCGCCCTGAGGCGGCCGCCATCCGGCCCGACCAGGGTACAGGCGACATGGCCGCTGCCGACCACCGATGCCGCCACCACCCGCACCCGCGGCAGGGCGAAGCGCGGCTCCGGGTTGCCGGCGCCGAAGGGGCCGAGGCGGCACAGCGTCTCCGTCAGCTCGACCGTCGCCGCCTCCACCACCAGCGTACCGTCGAGCTCGACCAGCGGCACCATCGGCTCGTCGACCTGGCCGTCGATATGCTCGGCCAGGAAGGCGCGCAGCTCGGTGATCCGCTCCTGGCGCACGGTGAAGCCCGCCGCCATGCGGTGGCCGCCGCCGGACAGCAGCAGCCCCGCCTGGCGCGCCGCGATCACCGCGGCGCCGAGATCGACGCCGGGCACCGAGCGGCCTGACGCCTTGCCGATGCCGCCCTCGATCCCGACCACGCAGGACGGGCGGCCGTAGCGCTCGCGCAGCCGGCCGGCGACGATGCCGACCACGCCGGGGTGCCAGCCCTCACCCGCCACCAGGATCACCGGCCCGGACTCCGTGACCTCGACCTGGGCGGTCGCTGCGGCCATCACCTCGGCCTCGACCGTCTTGCGGTCGACATTGTGTTCGTCCAGCAGCGCCGCGATCCGCGCTGCCTCGGCCCGGTCCTCGGTGGCCAGGAGGCGGGCGCCGAGATCGGCCCGGCCGATGCGGCCGCCGGCATTGATCCGCGGCCCCAGGATATAGCCGGCGTGGTAGGCGTCGACCGTCTCGGTCACCCGCGCCACGTCCGCCAGGGCGGCGAGGCCGGTGTTGCGGCGCTGCGCCATCACCTTCAGCCCCTGCCCCACCAGCGCCCGGTTGAGCCCGGTCAGCGGCACCACGTCGCAGATGGTGCCGAGCGCCACCAGGTCGAGCAGCGCCATCAGATCCGGCTCGGCCCTGTTGGCGAAGACCCCGGCCTTGCGCAAGGTGCGGTTGAGCGCCACCAGCGCCAGGAAGGTGACGCCACAGGCGGCGAGCTGTCCCAGGCCCGGATCCTGGTCCAGCCGGTTCGGATTGACCACCGCCGCCACCTTGGGCAGGCGCGGCTCGGCGGTGTGGTGGTCGAGCACGACGATGTCGAGGCCCGAGGCCGCGGCGCCTTCCAGGGCGTCGAAGGCGGTGGTGCCGCAATCGACCGTCACCACCAGGCGGGCGCCGCCGGCGCGCAGCTTCTCCAGCGCCTGAGCGTTCGGGCCGTAGCCCTCGGCGATGCGGTCGGGGATGTGGATCTGCGGCTCGACCCCGAGAGCGCGCAGATAGCGGACCAGGAGCGCGGTCGAGGTGGCGCCGTCAACGTCGTAGTCGCCGAACACGGCGATGCCCTCGGCGCCGGTCACCGCCCGGGCGATGCGCTCCGCCGCGCGGTCCATGTCGCGCAGCACCGAGGGGTCGGGCAGAAGCGCCCGCAGCGTCGGATTGAGGAAGGCGGGCGCATCGTCGAGGCCGACCCCGCGCGCCGCCAGCACCCGGGCGACCAGCTCCGGCAGGGCGTGGCGCTGGGAGAGGGCCAGCGCCAGCCTGTCGTCGGCGGCGCGGCCGATCCAGCGCGCGCCCTTGGCGGAGCGTTCGACGCCGAACAGCGCCGGCGCGGTCAACGCCCCTGCCTCATAACCTCTTCCCCCTCATCCTAACTCTCTCGTCATTGCGAGGAGGCGAAGCCGACGAAGCAATCCAGGGGCGGCTCGCACCGGCCCCTGGATTGCTTCGCTTCGCTCGCAATGACGACGGAAGACAAGCCGCAGCGAAGGGCTGCCTCCCGATGCGCCGTTCTTAGCCGCCGACGAACTCGAAGCCGGCCTTGCGGCGGAAGTCGTGCCGCGCCTCGATGGTCCGGACCGTGCCGCTCTTCGAGCGCATCACGATCGAATGGGTGATCGCCCCGCCCGGGATCAGGCGGACGCCGCGCAGCATCGGGCCGGTGGTGACGCCGGTGGCCGCGAACATCACGTCGCCGCCGGCCAGGTCCAGCAGCCCGTAGACGCGGGTGAAGTCCTCGATGCCCTGGCGCTTGGCGCGCTCGCGCTCGTCGTCGTTGCGGAACAGCAGGCGGCCCTGCATCTGGCCGCCGATGCAGCGCAGCGCCGAGGCCGCCAGCACGCCCTCGGGCGCGCCGCCGGTGCCGAGATACATGTCGACGCCGGTCTCCGGCTGGGCCGTGGCGATGACGCCGGAGACGTCGCCGTCGGAGATCAGCATGATCCGGGCGCCGGCCTCGCGCACGCGGGCGATCAGCTCCTGGTGGCGCGGCCGGTCCAGCACGCAGACCACGAGGTCGGAGACCGCGACCCGCTTGGCCAGAGCCAGCGCCTTGAGGTTCTGGGCCGGGCTTGCGTCGATGTCGATCAGGTCCTTCGGCAGGTCGCCGCCGACCGCGATCTTGTCCATGTAGACGTCGGGCGCCTTGAGGAAGCCGCCCTTGTTGGCCATGGCGATGACCGCCAGCGCGTTCGGCCCGCCCTTGGCGGTGATGGTGGTGCCCTCCAGCGGGTCGAGGGCGATGTCGATCTCCGGCCCGTCGCCGGCGCCGACCTTCTCGCCGATATAGAGCATCGGCGCCTCGTCGCGCTCGCCCTCGCCGATCACCACCTCGCCCTCGATGGCGAGGCTGTTCAGCGCCTGCCGCATCGCGTCGACCGCGGCCTGGTCCGCCTGGCGCTCGTCGCCGCGGCCCATCAGCCGCGACGCGGAGAGGGCTGCGGCTTCCGTCACCCGCACCGCCTCGAGCGCAAGGTTGCGATCCATCACCTGGGACTTCGCTTCCGGCCGTTTCATCGTCTCTCCGATCCTCTCGGGCTCGTCTCCGCCGCATCGGCCCTCACGGGCGACGGCGGACACATCGTGCGACGGGTGTACCGGCTTTCGGTGACAGCCGGTACCCGGAATGATCACAGATCTTCGATGCGAATGACATGTGGCGGCTCCAGCACCGCGTCCAGCGCGCCCAGCGCCGCCAGCAGCCGGGTCATCGCCGCCTCGTCCGTCTCATGGGTGATGATCACCAGCGGCACCGCGTCGCCCGGCGACCGGCCGCGCTGCAGCAGGCTCTCGACCGAGATCTGCTGGTCGCGCATGGCCGCGGCCACGTCGGCGATCACGCCCGGACGGTCGACCACCATCAGCCGAAGGTAGTAGGCGCCGCGGCGATGGTCCATCGGCACCACGGCGGCGCGCTCGAGCCGCGCGGCCGGGGCGCCGAGCACCGGCACCTTCAGGCCGCGGGCGAGGTCGACCAGGTCGGCGACCACGGCCGAGGCGGTCGGGCCGGCGCCGGCGCCGCGGCCGGTCATCATCACCTGGCCGACGAAGTCGCCCTGCGCCACCACGGCGTTGAACACGCCCTCGACATGGGCGATCGGCGAGGCCTCAGCTACCATGCAGGGATGGACGCGCAGCGACAGCCCCTCATCGGTGCGCCGGGCGATGCCCAGCAGCTTGATGCGGTAGCCCAGCTCCTGCGCATAGGCGATGTCGAGCGCCGAGACCTGGCGGATGCCCTCGATGTGCAGGTCGTCGAACTCGACCCGGGCGTTGAAGGCCAGCGCCGCCAGCACCGCCAGCTTGTGCGCGGCGTCGATGCCGTCGACGTCGAAGCTGGGGTCGGCCTCGGCATAGCCCAGCTTCTGGGCCTCGGCCAGTACCTCGGCGAATTCGCGGCCCGTGGTCCGCATCTCGGTCAGGATGTAGTTGCAGGTGCCGTTGAGGATGCCGAACACGCCGTCGATGCGGTTGCCGGCCAGGCCCTCGCGCACGCCCTTGATCGCCGGGATGCCGCCGGCCACCGCCGCCTCGAAGGCCAGGGCCACGCCGGCCTCCTCGGCCAGGGCCGCCAGCGCCGGGCCGTGCACGGCCAGCAGCGCCTTGTTGGCGGTGACAACCTGCTTGCCATGGACGATCGCTGTCTCGCAGACGGCCTTGGCGATGCCGTTGGATCCCCCGATCAACTCGACCACCACGTCGACCTCGGGGTCGGCGGCCAGGGCCACGGCGTCGTCGTACCACCGCACGCCGTCCAGCGGCACGCCGCGGTCGCGGTGGCGGTCGCGGGCCGAGACGGCAGCGACGACGATGCGCCGGCCGCTGCGCTGGGCCAGCAGGTCGGCATGCGCCTGCAGCAGGCGGAGGACGCCGCCGCCGACCGTGCCGAGGCCGGCGATGCCGATTTTCAGAACGGGAGTCACGATACCGCTTTCAGGCTGACCGGCTGCGGGTCGTTGCGCCGCCGGCTGAGGAAGGTCTTGATGTTCTTGCAGGCCTGGCGGATGCGCTGGTGGTTCTCGACCAGGGCGATGCGGACGTGGCCGTCGCCGTATTCGCCGAATCCGACGCCGGGCGCCACCGCCACCCCCGCCTCTTCCAGCAGCAGCTTGGAGAAGGCGAGCGAGCCCATGCTGGCGAAGGCCTCCGGGATCGGCGCCCAGACGAACATGCTGGCCTCGGGCTTCTCCACCGGCCAGCCGGCGGCGCGCAGCCCCTCGACCAGGGTGTCGCGACGCAGGCGATAGCGTGCCCGCATCTCGTCGACGAACTCCTGCGGCCCGTTGATCGCCGCGGTCGCCGCCACCTGCAAGGGGGTGAAGGCGCCGTAGTCGACATAGGACTTCACCCGCGCCAGCGCCGCGATCAGGCGCTTGTTGCCGGCTGCGAAGCCGATGCGCCAGCCGGCCATCGAGTAGGTCTTGCTCAGCGACGTAAATTCGACCGCGATGTCGCGCGCCTCGGGGATCGCCAGGATCGAGGGCGGCGGCGCCGTGTCGAAATAGATCTCGGCATAGGCCAGGTCGGACAGGATCCAGATGCCGTGCTCGCGGCAGAACTTCACGATCGGCCGGTAGAAATCGAGGTCCACCACCTCGGCCGTCGGGTTCGACGGATAGTTCAGCACCAGCGCGGTCGGCTTCGGCACGCTGTGCCGCACCGCCCGCTCCAGCACCTCCATGAAGTTCGCGCCCGGCGTGATCGGCAGCGACCGGATGGCGGCGCCGGCGATGATGAAGCCGAACATGTGGATCGGGTAGCTCGGGTTCGGCACCAGGATGATGTCGCCCGGGCTGGTGATCGCCTGGGCCAGGTTGGCCAGGCCTTCCTTCGACCCGATGGTGACCACGAGCTCGCTCTCGGGGTCGAGCTCGACCCCGAAGCGGCGCTGGTAATAGGCGGCCTGGGCCCGGCGCAGGCCGGGGATGCCGCGCGAGGTGGAATAGCCATGGCTGCGCGGATTCTGCGCCGCCTCGGTCAGCTTCTCGATCACATGCTTCGGCGGCGGTCCGTCGGGGTTGCCCATGCCGAGATCGATGATGTCCTCGCCCCGAGCTCGCGCCGCCGCCTTCATCGCGTTCACCTCGGCGAACACATAGGGCGGCAGGCGCTTGATTCGGTGGAAGTCCTGATCGGTCATCGACGTGTCCCCCCGACGCCCGTCGGGGCGTCCGGTGCTGAGCCTATTGAGCGAGATAGATTTCGACGCGGGCGGCCTGGCCGTCGGTGATGTTCGGCCGGGTGTCGGCCGAGCCGCCGGTGACGATTCGGGCCGGGTCGACGCCGGCCGCGCGCAGCGCCGCGGCCACCGCCTCGGCCCGCGCCTTGGCCTGGGCCGCGCCGTCGCCGGCGCCGTAGCCGACCACCCGCAGCTTCGGGCTCTGCGCCGTCTTGGCGACGTTTTCGATCGTGCTGCTGGCCGAGGCCGGCAGTGTCGTGCTGCCGCCGTCGAACTTGACCGTGCCGGCGACCCGGTTGTTGAAGCTGAAGGCCGGCTTCGACTCCTCCGCCGGGGCGGGCGCCGCGGCCTGGCCGGCGCCGCGGTTGCCGAAGCTGAGTGCGCCGGGCGCGCCCGAGGCGGCACGGTCGGCCTCAAGCTGGCTGCGCACCGCGGCCTGCTGTTCCGGCGTCGGCAGGTCGGTCGGCTTCTGCGGCACGCTGCCGAGATTGGGATAGGCCTGCTCCGAGGCCGGACGCGGCATCGACTCCATCGCCGGCGGGGCGGCGGTGTTGCGGCGCTGGCCGAAGCTCATCGGCGCCACCGTGCCGGTCGGCTGCTGCTGTGCCTGCTGCGCCGCCGCCTGCTGCTGCGCGATCTGCTGCTGCCGCTGGAAGGCAGCCTGGCGCTGCTGCTCGATCTGCGCCCGGCGCTGCTGCTGTGTCGCCTGCTGCTGCGCCCGGGCCTGCTGCATCGCGGCGCGGTCGGCATCGGTCTGGGCCAGCGCGGGCAGGGTGTAGGTCCTGGTGTCGCCCGCCTGCGCCGTGCCCAGCGGGCCGCCGACGCTGGGCACGGGCGGCGCCTCGGCCGGCCCGAGCGGCGTGACCTCGGCGGTCTCGACCTTGGGCACGGAGGCCTGGACGTCGCCCGCATAGGGCGTGCCGTCGAAGATGCGGCCGCCGCAGCCCGCGAGCGCGAGGCCGAGGGCGACGGTGGCAACGGCGCCACGGACCGGAAGGCCGGGGCGGGCGGAAGCGATCATGAGAGAGCCGGTGCGACGCATGGGCACGTGCCTAGCACACTTCGTTGAAAGGGTGGACTGGAAAGAGGATGGCCGTGCAAAGTGGCGGATAAGCGGCATTCTACGCCCGATTCCGCGCCTCGGGCGATGCCGCCGCAGACAGGGGATCCTTGGCCATGACCGAACGCCACCGCGCGGCCCCCAGCCGGACGAAGTCCGGCGAAGCAAAGCTCAAGACCCGGACGAAGTCTGGTGACGCCAGTCCCAAGGCCCGGACGAAGTCCGGCGAAGCCGAGCCCGAGACCCGGGCGAAGCCCGGCACCGCGGCGCCGGAGGCCCCGCCGCCGGCGGATCCGGCCGAGCTGGCGCGCCGCATGGTCGAGATCGCCGAGCGCAGCGCCCGGCTGGTCACCGCCTTCCTGGAGAAGCAGGGCCGCGCCGAGACGCCGGAGCTGGACCCGCTCAACATCGGCTCGGCCTTCCTGGCCATGACCCAGCGGCTGATGGCCGACCCGACCCGGCTGATGCAGGCCCAGATGTCGCTGTGGCAGGACTATGCCACGCTGTGGAGCCGCACCGCCCAGCGCCTGCTGGGCCAGGAGGCGGAGCCGGTGGTGACGGCGGAGAAGAGCGACAAGCGCTTCAAGGACCCGGCCTGGAGCGAGGTCGCGGTGTTCGACTTCATCAAGCAGTCCTACCTGCTGACCGCCCGCTGGCTGCAGGGTTCGGTCCGCCAGGTCGAAGGGCTGGACGCCAAGACCGCGAAGAAGGTCGATTTCTACACCCGGCAGTTCATCGACGCGATGGCGCCGTCCAACTTCGTCGCCACCAATCCGGAGGTATTGCGCAGCACGCTGGAATCGCGCGGCGAGAACCTGGTCCGCGGCCTCGAGAACATGCTGGCCGACCTGGAGCGCGGCCAGGGCCAGCTGGCCATCAGCATGACCGACCGCACCGCCTTCGAGATCGGCCGCAACATCGCCGTCACCCCCGGCAAGGTGGTGTTCGAGACCGATCTGATGCAGCTGATCCAGTACGACCCGGCCACCGAGACGGTGGCGCGGCGGCCCCTCCTCATCATCCCACCCTGGATCAACAAGTACTACATCCTCGACCTGAAGCCGCAGAACAGCCTGATCCGCTGGACGGTGGAGCAGGGCCACACCGTCTTCGTGATCTCCTGGGTCAACCCGGACGCGCGGCTCGCGGGCAAGAATTTCGCCGACTACATGCTGGAGGGCCCGCTGGCGGCGCTGGGCGCGATCGAGCAGGCGACCGGCGAGCGCGAGGTCAACGCCGTCGGCTACTGCCTGGGCGGCACGCTCTTGGCCAGCACCCTGGCCTGGATGACGGCCAAGGGCGAGGACGACCGGATCAGGAGCGCGACCTATCTGACCACGCTGACCGACTTCACCGATCCGGGCGAGCTCGGCATCTTCGTCGACGAGGAGCAGCTGCGGACGATCGAGGCGAAGATGTCCGGCAAGGGCTATCTCGAAGGCTCGGCCATGGCGACGACCTTCAACCTCCTGCGTGCCAACGACCTCATCTGGTCCTTCGTCGTCAGCAACTATCTCCTGGGCAAGGACCCCTTCCCCTTCGACCTGCTGTACTGGAACAGCGACGCGACCCGGATGCCGGCCGCGATGCACAGCTTCTACCTGCGCAACATGTATCAGGAGAACCGGCTGGTGCAGCCGGGCGGCATCACCCTGGCCGGGGTGCCGATCGACCTGACCACGATCAAGACGCCGAGCTTCATGCTGTCGACCCGCGACGACCATATCGCGCCCTGGGCGTCGACCTACGCCGCGACCCAGCTGTTCGGCGGCCCCGTGCGCTTCTGCCTCAGCGCCTCCGGCCACATCGCCGGTGTGGTCAACCCGCCGGCGGCGAAGAAGTACTGCCACTGGGTCAACACCCGGACGCCGGCGAGCCCCGAATCCTGGCTCAAGGGGGCGAAGCAGGTCGAAGGCTCCTGGTGGCCGGAATGGCAGAAATGGATCTCTCGCCACGCTGGCGGCCAGGTCCCGGCCCGGCATCCCGGTGACGGCAAGCTGACCCCGATCGAGGACGCGCCGGGACGGTATGTTCGTGCGACGTAAGGAGCCTCACGCCGCCAGGCTCGCCGCCGGCGCATGAACCCGCCGCAGCTCGGCCAGGCGGTCGCCCTCCAGCACCCGGTCGAGATGGATCTCCGGCCGCAGCGCGGCGGTCAGGACGACGCGGTAGAGATGGGTCCACAGCCCGGCGCCGCGATGCACCACGGCGTAGAGGATCTCCCGCCGGTGCGGGTCGCGCGGGCCGGGACAGGGCCGCTCGTCGAGCCGCTCGATGGTGTCGCCGGGGCCAGCGAGCGGAATCGCGGCGGAAGCGGATGCGGACATGAAAAACCCTCCTTCGCGGTTGCGAGGAGGGCTGACGCGCGGCGTTCGACCCGTTTGGTTGCCGGTCCGGCCGCATCGCCCCTCTTGCGAGAGGCCACCACCTTGCCCGGGAAGGCAGGTTGGCGTGGGCGTCAGCCCAACTCTGGATGCGAGGCCGGATTTAGCGCGCCGCGCGGTCCGGCGCAAGAGGGATGGCGCCCCCTTGCCTGCAGCCCCCGGATCGTCGGACCCTGATCCCGTCCTCCAGCGGGAGCCTGCGATGCCCGATCCCTCCCCTGCCCGGCCCATCCCTGCCCGGCCCGTGCCCGATCTGTTCGCGGCGCGGCCCCAGGCCTATGACCGCTTCACCCGGGCCGAATGGGCGGCGCTCCGGGCCTCGACGCCGATGGCGCTGTCCGAGGCCGAACTGGCCGAACTGCGCGGGCTGAACGAGCCGGTGTCGCAGGCCGATGTCGCCGACATCCTGCTGCCCCTGTCGCGCCTGCTGAACCTGCACGTCGCCGCCGCCCGCAGGCTCGACGGGGTGCAGGACGCCTTCCTCGGCCGGCCCGGCCCGCCACCGCCCTACATCATCGGAATTGCCGGCAGCGTCGCCGTGGGTAAGAGCACCTTCGCGCGGCTGCTGCGCCTCTTGCTGTCGCGCTGGCCCGACCACCCGCGGGTCGAGCTCGTGACCACCGACGGCTTCCTCTGGCCGAAATCGGTGCTGGAGGAGCGCGGGCTGATGCGCCGCAAGGGCTTCCCCGAGAGCTACGACCTGCGCCGGATGATCGGCTTCCTGGCCGCGGTGAAGTCCGGCCGGCCGGAGGTCGAGGCGCCGGTCTATTCCCACCTCGCCTACGACATCCTGCCCGGCGAGAAGCAGGTGGTCCGCCGGCCGGACATCCTGATCTTCGAGGGGCTGAACGTGCTGCAGGCCCCGGCCGGGGCCTCGGTCGTCACCTCCGATTTCTTCGACTTCTCGGTCTATGTCGATGCCGCGGAGGAGGACATCGCCCGCTGGTTCGTCGAGCGCCGCCTGCTGCTGCAGCGCACCGCGTTCCGCGACCCGTCCTCCTATTTCCATCACCAGCGCGACCTGCCGGAGGCCGAGGCCCGCCGCGCCGCCCGCGAGATCTGGGACCAGATCAATGGGGTGAACCTGCGCGAGAACATCCTGCCGACCCGGCAACGCGCCCGGCTGGTGCTGCACAAGGCCGCCGACCATTCGGTCGACGCCGTCGCCCTGCGCCGGATGTGACCATGGACCTGCCGCTCGGACCGCTGATCGGATCGGGCAAGGAGGCCGAGGTCTTCGACGCCGGCGACCTGGTGGTCAAGTTGTATCGGACGACGGCGGCCGCGCCGAAGCGGGCGGCGTTCCGCGAGGCGTCGATCCTGGCGCTGGTCGAGACGCTCGGGCTGCCCGCGCCGTCGGTCCGGGGCGTGGGGCAGATCGAGGGCCGGTGGGGCATCGCGATGACCCGCGCCGACGGCCCGTCCCTTGCCGACACGATGCACCGCCGGCCCGACCAGGTGCCGGCCTGCCTGGAGCGGATGGCCCGGCTGCAGATCGCGATCCACGGCCGGCCGGGAACGCATCTCGGCAGCCTGAAGGCGCGGCTGGCGGCGAATATCGGCCGTGCCGGGATGCCGGACGAGGTGCTGCGGCGCCGGCTGCTGGACGGCTTGGCCGCGCTGCCGGAGGGCGACCGCCTGTGCCACGGCGACTTCCACCCCTGGAACATCCTGGGGCCGCCGGGGCGGGAGATGGTGGTCGACTGGCTGGACGCCTGCGCCGGCGATCCCGCCGCCGATGTCTGCCGCTCCTACGTGCTGATCCGGCCCGTGGCGCCGGACCTGGCCGCCGCCTATATCGATGCCTACGCCGCGGCTGCGGGCGAAAGCCGGGACCGGATCTTCGCCTGGCTGCCCTTCGTCGCCGCCGCCCGCCTGGCCGAGGACGTGCAGGAGGAGGTTGACGGGCTGATGACGATGGCCGCATCCGGATCGCCGCCCTGACCCCCCGGATCCGGCTGTGCCGGCCCAGCATGTCCGAGCCGATTCCGCGTCGACCTTGCCATTGCGCCTGTATTCCCCCATGTTTAGGGGGTCATTCTGGTTTGGACGGCCGGCCTGCCATGCCCTCGCGGCCGCGGATCCCTCGCCTTTCCCCTTTCCGTTTGATGCGTCGCGCAGTTCCGCGCGGCGCCACCCCTCAACTGGAGGAAAAGCGATGCCGATCGGCACCGTGAAGTGGTTCAACAGCACCAAGGGCTTCGGCTTCATTCAGCCGGAGAACGGCGGCCCGGACGTCTTCGTCCACATCTCCGCCGTCGAACGCGCCGGGCTGCGCGGCCTGAACGAAGGCCAGCAGATCTCCTACGAGGAGCAGCGCGACCCGAAGCGCGGCAAGACCTCGGCGGAGAACCTGAAGGCCGTCTGAGCCTTCGGTCGTGGAGCGGATCAGGAGCGCCCGCGCCGTCGGGCGCTCCTTTTCTTGTGACAAGCAGCGATGCGGACGCATCGCGTCAGAAGGAGGCCGCCATGCCGTTCAAGCCGAACTACAATCAGCAGCGCAGCGAGCGAAACCGCGCCAAGGAACAGAAGAAGCAGGAGAAACTGCAGAAGCGCGAGGAAGAGACCGCGCGCCGCAAGGCCGCCCAGGAGAGCGACGCGCCACCCCGGGACGACGAGACCGAGCCGTCCTGACCCGACCCGTCACCGGAGTGCCGACATGGCCCGGACCAAGAAGCAACCCAACGACAGCGGCTTCGTGCTGTTCAACATCGTCTACCAGGACGGAACGCTGAGCTCGAACCGCAAGGTTCCCCGCTCCGAGGCCGACGGGCTGGACGGCGACGCCCCGGCACGCGCCTTCATCGAGGCCCAGGACCGCAAGATCGCCGAGATGTCCGGCAATCCCCGCGGCCCGATCAAGACCATGACCCGGCTGCGCGGCCAATAGCCGGTCGGCGCGGCGGCCCGGGGCCGCCGCCTCTCTCCCCTACCCCATCCACGCCGCGCTGAACTTCGCGTGGCTGCCGTCGTGCAGGCGCAGATGCAGCCACTGGTCGACGAAGGCCTTGAACACCACGTCGCCGCGCGGCAGCAGATAGGCCTTCTCGGCGAAGGTGAAGGGCTGGTCGGGATGCACGGCGCACAGGCCGGGGCGCAGCTTCTGCTGCAGCCGGGACTCGCTGGCGTCGGTGATCATCACATCGGCCCGGCCGGCCAGGATCTCGTCGAAGATCTTGGTGTTGTCCGGGAAGATGGTGATCGTCGCCGCCTTGATCTTCTCGCGCACGAAGGCCTCGTTGGTACCTCCCGGCGGCTCGATCACGGTGACGCCGGGCTGATCGATCTGCTCCACCGTCTGGAACTTCTCGACATTCTCGCATCTGGTGATCGGCGTCTTGCCGTCGACATCGATCGGGATGCTGAAGAAGGCCTGCTTCTGGCGCTGCAAGGTCACGCTGATGCCGCCCATCGCCATGTCGCAGGCGCCGCCGGTGAAGTCCGCCATCAGCGTCTTCCAGCTGGTCTTGACGAACTCCGCCTTCACCCCGAGCGCCGCGGCCAGGTCACGGGCCATGTCGATGTCGATGCCCTCGTACTCGCCCTTGGCCGGGTCGAGATAGGTGAAGGGCTTGTAGTCGCCGGTTGTGCAGACCTTCAGCACCCCGGCCTTGGCCACGGCGTCGAGCGTGTCGACGCGGTCCGCCGCGGTCGCGGCGGCGGCAGGCAGGACGAGCAGCAGAGCGGCGGCGAGCAGGCGCATGGTTCCTCCCGGTTTGAGTCGGCGAGGATCTTAGTCGGACAATTGGGACGCTACCAACAGGGTCGTCGCCGCGGCCGGCCGCCGCTACCATCCTCGCCATGAAGCTGATCGCCTACACCATCGGCGGGCCGCATCCCGAGATCCGGCCGGCCCCGGCCACGCGCGACTGGATGTCGGCGACGCCGGAGGGCTTCGCCTATCGCTGCCTGCCGCTCAACATCGCCAACGCCCATGGCTGGGAGATCCTGTGCCCGAGCCCGATCCGGGTCTGGTGGGACGGCGGCACGGCGCCGGAATCGGTGCGGGTCGAGGCCGAAGGTGATGGCCCGGCCCCGGCGGTCGGGCATTTCGGCAGCGGCATCCTGACCTTCCACGTGCCCCTGCTGCTGCGCACCGAGCCGGGCTTCAACCTCTGGGTCTCCGGCCCAACCAACGCGCCGAAGGACGGCATCGCCCCCCTGACCGGCGTGGTCGAGACCGACTGGTCGCCCTACGGCTTCACGATGAACTGGCGCTTCACCCGGCCGAACCACCTGGTCGAGTTCGCGGCCGGCGAGCCCTTCTGCCTGTTCTTCCCGCTGGCACGGGACGCGGTCGAGGCGGTGGAGCCGGAGTTCCGCCCGCTGGCCGACGACCCGCTGCTCGAAGCCCGCTACTGGGCCTTCCACCGGGGCCGTGCCGATTTCCTGGCCGACCTCGCCGTGCCCGGCACCGAGGCCAATGAGGCGAAGTGGCAGAAGGGCTACTACCGTGGCCTGGACACTAACGGGACGCCCGCCCCGCAGCACCAGACCAAGCTGAGATTGAAGCCGTTCCGGGAGGAATGAGCTTCCCGTCCGTCATTGCAAGCTTCTTAGGTTGGGTTCGCGCCCGCGAACCCAACTATGGCTCGGGCTGCGGGATGTTGGGTTCGCCGCAGCGAACCCAACCTACGCGCCGGCTCTCTGCTCCGCCGCCGCAGCCCCCGCCTCGTCCCCCGCCAGCCGCAGGGCACGGGCAGACAGGCGCCAGTTGAAGGGGCTGCCGGGCTTGGCCTCGGTGCGCTCCGCCGCCAGGGATCGGGCGAGATCCGCCTGCCCGCCGCGCAGCGCGGCCTCGACCAGGGTCAGGCTCAGCACGTCGCGCTGGGCGTGGCTGCCGCCGAAGCGGTGCGCCACCGCCCGCACCGGCGCCAGCAGCTCGACCACCATGCCGTAGTCGCCGGCGCCGAAGGCGCGCAGCGCCCGGCACACCGGCAGGCCGACCTCCGCCGTCATCGCCGCGTTGGTGCCGCCGGCCGCCACGCTGCGGGCCTGCGCCGCCAGCAGCCGGTCGGCATCGGCGTCGCGACCGGTGGCGACGAAGGCCATCATCGCGTGCATGTCGTTGAAGGCGTAGTAGCCGTCCTCGGCCATCGGCGCCCAGGTGTCGGCCAACTCGGCCCAGCGGCCGCCGCCATCGACCCCACGGAGATGGAGGCGCCACAGCAGTGCCGTCGCATCCAGCGTCTCCAGCGCCAGCGGCGAGGGCTGCGGCCGGATCGCCTCGTCATAGAGCCGCAGCACCGTGCCGGTCTCGCCGAGGTCGAGATGGTAGAGGGCGAGATGCCACCAGTTGTGGAAGGCGAACATGTTGTCCGGCGCCCAGTCGCCGGTGCGGCCGGTCAGCCAGTCGACGCCCTCCGGCAGCCGTCCCTGCATCTCCATGACATGGGCGACGGCGTGGATCGCCCAGGGGTCGCGCGGCTGCAGCGCCACGGCGCGGCGGCCGGTCGCCTCGGCGGCGCGGTAGTCGCCGGTCTCCTCCAGGCCGAAGGCGTGCATGCCGAGGACGTAGCCGTAGCCCGGCACCGCCTCGTCCCAGCCCGGCAGCGCCCGGGCGATGCGGTCGCGCAGTAGCCGCGTGTGGCCGAGATAGAAATCGCCGAGATGGGCCGCCTGCAGCGCCAGCCCGTCGCGCGGCCAGGCCTCGGCCACCCGGCCCCAGGCGTCGACCGCCCCCGAGAAATCGCCCTCCAGCCAGGCCCGCAGCGCCGCGATGTGGCCGCGCTCGCGCTCATTGGCGCCGGCCGCCAGCGCCTCCGCCGCCTCGACGCTCTCCCGCAGCGGCGCCTCGGCCGCCTTCTCGGTCGCCAGCGCCATCAGCGTGCCGCGCAGGCAGTGGCCCATGACGAAGCCCGGATCCTCAGCCAGGGCCGCCTCGATCTCGGCCAGCGGGTCGCGGAAATAGCTGTGCAGCCGGTCGAGGGCGGCCTCGTACCGGTCCAGCGCCGCGCGGCTGGCGGTCGAGACCGGAACGCCGCGGCTGTCGTGAAGGCCCATGACCCGATCCTCCTGTGACCCACCCAGGATAACCTAACCCGCCCGTCCCGCGCTGCTTGTGTCCTGCGTCACCCCCGAAATGCCGAAGCCCCCGTCCGGTCGGCGGGGGCTTCGGTGCTTGTCCTTGCGGCTGTAGACTTTGCCGGACGGGACGATCTTGTGGCCGAGCCGGCGGGCGATCAGCGCGTGCGGATCGCGCCGCTTCGGCCCGGCCTTCGGCAGGGGCTTCTTCATTGGCCTCTCCTTTCGGGCTGGGCCGCCGTGATATGGCCCCTTGCCTGTCGGGCGCAAGGCCGCATGCGCGGCCTCACCGATTTTGAGAGAAATATCCGGAAACACGAAACATCTGGCGCCGGAAAGACGTTCATGCCACGAGTAGGCTCCAACGAACGCCGCCGCGGACCGCTCGAGAACCGGGCCCCAGCAAACCGAGGCATCCCATTTTCCGCACAACCCATTCTTCGGAACCGGCCCAGCCGGGCTGGACGGCGCGCATGCGGCGCCTCCGGAAGCAGCTGCGGCGCCATGGCCGCCGGCACGCCGCCGCGGCCACGCAGGCGGCCGGCCTCTACGCTCTCTACGGGCTGATGCGGGCGCTGCCGCTCGACGCCGCCTCCGGCCTGGGCGGCTGGGTCGGCCGCACCCTCGGGCCGCGCCTCGGCGCCTCGCGCCGGGCCGATGCCAATCTGCGGCTGGTGATGCCGGAACTGTCCCCCGCCGATCGCGAGCGCGTGGTCCGCGGCATGTGGGACAATCTCGGCCGGGTGATCGCCGAGTTCCCGCATCTCGGCCGGCTGCGCCGCAGCGAGGCCCGGCGGCCCCGCCGCGTCCAGGTCGAGGGCATCGAGCATTTCCTGGCCGCCCGCGAGGGCGGCCGGGGCGTGGTGATGGCGATCGGCCATTTCGGCAATTGGGAGGTCGGGGCCGCGGTCGCCGCCAATCACGGCGTGCCCTTCACCGCCATCGCCCGGCCGCCGAAGAACCCGCTGGTCGGCCGGCTGCTGCACCGCATCCGCAGCTCGGTCGGCACCATCCTGCTGGAGAAGCGGATGGAGGGCTCGGACGCCAAGCGCGCCCTGTCGGTGCTGCGGGCCGGCGGCGTGCTCGGGATGATGGTCGACCAGCGCTACAATGGCGGGCTGAAGGTGCCCTTCATGGGCCATGACGCCATGACCTCGCCCGGCGCGGTCGCCATGGCCTACCACCTCGGCTGCGACGTCATTCCGGTGCGGATCGAGCGCCTGGCCGGCGCCCGCTACCGCGCGGTGTTCGAGCCGCCGCTGTCGATGCCGCGCAGCGGCGACCGCAAGGCCGATATCGAGGCGGCGACGATCGCGCTGAACGAGGTGGTCGAGGGCTGGGTCCGTGCCCGGCCCGAACAGTGGCTGTGGCTGCACAAGCGCTGGATGATGCCGCGGCCGCGCAAGATGCGGCAGCGCGTGCTGGCCTACAAGGCCAGCCTGGCGGCGCTAAAGGACTGACGGCTAGAGAGCCGTCCCCGCATCCAGAACCACATTGGCGCGGTATTCGACGCCGAGTGCGACATAGCCCTCCGCCAGCTTGCGGTGATGCTCGTGCTCCTCGTCAGTCAGGGGGCGCACGAAGCGGGCCGGGCTGCCGGCCCAGAGCTGGCCGGCCGGCACGCGCTTGCCGGGGGTCAGCAGCGCCCCGGCCGCGACCATGGCGCGGCTCTCCACCACCGCCCGGTCCATGACGCAGGCCTTCATGCCGACGAAGCTGCGGTCCTCCAGCGTGCAGGCATGGATCAGCGCCATATGGCCGATGGTGACGTCGTCGCCGATATGGGTCGGCCCGTCGGCCGAGGCGACATGGATCACCGTGCCGTCCTGGATGTTGCTGCGGGCGCCGATGCGGATCGGCTGCATGTCCCCGCGAATGACGCAGCCGAACCAGACGCTGGTGCCCGGCCCGATCTCGACATCGCCGATCACCACCGCGCCGGGCGCGATGAAGGCGTCCGGCGCGATCCGCGGCTGCTTGTTGCGATAGGGCAGGATCACCGCGCCCGCGGCCATCGGCTCAGGCCGCCTGCGGCCGCGCCGGCAGCAGCCCGGCGGTCGGGGCCAGGCCCAGCGCCAGGTTCAGGTTCTGCACCGCCGCACCCGACGCCCCCTTGCCGAGATTGTCGAGCTGCGCGACCAGCAGCGCCTGCCGCTCCTTGGCGTTGCTGAAGACGAACAGGCGCAGCTGGTTGGTGCCGTTCAGCGCCTCGGGCTCCAGCTCCGCCGCCGCCTCGCTGTCGGCCAGCGGCGCGACCGAGACGAAGGCCTGGCCCTCATAGTGCTCGGCCAGCGCCGCATGCAGATCGGCGGCGGAGGGCTGCTTCGGCAGCGACCACAGCGGCAGCGGCAGCGACACCAGCATGCCCTGGGCGAAACGCCCGACCGAGGGTACGAAGATCGGCGCATGCGCCAGGCCGGACCAGCGCTGCAGCTCCGGCACGTGCTTGTGCGCCAGCTTCAGCCCGTAGAGATAGAAGGGCGCCCCTTTGTGCTCGGTCTCGTAGCGGGCGATCAGGCTCTTGCCGCCGCCGGTGTAGCCGCTGACCGCGTTGACCGTGACCGGATACTCCGCCGGCACCAGCCCGCGGTCGATCAGCGGCCGCAGCAGGGCGATGCCGCCGGTCGGGTAGCAGCCCGGGTTGGAGATGCGCTTGGACTTCGCCACCGCCTCGGCCTGGCCGGGCGCCAGCTCCGGGAAGCCGTAGGTCCAGCCTTCCGCGGTGCGATAGGCGGTCGAGGCGTCGATCACCCGGACATCCGGGTTCTCGACCATCGCCACCGCCTCGCGCGCGGCGTCGTCGGGCAGGCACAGGATGGCGGCGTCGACCGAATTCAGCAGCCGCCGGCGCGCCGCCGGGTCCTTGCGCTCATGGTCGGCCAGGCTGACGATCTCGACATCGGCGCGGCGGGCCAGACGGTCGCGGATCTGCAGCCCCGTCGTTCCAGCCTCGCCATCGATGAACACCGTCGCCGGCATCGCCTTGCCCTCGGAAAGAGATCAGTCAGCGATCACTTAACACATCCCGGGCCGAGGCCGAACCGGCAACGCGGTCATGGCCGATATTTGCGGGACGCCTCAGCCCGCCTTCAGCTCCCGCAGCACCGTCGCGATCCGGTCCAGCGCCGCCGGGGCGTGCTCGTAGCCATGGGTGATGCGCAGGTGATGCTCGGCGCCGAGATACGCGCCCGGCGCCACCAGCACCGAGGATCGGCGGCGGATGGCGTCGGCTACCGCGACCGAGGACAGGTCGAGATGGACGCGGACAAAGCCCAGCGCCGTGGCCGCCGGCGGCGCCGCCGAGACCAGGTCGGCATTGGCGCCGATCCAGCGCTCCAGCCCCTCCCAGCCGCGGCGCGACAGCTCGCGCTGCCGGGCCACCAGCCGGGCGCGGGTCGCCGGCTCCAGCGCCAGCTCGGCCAGCAGCATCGACGGGCCGGCGGTGGCGATGACGACGTATTCGTGCCGGCGCCACGCCGCCTCGACCAGCTCCTTCGGCCCCACCAGCCAGCCGACGCGCAGCCCGGCCAGGCCGTAGGCCTTGGACAGGCTGCCGACCACCACCGTGCGCTCGTAGCCGCCCCAGAAGCTCGGCGTCTCCGTGTCGGCCAGCCGCTCGGTGCCGCGATAGACCTCGTCGACATGCAGCCAGGCGCCGGCCCTGGCGGCGATGGCGGTGATCCGCGCCGCCTCTTCCGCCGTCAGGATGCTGCCGGTCGGGTTGTTCGGGTTGACGATCGCGATCATCCGGGTGCGCGGCCCGACCGCGGCCTCCAGCGCGTCGAGGTCCGGCCGCCAGTTCTCCTCCGGCCGCAGCGGAAAGCTCTTCACCGTGCAGCCGAGATTGCGGGCGATGCCCCAGACCTGGCGGTAACCCGGCTCCATCACCACGATCTCGTCGCCCGGCGACAGCAGCGCCTGGCACAGGACCTGGTTCGCCTCGGACGCACCGGCCGTGACCAGCACCTGGTCGGCGGCGGCGCCGTCATAGAGCCCGGCGATCCGCGCCCGCAGCGCGTCTGTGCCGTTCACCTGCGGATAGAACAGCACCTGGTCAAGCAGCCGGTCGACCGAGTCCGGCCCCAGCACCTCGCGCACCGGGGCGCAGCGAACCGAGCTGTCGGCCAGGTTGTATTCGACCGTGTGCTCCCATTCCGACTGCCACTGCTCGAGCTCGAAAGGCTGGAAGGTCATCGCCGCATCCCCGAAATCCGTCGCCATGAGCACTGCAATATATTACATCTCGATCGGCAACAAGATGCGAGCTCAAGACCGATGACATCGTCGCATGAGGTGCTGCAGCGGATCGCCCTGCGGCTGCGGCAGGAGCGCCAGGGGCGCGGTCTGAGCCAGGCGGCGCTGGCCGAGCGCAGCGGCGTGTCGCCTCGCATGCTGGCGCTGATCGAGAAAGCCGAACCCACCCCGAGCATCGCCACGCTGGCGGAGATCGCCGCGGCGCTCGGCATCGGCTTCGCCGAGCTGGTGGGCGGCGAGGCCGCGGTGCCGGCGCGGGTGATCCCGCCCGGGGAGTTCGCGACGATGTGGCAGTCCGAGGCCGGCAGCGCCCGCCTGCTGGCCTCCGGCGGCCGCGCGGAGCTGTGGGACTGGACGCTCGAAGCCGGCGCCCGCTACGACGCCGCCCCGGACCCGGCCGGGACGGTCGAGCTGATCCGGGTGCTGGAGGGCACGCTGGTGCTGGAGGTCGACGGCGCCGCCCTCGCCGCCCCCGCCGGCCACGCGCTGCGCCTGGCCAGCGACCGGCCCTATGCCTACCGGGCGGAAGGCGGGCCGGTGCGCTTCGTCAAGGTGGTCAGCCCGGGCGGTCGGGGCTGAGTCATTCCGCCCCATCGGGCAAAGTATGCTTGCCTCGCCTGGCTTCGGCCGGCACCATGCGGCCCGCGGATTCACCAGAGCGGCGATCGGATGACCTCATCGCGACGCAACGCCGTGCTGGCCATCGTCGCCGGCAGCCTGCTGATGACGGCCGCGCCGGCGAAGAATCCCCCGGCGCCGGATCTGGCTGTCTCGATCCCGCCGGTCGGCCCCGCGATCTCGCTCGGCCCGGACATCCCGGCCGACATCCCGCATTCCAGCGACCACGCCTTCGCCGACCTCCTGGCCGCGGCCGAGAGCAGCCGCGATCCGCTGCAGATGAACAAGGGCGGCTATGCCGGGCTGTTCCAGCTCGGCGAATCGGCGGCGGCGATCGCCGGCATCTATGACCCTGGCGAGCCGCTGACGGCGGAGGACACCCGCAACCGCTGGCGCGGCACCTTTCACATCCCGGGCTATCCCGGGGTCCGGTCGATCGGCGACTTCCTGGACACGCCGGCGGCGCAGGTCGCGGCCTTCCGTCTGCACCTCGCCCATCTCGACCGCGAGATCGCCCAGCGCGGGCTGGACCGGCGGATCGGCGGCTATGTCGCCGGGGTGCCGATCACCTGGGACGGGCTGCGCGCGATGATGCATCTGGGCGGCCCTGACGGGACCGAGCGCTTCCTCGCCACCGCCGGCGTCTACGACCCGGCTGACGACAACGGCGTGCGGATCAGCGATTACGGCCGCCGCTTCGCCGGCGTCACCGCCATCGAGCCGACCCGGCCGGCGGTGATCCCGACCGTGGCGACCACCGTCGCCGCCCCCGCCCCGGCCGGACCGGCCAGCCCGGCCGTGGTGACACCGACCCTGGTCGCGACCACGCCCTCGCCCCGAAGACGGCCCGCAAAACGACGAAGGGGCGCCCGAGGGCGCCCCTTGCCGAACAATGGATCCGAAACGGTCCGGATCAGCGCTTGGAGAACTGGAAGCTGCGGCGGGCGCCGGCCTTGCCGTACTTCTTGCGCTCGACCACGCGCGGGTCGCGGGTGAGGAAGCCGTGCGCCTTCAGCGCGCCGCGCAGGGCCGGCTCATAGGCCACCAGGGCGCGGCTGAGGCCATGCCGGACCGCGCCGGCCTGGCCGGAAAGGCCGCCGCCGGTGACGGTGCAGATGACGTCGAACTGGTTGGTCCGGTCGCACACCAGGAACGGCTGCTGCAGCAGCATGCGCAGCACCGGGCGGGCGAAGTAGACCTCCTGGTCGCGGCCGTTGACGGTGACCTTGCCCGTGCCGGGCTTGATCCAGACGCGGGCGACGGCGTCCTTGCGGCGGCCGGTGCCGTAGGAGCGGCCCTGGGCGTCGCGCTTCGGCTCGACCGGCGCGGCCTCGGCCACGGCGCCTTCGAGGGTCGGCTTCAGATCGGAGAGGGACTGCAGATCGGCCACGGCCTTACCTCTTGTTCTTCGGATTCATGGCAGCGACGTCCAGCACCTCGGGCTGCTGCGCCTCGTGCGGGTGCGCCGGGCCGGCATAGACCTTGAGGTTGCCCATGACCTTCCGGCCCAGGGGCCCGCGGGTGATCATGCGCTCGACCGCCTTCTCGATCACGCGCTCCGGATGGGCGCCGTCGAGGATCTGGCCCTTCGACCGGCCCTTGATGCCGCCGGCATAGCCGGTGTGCCAGTAGAAGATGCTGTCCTGGCGCTTGTTGCCGGTCAGACGGACCTTCTCGGCATTGACGACGATGACGTTGTCGCCGGTGTCGACGTGAGGGGTGAAGGTGGTCTTGTGCTTGCCGCGAAGGCGCATCGCGATGATGCTGGCGAGCCGACCGAGAACGACGCCGTCGGCGTCGACCACGATCCACTTCTTCTCCACCTCGGCGGGCTTGGCGGAATATGTCTTCATGACGGGCCCTTGATCGAGGGTCGGGAACGGATGCCGCCGGAAGCCCCTTGAGAGGGGCCCCGGCGAGACGCGGCTGTCTACGCGCCCGGCCCGCCGGCGTCAATGGAAAAAAGCAGAGACACGACAGCGACTTAGCGGAACGGTATTTAAATACCTTCCCCGTAGGCCGCAGGATCGCTGGCGTTCCGCACTATAGCCGGATTACGCCGCGGCGAAGCCCTGCATCACCAGCCGGACCAGATCGGCCTGGCGATGGGTGCCGGTCTTGTCGAACACGGCCTTGAGATAGCCCCGGACGGTGTTGGCGCTGATGCCCCATTCCTCCGCCAGGCCGCCGATGGTCGCGCCGGAGGCCAGGCGCGCTGCCACCTCCGCCTCCCGCGCGGTCAGGCCGAAGGCGGCGACCAGCGCCCGCTCGTCGACCGACCGGGCGGCGTCCGGCGCCGCCAGGAAGATCGCCGCCCGCGCGGGGCCGCAGCGCCCGTCCACGGGGTCGACGGCGGTGACGGGCACGACCGTCAGCACCAGGGGCGCGCCGCCCTCCGGATCCGTCAGGCACAGCCGGGCCGAGGCGGCGGCGGCGGATCGCGGCAGGGCGGCGTCGGCCGGCCGCGCCACGATCGCGGACATCGCCGCCACCAGCTGGCGCAGGAAGGCGGTCTCGGCGGGCAGCGCCGCCGCCACCCCGGCCGAGGCCAGCCGCAGGCCGCGATGCCGCCGGGCGATCTCCGCCGCCCGCCCGTTGACGAAATGCGGCCGGCAGTCGGAATCCACCAGGATCACGCCGCTGTCCAGCGCCTCCAGCACCGACCGGCTCTCCGCCGCCAGCAGCTCGCTGGCGGCCAGCCGCCGGCGCAGGCGCTGCGCCGCCGCGAAATGCGGCATCACCAGTTGCAGCGCCTGCAGCTCCGCCGGCGCGAAATCCCGGAGCCGGGGCGGCCGGCAGACCGCGACGGTGTGCGACCGCACCTGGCCGTGCCAAGCGAAGACGCCGGCGCGGAAGCCGTCCATCGGCCGGACGATCTCGTTGTACATCTCGGTCCGCAGGAAGTCGGCATCGGCCATGAGGCTGGACGACGCCACCACCCGCCCCGCCGGGATCGCCCGCAGCCAGGCCTCCGCCGGGCCGCCGCTGCCGGCCGCGTCCACCAGCCGGTCCAGAGGATCGCGGTCGACACCGACGGCGAGGCCGGCGGCCGGCCGTCCCGCCTCCCGGGTCAGCAGCACCGCGTGTCCGGCCCCGACCAGCTTGCGTACGGCGTCGAGGCCGTCCGTCCATCCCTCCGGCCGCAGGGCCGCGTCATAGATCCGCTCGACCGCTCCGGACACCGCCTCCGCCAACATGCTCGCCCCGAATGCCCCCTGGAAAGGGGCCACAAGACGAGCGGATCAGGGCAATCCTCGGGCCCGGATTGTGGCCGGCCCGCCATAACCTGGCCGGGGGTTAGATGCCCCGATCGCCCCGCCCATTCTTCCGACGGATCCCTGCGAACCCGAAACCCGTACAGTAACGCCACCCCTGCCCGCACACATCCGCCGTTCGTACGACGCCGCCGCGGCCGGCCAGCGGTACCCTACTCGATATCCGCGGCAAGTTCAGATCAACCAGGAAGGCTGACATGGCGATCTATGGCGACGGCGAAAAGAACACCATAAACGGAACGATCGGCGACGATCAGATCTACGCCTATGGCGACAACGATTTCGTGCGGGGCGATTCCGGCGCCGACCTGATCGATGGCGGCTACGGCGAGGATACTCTTTACGGCGACCTCGGCGACGACACGATCTATGGCGGCTATGGCGACGACGACCTGGATGGCGGCACCTCCTATGGCGACGCCAATGACGGCAACGACAAACTCTATGGCGGATACGGCGACGACCATATCGACGGCTACAGCGGCAATGACCAGCTCTCCGGCGGCCACGGAGACGACTACATCTACGATGCTCGGGGCGAAAATGGAACGTACTCCGGAGACGCCGGGGACGACTACATTTCCATCAGCCACGCCGTCTCTACCGGCCTGACCAGTTCTATTTACGGCGGGACTGGCAACGACTATTTCGGCGCCTATGGGGACGGCAGATTCTATATCGACGGCGGTTCGGGTGACGATTTCGTCGATCGCAGAGCCCTGGGCGACGACACGATCTACGGCGGTTCGGGAGATGATGATCTCCGGGCCGGCGACGGAAACGATACGCTCGATGCCGGTGATGGCCAGGACTACTGCTCCGGTGAAGAGGGCAACGACACGATCGCCGGCGGTGCAGGCGACGATCGGCTCGATGGCGACGCCGGATCCGACCGGCTGACCGGCGGCGCCGGGGTCGACTACCTCAACGGCGGTGCCGATGGCGACGTCTATGTCGTCGGCGCGGTCGACTTCTCCCCGACCGGCGTGTTTCTCGATGATATCAGGGAGTATGCCGACGGCGGCATCGATGGGATCGAGAGTTCCGTCTCGCTTTCGCTCGTCGGGTTCGGGGCCATCGAGAACCTGGTGCTGACATACGGCGACCTGTCCGGCACGGGCAATGCCCTCGCCAACTACATCGCCGGCGGATCCGGCGACAACACCCTGTGGGGCATGGCCGGCAGCGACCGGCTCTATGGCTTCGACGGCGACGACATCCTGCGGGGCGGGTCGGGGGCCGACCGGCTGGAGGGCGGCAACGGCGCCGACATCGCGACCTATTCGGAGAGCAGCACGGGCGTCACCGCCAACCTCGCGACCGGCAAGGGCGCGGGCGGCTATGCCCAGGGCGACACCTATGTCGGCATCGAGAACCTCAACGGCAGCCAGGGCGCGGATCTGCTGACCGGCAACGGCGGCGCCAACACGCTGCGCGGTTTCGGCGGGAACGATATCCTGCGCGGCGGCGCCGGCGCCGATTCCCTGGACGGCGGCGCGGGGCTGGACACAGCCTCCTACGCGACCGCGGCCGCCGGCGTCACGGTCAATCTGGGCACCCGGGTCGGGTCGTCCGGCGAGGCGTTCGGGGACATCTACACGAGCGTCGAGAACGCCGTCGGCTCGGGCGGCGCCGATGCCATCACCGGCAGCAGCCTTGCCAATGTGCTGAACGGCTGGGCCGGGCGGGACGTCCTGACCGGCGGCGCCGGGGCCGACCGCTTCGCCTTCTCCGCCGGATCGCACAGCGGTGTCGGCGCCAGCGCCGACCGGATCACCGACTTCAGCCGGTCGCAAGGCGACAGGATCGACCTGTCGGCCATCGATGCCAGGTCGGCGACCGCCGGCGACCAGGCCTTCAGCTTCATCGGCACGGCCGCCTTCGGCCATGTCGCCGGGCAATTGCGTTATGCCACGTCCGGCAACACCACCGTCATCGGGGGCGACATCAACGGCGACGGCGTCTCAGACTTCCACATCGCGCTGACCGGGGTCATCGCCCTCAAGGCCGGAGACTTCGTGTTGTAGCGGGCCTCATCTGCGCGGCGGGATCGAGTAGGTGCCGGTGGCGTGGGCCACCGGCTCGTCCTCGCCTTCCGAGAACAGCAGCACCTCGCCATAGGCCAGGCGCTTGCCGAGCTTGAGCAGGCGGGCCTCCGCGATCACCGGCACCAGGGCCGGGCGGCGCAGGAAGGTGATCGCCATCGAGGTGGTGACCGCCAGCTCGACCCGGCCGATCCGGCTGAGCACTGCGGCGTACAGCGCGACATCGGCCAGGCCGAACAGGGCCGGGCCGGTGATGGTGCCGCCCGGCCGCACGAAATCCTCGCGGCAGGGCATCACCAGCGTCGCCGTGCCGGCCCCCAGCGCCGCGACCGTCACGCCGAAGGCGCCGATCAGCGGCACGCCCTCGCGGATGATCGCCTCCATCACCTCGGCCTCGATCGCCGGCTGCATCGCCGCCCTCCCCTCCGGTTTCCGCCAGTAGGGCGGAGCGCGGCGGCCGCCGCAAGCTCCCGCATGCGCCGCCTTAGTGGTGCTGCCCGGGGGCCGCCGGGACCGTGAACGAAACCGCCTTGCCGGAGATCACATGGTGCTCGGGGGTGGCGATCTCGATCAGCACCTTGTGCTCGCCGGCCGGGAGTCCCGCCAGGACGATGGCGCCCGTGCCGCCAGCGTCGGCCCAGTGCCAGGGCAGGTCATCGACCGTGACATGCAGGTGGCCTGCCCGCGGCGACACGTCGCTCGCGCCGACGCCGAAGATCGGCAGGATCCGGAAGTTCTCCGTCCGGTACGGAATGATGGCCGTTCTCCTGCCGACGAGCGGCTCGGCGAGGGGCGGGTCGACATGGAGCTTCGGTTCGGGCTCGGTCCGGAGCGGAAGATACTGCGTCGGCCCGGCGCTCGGCGTTTCGGCCCGGACCGCCGGTCCCGCCGCCGTCAGAAGGGCGGTCGCGGCCAATCCGAGGGCCGTGATCATGGCAAGCTTCGACATCTCAATGCTCCTTGATCCTGCGTGTCGGCAGGCCCGGTCTCGGGCTGCCATGAACGGCGAAGATCTGGGCTTACCGGGGATGAGCCCGTACCCGGAGAAAATGAGAGCCAGCCTCTCGCATTCCCGCTCTCCAGCCGGGAGACGCGATGCGCGATATTCGGTGCCGGCCAACCGCCGGATCGGGAACGTCGGGTTCAACGACGGCAGGCTGGTCCCACCGGCATCAGCCGGCCGCCCGTGAGGGAGACATGAACACGCAAACGAAACGGAAGATCGCCTTCGCCCTGTCGATGGGCGTCGTGACGACGGGGATCATCTCCTTCGTCCTTCTGGCGCTCAACCTGGGCTTCTCGGAGGATTTCGCCCTGACATGGCTGCGCTCCTGGGGCACCGGTTATGTGATCGTCATTCCCGCCATCCTGCTGCTCGGCCCGCGCCTGTAGACGCAGGTCGACCGCCTGGTCAACTGAGCCGGCGCAGCGCTACGGAAGCGACCCTGCCGGATCGCTGCGCCCATAACCGCTGCTGGCCGCCCGCAGCCGCGGCAGGGCCCAGTCGATGAAGGCACGCACCTTCAGGGTGACAAGCCCCTGGCGCGAATAGATCATGTGGATCGGCCTCGGCTCGCCGCCGTACTCCGTCAGGATCGGCACGAGCGCGCCGGAGGACAGCTCCCCGGGGATCTGATAGTCGAACAGACGCGCGATGCCGACGCCGGCCAGTGCCGCGGCGACGCAATTGGCCGCGGTGTTGACCTCGATCCGGCCCGGGGGTGCCACCTCGATCTGCTCGCCGTCGACGGTGAACGACCAGAAGAACGACCGGTTGTTGAACATGATGCCGTGATGGCTCGACAGGTCGGTGGGGTGTTCGGGCGCGCCGTGCCGTTCCAGATAGGCCGGGCTGGCGCAGGTCAGCAGGCGGAACTCGCCGGCCTTGACGGCATAGAGGGAGCTGTCGGGGAGATCGCCGAGCCGGATGGCGATGTCCACCTGCTCGTTCACCAGGTGAACGGAGCGGTCCAGCGACAGCAGGTTCAAGGTCACGTCCGGGTGCCGGTCCATGAAGTCCAGCGCGATCGGCAGCACGTAGCGGCTGCCGAACTCCACGGGCATCGTGATCGTCAGCGTGCCGCGCGGCGCCTGATACTCGCCGGACGCCCGGCGCTCGGCCTCTTCAAGGTCCGCCATGATCTTCCGGGCGGCGTCGACATAGTCGCGCCCCGCATCGGTGAGCTGCAGGTTGCGGTTGGTGCGGATGATGAGGTTGGCGCCGAGATGCCGCTCGAGATCGGCGACCTTGCGGCTGACGCTGGGCAAGGGGGCGTTCAGCCTCCGGCTGCCGGCCGACAGGCTGCCAGCCTCGACCACCGCAAGCAGGACCCGCATCGCATCGAATCGATCCATCCGGCCCCGGCGACTGGGTTTCGACCGTCAAGGTATCCCGGCCGGCGATCGATGCCCAGGCTCGATCCGCGGGGACAGCCGCAAGATGGCTCCTCAGGCGAAGCGTTCGATGACGCTCCAGAGGCGGTCGCATGATCGCGCGAGGTGCCGTTGCGGCGCCGTCGCGATTCCCAGCAGCAGGCCGGATCGTGCCGAGGCCGGCGACGCGTACCAGAGCGACAGCGGGATGGGCGCCAGTCCGAAGGCCAGCATTTCCCGGGCGATGGTCAGGTCCGGCGCGCCGGCCGGCAGCGGAAGCAGCGCGGCCAGCCCGGCGACCGTGACCTCCCCGGCGCGCGGCCGAAGGCAGTCCAGCAGGGCGTCGCGCTGGGCGGCATAGAGGCGCTTGGTCCGCCGGAGATGCCGCAGGTAATGGCCCTCGCGCATGAACGCCGCGGTCGCGAGCTGGATGCCCGGCCCGGGTGCCGGGGCGAGGCACGCGGCGACCTCGGCGAACCTTGACGCCAGCGGCGCGGGGGCGACCACGAACCCCAGGCGCCAGGTCGGGCTGATGGTCTTGCTGAAGGAGCCGATATGGATCCCGCGCCCGGCCCGGTCGAGCGAGGCCAGGGCCGGCGTGGCCCGCCCCTTCAGCTGCAGCTCGCCCAGATAGTCGTCCTCGATCACCCAGGCGCCGTCTTGGGCCGCCCATTCCAGGAGGCGCAGGCGCCGGGCCAGCGACAGGGCGGTGCCGAGCGGCGCTTGCTGGCCCGGGGTGACGACGGCCAGCGCCGCATCGGGAGCGTGCCGCAGGCCGTGGTCGACATCGATGCCGTCGGCGTCGACCGGGACCGGCACGATCGCCAGCCGCGCCAGCTCCAGCCCATGCCGGGTGAACGGGAAGCCGGGATCCTCCATCCAGGCCTTGCGCCCCTCGAGGCCGAGCACCCGCAGCGCCAGCCCGAGGCCGCTGCTGTATCCGGCGGTGACGATGACCTGGGAGGGCGAGCATTCGATGCCGCGCGCGACCGCGAGATAGGCGGCGATCTCCCGCCGCAGCTCGAACTCGCCGCGCGGATCCGGATAGATGGCCGGGGCGCTTGCTTCCGCGCGGATGGCCTGTGCACGGATCCTGGCGAGGAGCTTGGCGGGCAGGGTCTCCTGCGCGGGCACGCCCATCTGGAAGATCGCCGGCCCGGCCGTGAGCTCGCGATACATCTCCATGAACGACCCGGGATCGGGCGCCGGCTCCTTCCGGACGGGACGAGCGGGCCGGGCCGCGACGCGGGTGCCGGTCGCGCGCGAGGCGACGATGAGCTGGTCGTCCGACAGCCTTTCATAGGCCGAACGCACCGTGCCGCGGGCCACGCCGAGCTGCGCCGCCAGGTCCAGCCAGGACGGCAGGCGCGCGCCGGGCGCGAGCACGCCGCTCTCGATCGCCGCACTGATCCCTTTGCGGATCTGCTCCGTCAGCGGCGTCTTCGCGGATCGGTCGAGCTGCAGGGAGAGAGGCTTTGCCATGGCCCGTGGTACACGACTTTTGTCGATTCCTGGTGCTTATTCCTGACCCAGCAAGGGATCAATTTGGCGGGGGAAAGGAGAACCCCGCCATGTTCATCAGATCCATCGTCATCGCCGCCTCTCTTGCCGTCGCGGCGCCGGCTGCGGCCCACGGCCCGGGCGATGCCGCCACGACCGCCGCGGCCCAGGCCACGGGCGAGACCGTCACGACGAATTTCGAGCACGCGATCCCCAACATCCCGGGCAAGTCGCTGGTCGCCCTGATCGTCGATTATGCGCCGGGCGGGGCTTCGCCGTCCCACATCCACGCCAAGTCGGCGTTCATCTACGGCCATGTCCTCTCGGGCGAGATCGAGTCCAAGGTGAACGACGAGCCCGTCCGGGTCTACCGCGCCGGCGAGAGCTTCTACGAAGCGCCGGGGTCCAGCCATCCCGTCAGCCGCAATGCGAGCGCAACCCGGCCGGCCAGGCTGCTCGCCGTCTTCGTCGTCGACACCGACGACACGGTCCTGACCACCCCGGTCCAGTAATCCCGCTTGGCGAGGAGTGCGAACGGATGAGCAAGCGTCTCGACTACAACCAGATCGCGCCGGCAGGGGTGAAGGCCCTCGGCGGCGTCTACGGCTACGTCATGCAGAGCGGCCTGCCCGCGACGCTGGTGGAGCTGGTCTATCTGCGCATCTCGCAGATCAACAACTGCGCCTACTGCCTCGACATGCATATGCGCGACCTGCTGAAGAAGGGGCAGCCGATCGAGAAGCTGGCGCTGGTCCAGGCCTGGGCGGAAGCCGGTCCCCTGTTCGACGGGCGGGAGCGCGCCGCCCTGGCCTGGGCCGAGACGGTGACCCGCGTCTCCGAGACCGGCGTGCCAGACGCGGCCTATGAGGCCGCACGCACGGTGTTCGAGGAGCGGGAGCTGGTCGACCTCACCATCGCGATCGGCCTGATGAACGCCTACAATCGTATGGCGATCAGCTTCCGCAACACGCCGCAGGCCGTCCTGGCCGCCCAGTGACAGGGAGGTGCTCGTGAGGATCTTCGTTGCAGGCGCCACCGGCGCCGTCGGCCTGCCGCTCGTGCGCGCGCTGTGCACGCTCGGCCACCAGGTGACCGGCATGATCCGCGCCGGCCGGGGCGTGGACCGGCTGCGCGAGCTGGGGGCCGCGGCATCCTTCGCGGATGCCTTCGACCCGAAGGCCGTGCGGGCCGCGATCGCGGCGGCCCGGCCGGATGTCGTGATCGACCAGCTGACGTGGCTGCCGGCCGATCCCGCCGACATCGTCAAGTCCCTGCCGGACGACACCCGGCTCCATCGCGAGGGCGGCGGCAACCTCCTCGCCGCGGCGCGGGAGCTGGGCGTCGGGCGCTACATCATGCAGTCCCGCGGCTTCTTCCTGGATGCACCCGCCGGCCGGCTCGCCGACGAAAGTGCCGGCTTCAGGGCCGATGCGCCCGGCGATGTCGGCGAGAGCACGCGCGTCATGGGCGAGTACGAGGGCCGGGTGCTCGCGGCGCCGTCGATGGCCGGGGTCGTCCTGCGCTACGGCTTCTTCTACGGCCCCGGCACCTGGTACCGGCCGGAAGGGGCCATCGCGGATCAGGTCCGCAGGGGCGACGCGAGGATCATCGGCAACGGCAACGCGGTCTGGTCCTTCGTCCATATCGACGACGCGGTCGCGGCGACCGTCGCCGCGCTGACGGCCGATCCGGGCGTCTACAACATCGTCGATGACGACCCGCTGCCCGTCGCCGAATGGCTGCCGGCCTTCGCCCGCTGGGTCGATGCGCCGGAGCCGCCGCGGATCGGCGTGGAGGACGCGCTGGCGACCATCGGCGAAGAGGCCGTCTACTACCACACGCGCCTGACCGGGGCATCCAACGGCCGGGCCAAGGCGCAGCTCGGGTTCACGCCGCGGCCGCTGCTGTGGAAGGGCCCTGGGACGTAGGCGAGGCCGTCGCTCTCGGCCGGGCATCGTGGCGGCAGGATCGGGAAGACGTCTGTTTCATCCGCCGGGCATCGGGGTAGAGTGCGTGCCGCACCGACCGGACCCGAGGAACCGCCATGTCCGCCGACCCGCTGCCCGCCGCTTTCCCGGCGAAGGACGTCCCGCTGCTGCGGCAGGATGCCGACGGCGTCGCCGTGCTGACCCTGAACCGCCCGGCGGCGCGCAACGCCCTGTCGTTGGCCCTGATGCTGGCGCTGGAGACCGAGCTGCAGGCGATCCGCCAGGACGAATCCGTCAAGGTCGTGGTGCTGGCGGCATCCGGCCCGGCCTTCTGCGCCGGCCACGACCTGAAGGAGCTGCGCGGCGACCCGAGCCGCGAGCATTACGAACGGATCTTCGCCCAGTGCTCGGCCCTGATGCTGGCGATCACCCGGCTGCCCAAGCCGGTGATCGCCCAGGTCCAGGGCATGGCGACCGCGGCCGGCTGCCAGCTGGTCGCGACCTGCGACCTGGCCGTCACGGCCGAGGAGGCACGCTTCGCCACGCCGGGGGTGAATATCGGCCTGTTCTGCTCCACCCCCATGGTCGCCCTGTCCCGCGCCGTCGGCCGCAAGCCGGCGATGGAGATGCTGCTGACCGGCGACGCCGTGACCGCCGACCGGGCGCGCGAGCTGGGCCTGGTCAACCGCGTGGTGCCGGCCGGGCGGCTGGCCGAGGAGACGATGGCCCTGGCCCGCCAGATCGCGGAGAAGTCGCCGCTGACCCTGGCGATCGGCAAGGAGGCCTTCTACGAGCAGGCCGAGATGGGGCTGCAGGGCGCCTATGAATATGCGAGCGAGGTGATGGTGCGGAACATGCTGGCCCGCGACGCCGAGGAGGGCATCGACGCCTTCATCGAGAAGCGACCGCCCGTCTGGCAGGGGTGCTGAGGCCGGGATGGACCACGAGCGCTACGACGACGCCTATCTGCGCGGCATCCTGCGCGGGGTGAAGACCATCGCCATGGTCGGGGCCAGCCCGAACTGGAACCGGCCCAGCTACTTCGCCATGACCTATCTGCAGGGCAAGGGCTACCGCGTCATCCCGGTCAATCCGGGCGTGGCCGGCCAGGCCATCCTGAAGGAGACGGTCTACGCCCGGCTGGCCGACGTGCCGCAGCCGGTCGACATGGTCGACATCTTCCGCAACAGCGAGGCCGCGGCCGGGGTGGTCGACGAGGCGCTGGCCCTGCCGGTCAGGCCCAAGGTGATCTGGATGCAGCTCGGCGTGCGCAACGACGCCGCCGCGGCGAAGGCGGAAGCCGCCGGCATCCAGGTGGTGATGAACCGCTGCCCGAAGATCGAATGGGCGCGGCTGAACGGCGAGCTGAGCTGGATGGGCACCTCGTCGCGCGTGATTTCGTCGAAGATCCAGAAAAGAGGGTGAGGATCATGTCCGAGAATAGCGGCGGCCCGGGCTTCGAGACGCTGGCGATCCATGCCGGCGCACGGCCCGACCCGACCACCGGCGCGCGGCAGACGCCGATCTACCAGACCACCTCCTACGTGTTCGAGGATGTCGACCACGCCGCTTCGCTGTTCAACCTGCAGAAGCTGGGCTTCATCTACAGCCGCCTGACCAACCCGACCGTGTCGGTGCTGGAGGAGCGGATGGCCTCGCTGGAGGGCGGCGTCGGTGCGATCGCCACCTCCTCCGGCCACGCCGCCCAGCTCCTGGCCCTGTTCCCCTTCATGGAGCCGGGGGCCGAGATCGTCGCCGCCAACAAGCTCTATGGCGGGTCGATCAACCAGCTCGGCAACAGCTTCAGGCGCGCTTTCGGCTGGACCACCCATTTCGTCGATGCCGACGATCCGGAGACCATCCGCCGCGCCGCCAACGACAAGACCAAGGCGATCTTCGTCGAGAGCCTGGCCAATCCGGGCGGCGTGGTCAGCGACCTGGAGGCGATCGCCGCGGTGGCGCGCGACCTCGGCGTGCCGCTGGTCGTCGACAACACCATGGCCACCCCCTATCTGTGCCGGCCGATCGAGCACGGCGCCGACATCGTCGTCCACTCCACCACCAAGTTCCTGTCCGGCAACGGCACCTCGGTCGGCGGCGTGGTGGTGGATTCCGGCCGCTTCAACTGGGCCCAGTCCGACAAGTTCAAGGGGCTGACCGCCGAGGAGCCGGGCTATCACGGGTTGCGCTTCTTCGAGACCTTCGGCGACCTGGCCTACACCTTCTACGGCCACGCGGTCGGCCTGCGCGACCTCGGCACCAACCAGCAGCCGCTGAACGCCTTCCTGACCCTGCTGGGCATCGAGACGCTGTCGCTGCGGATGGACCGGCACATCGAGAATGCGCAGAAGGTGGCGGAGTTCCTGTCCACCCACCCGGCGGTGGAGTGGGTGAACTATGCCGGCCTGCCGGGCTCGAAGTACCACGCTTTGGCCAAGAAGTACCTGCCGCGCGGCGCCGGCGCCGTCTTCACCTTCGGCGTCAAAGGCGGCTTCGACGCCGGCGTGAAGGTGGTCGAGGGCGTGGAGCTGCTGAGCCACCTGGCCAATATCGGCGACGCCCGCTCGCTGATCATCCACCCGGCCTCGACCACCCACCGCCAGCTGACGCCGGAGGGGCTGCGCGCCGCCGGCGCCGGGCCGGAGGTGATCCGCCTGTCGATCGGCCTGGAATCGGTCGGCGACATCATCGCCGACCTCGACCAGGCGCTGCGGGCCGCGACGGGGGCGTAACTGCGACTATCCGCCGGCTCCCTCGAGGAGCCGGCGCTCGCGGGCGAAGATCGCGGCGATGGCGTCCATCGCCAGCCGCATCCGGGGCGAGCGGCGCAGGTCCTCATGGATGCCGATCCAGATCTCGCGGCTGCCGCCCCCCTCGCGGTCGGCCTCGACGCAGGTGAGGCCCGCATCGGCCTCGCCGACGAAGCAGGGCAAGGCGGCGATGCCGATGCCGGCGCGGGCGGCGGTGAGCAGCGTGGTCATGTCGTTGCTGCGCAGCACCAGCGGCCGCGGCCCGGCGAAGGCCAGCATCCAGCGATGCTGCGGCAGCTCGCCCGAGGAGTCGTCGTCGCCCAGGAACACCCAGTCCTCCGGCCGCCGGCCTTCCAGATAGGACGGCGCGGCGTAGAGGCCGAAGGCCATGGTGCCGACGCGGCGGGCCACGGCGCCGTGCTCGGTCGGCCGCGACAGGCGCAGCACCAGGTCGGCCTCGCGCTGGCCCAGCAGCGCCGCCCGCTTCTCGCCGATCAGGGTCAGCACGATGCCGGGATGGGCGGCCAGGAACGGTCCGAGACGCGGCGCCACGAAGTGGTTGGCCAGGAATGGCGGGGCCGAGACCGTGACCGGCCCGGCAACCCCGGCGCCGCCGGCGGCGCGCCGGACGAAGGCCAGCGCCTCCTCCTCCAGCCGCGCCGCGTCCTCGACCAGGCGTTCGCCCTCCGCGGTCAGGCGCCAGCCGCGCGGCAGCCGGTCGAACAGCCGGGTGCCAAGCGCCGCCTCCAGCGCATCGACCCGCCGGGCCACGGTGGTGTGCTCGACGCCCAGCCGGCGCGAGGCGGCGGACAGCGAGCCGGCCCGCGCCAGGGCCAGGAAGTAGCGGACATCACCCCATTCCATCCGTGCATCTTTGCACGGATTTCGTGCGAATTCCCGGACTTCCGAACGGATCATACCGGATCCATCTTCGCCCGACCGAACCGAGGAGGCCGCATGTCCACCACCACCCGCGCCATCCGCATCCACGCCACCGGCGGGCCGGAGGCGCTGTCGCTCGACACCGTCACCCTGGCCGAGCCCGGTCCGGGCGAGATCCTGGTCCGGCAGCGCTTCGCCGGGGTCAATTTCGTCGACATCTACCACCGCACCGGCCTCTACGGTCAGCCGGCCCTGCCGGCCGGGCTGGGCGTCGAAGGCGCCGGCACGGTGGAGCGGGTGGGCCCGGGCGTGACCGGCTTCCGCGAGGGCGACCGCATCGCCTATGCCGGGCTGCCCGCCGGCAGCTACGCCGAACGCCGGCTGCTGCCGGCCGAGCGCGCCATCCGCCTGCCCGACGGCATCGGCTTCGACGTCGCCGCCGCGGTGCTGGTGCGCGGCCTGACCGCCCATATGCTGTTCGAGCGGGTGCGGCCGCTGCGCCCCGGGGACACGGTGCTGATCCAGGCCGCGGCCGGCGGCGTCGGCGTGATCGCGACGCAATGGGCCAAGCGGCGCGGCGCCACGGTGATCGGCACGGTCGGCGACGCCCGCAAGGCCGGGGTGGCGAAGGCGCATGGCGTCGACCACGCGATCCTCTACCGCGAGACCGACTTCGTCGCCGCGGTGCGCGAGGCGACCGGCGGGCGCGGCGCCGACATGGCGATCGACGGCGTCGGCGGCGACACACTGCTCCGGACCTTCGACGCCATGGCGCCCTACGGCCTGATCGCCAGCCTCGGCCAGGTCGGCGGCGGCCTGCCCACGATCGATGTCGGCGAGCTGGGACCCGCGCGGTCGATCGCCCTGGCCCGGCCCAGCGTGCTGCGCCACTACCTGCCCGACCCGGTGGTCTATCCCCGCGCCGCGGCCGAGGTGCTGGCCGAGGTCGAGGCCGGGCTGCGGCCGCTGATCGGCGCGGTCTACCCCCTGGCCGAGGCGGCGGAAGCCCACCGGGCGCTGGAGGCCGGCCGTACCAGCGGGTCGGTGCTGCTGGAGGTCTAGCCCGGATCTCTCACACCCCCTACGCCCTGCGTCGCCTTGCGGCGAGTCGGATGCGGGGGCGGGACGCGAAAAGCGTATAGGGACATACGGTTGAGCGGCCCGCGCCCGCAGGCGGCCGCCGCAAGGCGATCCTTCGGGCCGGTTGAAAATGCCGACAGGGTGCGTCGAACGGCTTGCCCGATGCATCCCCATCGCGCTGCGCCGCTCTCCTGCCCTGTCGGCATTTTGAACCGGCGCAGGACGCAGGGGGTGTGAGAAATCCGGCCTAGGTCAGCCGATCTGCACGACCGTCAGGCTCCCTGCCGGCAGCGGCTTCAGCAGGGTCTTCGCGGACACGGCGGGATCCAGCCAGGCGGCCCAGTCGGCGCGGTCCAGGAGGGCGACCTGGCGGTCGTGGTAGGGCGCGATGTCCGGCCCGGGCGGCGTGGTCAGCATGGTGAAGGCCTCGCCCACATCGGGCGCGGCCCGCCAGATCCCGGCGATGCAGAACCAGGGCTGTCCTGTCCGGGTGAACCGCCACTTGTCCTTGCGCTTCTTGCCCGGCTCCGCCGGGTCGGTGAACTCGGTGAAGCCGTCGGCGATGATCAGGCAGCGGCCGGTGGCGAACTCACGGCCGTCGGAGCGGAAGTTGTAGACCGGCCTGCCGCCCGGCCCCGGCCAACTCCAGCGCCGCTGCACCAGGTCGCCCGCCCCGCCTTCGGCCATGCGGACGATCGGCGCCGTCTCGGTGATCCGGATGCTGTCCCGCGCCTCGAGGTTCGGCGTGCCCTCGGAGGCGCGGAGCTCGATGCCCGCGGCCGCGAAGTCCTGGTTGACGGTCGCGACATCCACCTTCGAGCTGTACTCGTTGCACATCGGCGTCCCCCCCCTCTTCGCGCTGCAGCTTACCGGGCCTTCCCGAGATCGATCCAGGCCGGCGCGTGATCGCTGGCCTTCTCCCATCCGCGGACATGCCGGTCGACGCCGGCCGCCTTCAGCCGCTTGGCCAGTCCCGGGCTCAGCAACAGATGGTCGATCCTGAGCCCAGCGTCGCGGGCATAGGCGTTCCGGACATAGTCCCAGAAGGTATAGATCCGCTCGCCTGGATGCCGCTTTCGCAGCGCATCGATCCAGCCCTGCGCTGTCAGCCGCCGGAACGCCTCCCGCACCTCCGGCCGGAACAGCGCGTCGTCGACCCAGCGCTCCGGCTTATAGACGTCGAAGTCGGTGGGCATGACGTTGAAGTCGCCGGCCAGGACGACCGGGGCGCCGGAGGCCAGCAGCTCGGCGGCACGGGCGGCGAGCCGTTCGAACCAGCGCAGCTTGAAGTCGAATTTCGGCCCGGGTGCCGGGTTGCCGTTCGGCAGGTACAGGCACCCGACCAGCATTCCCGCGACCGCCGCCTCGATGTAGCGGCTGTGGCTGTCGTCCGGATCGCCCGCCAGGCCGCGACGGGTCTCGATCGGCTCGGTGCCGCGCGCCAGGATGGCGACGCCGTTCCAGCCCTTCTGCCCATGCCAGATCGCGCCATAGCCGGCGGCGCGGATCGCGGCGACCGGGAACCGCTCCTGCGGCGCCTTCAGCTCCTGCAGGCAGACGATGTCGGGCGCCGCCTCGCCCAGCCAGCGCAGCAGCACCGGCAGGCGGCCGTTGATGCCGTTGACGTTGAAGGTCGCGACTCTCATGCGCTGCGGAACGGCGACGCGGCGGATCCCGTTCCGAGTCCAGGACGCCCGATCGGGAGAACGCACATGGCCAGGCTCGGTTCGCTCAGCCACATCTATCTGACGGTCACCGATGTCGAGCGCTCGGCGGCGTTCTATCGGCCGGTGCTGGAGTTCCTCGGCTTCAAGCTGGTGAAGATCGACCCGGACCGCGCCGCCTGGGACGCACCCGCCGGCGGCGCCCCGCAGCGCTTCACCCTGGTCGCGGCGAAACCCGATCGCGCCTATCTCGGCCACGACCGGTACTCCCCAGGGCTGCACCACATCTGCTGGCATGCCGACAGCCGCGAGCAAGTCGACGCGCTGCACCGCCTGCTGCGGGAGCGCGACCTGACCGTCCTGGATGCGCCCGCCGAGTACGGCTATGCCCCCGGCTACTACGCCGTGTTCTTCGCCGATCCCGACGGGATCAAGCTGGAGCTCGCGCACATCCCGTAGGCTCAGCCGAAGCCGTACAGCCGGGCCGGGTTGGCGGCGAGGACGGCGTCGCGCTGCGCCGGGTCGGGCACCCAGTCGGCCAGCAGGTCCAGCAGCTCGCCGACATTCGGCATCGGACCGGGATGCGCGACATGCGGCCAGTCGCTGCCCCACACCATCCGGTCCGGCGCGGCCTCGACCAGGGCGCGGGCGAAGGGGATGGTGTCGGCATAGGGCGGGCCGGCCGTCGAGACGCGGAAGGCGCCGGACAGCTTGACCCAGCCCTTGCCCCGGCGCAGCAGGCCCAGCAGCGCCTGGAACCCGGGATGGCCGATCCCGGCCGAGACCGGCATGTGGCCCATATGGTCGACGACGAAGGGTACCGGCAGCCGCTCCAGCCGCGGTGCCAGCTCGGGCAGCGTCCGGGCGTCGAGCAGGAACTGCAGGTGCCAGCCCAGCTCGCGGCAGCGGTCGCCGAAGCGCTCCAGCCGGTCGAAGCCGACGCCGCCGCCGAACAGCACGTTGAGGCGCAGGCCGACCACGCCGGCGTCCTTCAGCCGCGCCAGCTCCACGTCGGGCGCGTCGGCCTCGACCACGGCGATGCCGCGCAGCCGGCCGCGGTTGGCCTGCAGCGTCTCGACCATCAGCCGGTTGTCGGTGCCGTGCACGCTGACCTGGACCAGCACGCCGCGGGCCATGCCGACCGCGTCGAGCATGCCGAGATAGGCTTCCGGCGGCGCCTCGGGCGGGGTGTAGCTGCGGGTCGCGACCAGCGGGTAATTCGGCGGCCCGCCGATGACATGGGCGTGGGTGTCGCAGGCCCCGGCCGGCAGCACGATCCGGCGCGGCGGCCGCGGCGCCGGGTCCGGGCCCTGGCACAGCGGCGCGGTGGGCAGCGGGTCAGCCGTCGACATGCAGGGTCTTCCCCTTGGTTTCGGGCAGGGCCAGCGCGGCGACGAACAGCAGGGCGTAGGCGCCGATCGCGAAGACCGCGATCGCCCGGCCCAGCGGCATGCCGGCGCTGAGATAGCCGACCAGCATCGGGAACAGGGCGCCGACGCCGCGTCCGAAATTGTAGGCGAAGCCCTGGCCGGAGCCGCGCACCCGGGTCGGGAACAGCTCGGTCAGGAAGGCGCCGACGCCGCTGAAATAGCCCGAGCCGAAGAAGCCGAGCGGGAAGCCCAGCAGCAGCACCGCCTCGTTGCTCAGGTTCAGGCTGGTATAGGCGAACACCATGACGATGGCGCAGGCCGAGAACAGGAAGAACAGCTTCTTCCGCCCGATCCGGTCGGCGAGATAGGCACCGACCAGATAGCCCGTGAACGACCCGGCGATGACCACGGCGAGATAGCCGCTGCTGCCGATGTCCGACAGGCCCTGGCCCTTGAGATAGCTCGGCAGCCAGGTGGTGATGGCGTAGTAGCCGCCCTGCGCGCCGGTGGTCAGCAGCGAGGTCAGGATCGTGATCTTCAGGACCGGGCCGGAGAAGATTTCGAGCAGCCCGGGCCGGTCGCCGGTCTCGGCGATCCGGCGCTGCGTCTCGGCGAACACCGGCGGCTCGTCGACGAAGCGGCGCAGGAAGAACACCAGGACCGCCGGCAGGATGCCGATGAAGAACAGGTAGCGCCAGGCGACGGACGGGTCGAAGGCCAGGAACAGCACCGTCTTGACGATCAGCGCCACCGCCCAGCCGATGGCCCAGCCCGACTGCACCGTGCCCACGGCCTTGCCGCGATGCTCGGCCCGGATCACCTCGCCCATCAGCACGGCACCGGCGGCCCATTCGCCGCCGAAGCCGAAGCCCATCAGGGCGCGGGCGATCAAGAGCTGCTCGAAGCTCTGAGCGAAGCCGCTGAGGAAGGTGAAGACCGAGAACCACAGGATGGTCAGCTGCAGCGTCCGCACCCGGCCGATGCGGTCGGCCAGCAGGCCCGCGGCCCAGCCGCCGACGGCGGAGCAGAGCAGCGTCACCGTGGCGATCTGGCCGGCCTGGGCGTTGGTCAGGCTCCACAGCGCGATGATGGTCGGGATCACGAAGCTGTAGATCTGGACGTCCATCGCATCCAGGCCCCAGCCGGCGAAGCAGGCCCAGAAGGTCCGCCGCTCCGGCGGCGTCATCTCCTGGAACCAGGCGGTCGGGCTGGTGTCGGCCGTCTCCGTCGTCATGCTGCCCCCTCGTTTGTTACCGGATTTTGGGACCGGTGGTTGTTCAGGAGACCGTGTCGGAAACGCGTCGGCGTGCGTCGGATAGCGATGGTTCCGAGAACCGGAGCGCAGCGGACGTTTGGTCCGTGAGCACCGGAAGCGCAGGAACCGCCGCTAGACGGCCGCGCCGGCGTGTTTCCGGCACGGTCTTAGGCTTCCGCGTCGCCCTGGCGCTCCGGCGCCGCCTCGGCGAAGGCCGGCAGCGCCACCGCCCGCTCCTCGATCCCCAGCAGCGTCGGATAGGGGTTGAGGTCGCAGTCGAAGCGGCGGGCGTTGTACAGCTGCGGGATCAGGCAGCAATCGGCGACGGTCGGCATCGCGCCGTGGCAGAAGGCCCCGGTGTCCGGCGATCGGGACAGCTGGATCTCCAGCGCGCCGAGACCCTCCGCCACCCAGTGCCGGTACCACTCCTCGATCGCCGCCTCGTCATGGCCGAGCGGCGAGCGCAGATAGCGCAGCACGCGCAGGTTGTTGATCGGATGGATCTCGCAGGCGATCGACAGCGCGATCGACCGCACCCGGGCCCGGCCTGCCGGGTCGGGCGGCAGCAATGGCGGGTTGGGATGGGTTTCCTCGAGATATTCGATGATGGCGAGGGACTGGGTGATCACCGCCCCCTCGCCTTCCAGCGCCGGCACCAGCTTCTGCGGGTTCAGCGAGCGGTAGGGCTCGGCCGCCTGCTCGCCCCGGCGCAGATGATGGAACACCGAATCGTAGTCGAGCCCCTTCAGCGCCATGGCGATACGGACCCGATAGGCGGCCGAGGAGCGGTAATAGGTGTGCAGCTTCATGGCTTGGGTCGGCTTTCCCCGCGTGCTACCAGCGACTCCACATAGCCCGAAGCGGAGCCTCTTGCCATGACCTCGTCACGCCCGGACCTGCCGCGTCCGACCGTCGTCTTCGACATCGGCGCCGTGCTGCTCGAGTGGAACCCGCGGCATCTCTATCGCAAGCTGTTCGCGGACGAGGCGGCGATGGAACTGTTCCTGGCCGAAGTCTGCACCCATGACTGGAATCTGTCGATGGATGCCGGCACGCCCTTCGCCGAGGCCGTCGCCGCGAAGGTCGCCGAGTTCCCGCATCACGAGCCCCTGATCCGCGCCTTCGACGAGCGCTGGGAGGAGATGGTGCCCCATGTCATCGAGGGCACGGTCGAGATCCTGAAGGGGCTGAAGGACCGCGGCGACAAGGTCTATGCCATCACCAACTTCTCGGCCGAGAAGTTCGCGCTGGCGCTGACCAAATGGCCGTTCCTGGGCTGGTTCGACGGCGTCATCGTCTCGGCCCATGAGAAGCTGCTGAAGCCCGATGCGCGGATCTACCGGCTGCTGGAGAGCCGCTTCGGCCTCACCCTCTCGGACTGCATCTTCATCGACGACAACCCCGACAACGTCGCCGGCGCCCGCGCCGTCGGCATGCGCGCCATCCGCTTCGAATCGCCCGAACAGGCACGGCGGGAGCTGATCGAGATGGGGGCGCTGTAGGCGCCTCATCCCCTCTCGTCATTGCGAGGAGGCGAAGCCGACGAAGCAATCCAGGGGCCGGTGCGCACCGGCCCCTGGATTGCTTCGCTGCGCTCGCAATGACGTTTATAGGGCTATCCCGCAGGCGCTCCACACAAACACATAAAGACATGTTTATGTCTTGCTGGGAGTTTGCTATCCTCCCCTCGGTGCAAGCTGAGGAGCGGGAGGCCGGAGGGTCGTGGAGCGTCTGCTGCAGGGGCTGAGGGCGGCGGCCGAGCCGACACGGCTGCGGATCCTGATGCTGTGCGCCCATGGCGATCTGTCGGTCACCGACCTGACGCAGATCCTGGGCCAGAGCCAGCCGCGCGTGTCGCGCCACCTGAAGCTGCTGGCCGAGGCCGGCCTGCTGGACCGGTTCCGCGAGGGCACCTACGCCTTCTTCCGCCTGGCCGAGACCGGCGCGGTGGCCGAGCTGGCGCGCAGCCTGGTCGACCTGATCCCCGACGCCGACGCCACGGTCGGGCTGGACCTGGAGCGGCTGGAGGCGGTGAAGCGCCAGCGCGCCGAGGCCGCCGCCGGCTATTTCCGCGACAACGCCTCGCACTGGGACGAGATCCGCACCCTGCACATCGCCGACAGCGCGGTCGAGCAGGCGATCCTGGACCTGCTGCCGCCCGGCGAGATCGGCGACCTGCTGGACCTCGGCACCGGCAGCGGCCGCATGCTGATCCTGCTGGGCGAGCGGGTGCGCCGCGCGGTCGGCATCGATCTGTCGCGCGAGATGCTGTCGGTGGCCCGCGCCAATATCGAGCGCGCCGGGCTGCAGCGGCACTGCCAGGTGCGGCAGGGCGACCTGTACCAGCTGCCGCTGCCCGGCGAATCCTTCGACGTCGCGCTGGTCCACCACGTGCTGCATCACCTGGAGGACCCGGCCGCGGCGATCGCCGAGGCGGCGCGGGTGCTGCGCCCCGGCGGCCGGCTGATCGTCGCCGATTTCGCGCCGCACGATGTCGAGAATCTGCGCACCGAGCACGCCCATCGCTGGCTCGGCTTTCCCGACGACATCTTCGCCCGCTGGCTGGAGCGGGCCGGCTTCGACGCCGAACCGCCGGTGCATCTGCCCGGCGCCCCCCTCACCGTCACCATCTGGCCCGCCCGGCGGGCGGCGCAACGGAGAGCCGCGGCATGACCCACCTCCCCCATGCGAATGCCCCGGCCGAAGCCGGCCGCCGTGACCCCATCGTCAGCTTCGAATTCTTCCCGCCCAAGACCGAGGCGGCGGAGGCGACGCTGATGGAGACGGTGACGCGGCTGGCGCCGCTGGCGCCGGACTTCGTCTCGGTCACCTACGGCGCCGGCGGGTCGACCCGCGACCGCACCTTCGGCATCGTCACCCGGATCCAGGACGGCAGCGGGTTGCCCACCGCCTCGCACCTGACCTGCGTCGGCGCCTCGCGCGAGGAGATCGACGGCGTCGCCCGCGCCCTGTGGGCCGCCGGCATCCGCCGCATCGTGGCGCTGCGCGGCGACCCGCCCGGCGGCGCGCCCTACGAGGTGCGGCCGGACGGCTATGCCTATGCTGTCGACCTGGTGGCGGGGCTGCGCCGCATCGCCCCCTTCGACATCTCGGTCGCGGCCTATCCGGAAGTCCACCCGGCGGCGCCTTCGGCCGAGTTCGACCTGGACAACCTGAAGCGCAAGGCCGATGCCGGCGCAGACCGGGCGCTGACCCAGTTCTTCTTCGACACCGAGGCGTTCCTGCGCTTCCGCGACCGTGCCGCCGCGGCCGGCATCGGCCTGCCGATCGTGCCGGGCATCCTGCCGATCACCAACTTCGCCCGCACCAAGGAGTTCGCGACCGCCTGCGGCGCCGCCATCCCGGACTGGCTGGAGATGCTGTTCGAGGGGCTGGACGAGACCCCGGACACGCGCCAGCTGGTCGCCGCCTCGGTCGCGGTCGAGCAGTGCCGGCAGCTGCAGGCCCATGGGGTGGAGGAGTTCCACTTCTACACCCTGAACCGGGCCGAGCTGACGCTGGCGATCTGCCGCTTCCTCGGCATCCGCCCTCGCCGGGCCGAGGCCTGCGCCGCCTGAAAGGCCCGCGATGACGAATGAGATCAAGCCGCTCGCCGACGCCGACCGGCCGGAGGCGCTGGCCCAGCGCGTCTACCGCCGCCACACCGGGGCGCTGGCCGGGCTCGGCCTGGCCGACACCTTCGACTACATCTGGCGCAACAACGTCTGGGGCGCCGAGGAGTCGCGCTCGGGCCTGGGCTCCGGCCTCGACGGCACCGCCCGGCTGCGCCAGGCGATCCCGGCCCTGCTGCGCGAGCTCGGCGCGACCTCGCTGCTCGACCTGCCCTGCGGCGATTTCGGCTGGATGAGCCGGACCGATCTCGACGGCATCTCATACACCGGCGGCGACATCGTCGCCGACCTGGTCGCCAAGAACATCGTGCGCTACGGCGAGACCGGCCGGCGCCGCTTCCTGCGCCTGGACCTGACCCGCGACCTGTTGCCGAAGGCCGATGTCGTGCTGTGCCGCGACTGCTTGGTGCATCTCTCGGCCGAGAGCATCGCCGCCGCCTTCGCCAATCTCCGCCGCTCCGGCTCGACCTGGCTGCTGACCACCACCTTCCTCGAGCTGCAGGGCAACCGCGCCATCGCCGACGGCGACTGGCGGCCGCTGAACCTGCAGCGCCCGCCTTTCGGCCTGCCGGCGCCGCACCGCGTCATCGTCGAGGGCTGCACCGAGGAGGGCGGCGCCTATCGCGATAAGGCGCTGGGCCTGTGGCGGATCGCCGAGCTGCCGGTGCCCGGCTCCGCATAGGTCGGGTTCGCATCCTCGAACCGCGACATTCGTGCCGCTGCGCCGCCCGCAGCGGGCCATTGCAATGACAGTGCCGTTCGTTGCAACCATTCCGTCCGCTTGATGTCAGAGGAGGCGCAGCATGGACCGCTTCACCGCCGGCTGCCTGTGCGGCAACGTCCGGATTGTGGCGTCGGGGCGCCCATATCGGGTCGGCCTCTGCCACTGTCTCGACTGCCGCAAGCATCATGGAGCCCTTTTCAGCGCGTCCGCGGTGTTCCCTCAGGATGCGGTGACGATCGAAGGCGAGACACGCGACTATGCCGGGCGGTTCTTCTGCCCCCGCTGCGGCTCCTCCGTCTTCGCCCGCAGCGCGGACGAGATCGAAGTGAACCTGGGCGCCCTGGACGCCCCCGACCAGCTGATGCCGACCTACGAAAGCTGGATCATCCGCCGCGAGTCCTGGTTGCCGCCGTTTCCGCTCACGAGACGGTACGACCGCGATCGCGACGCCACGGGCCGCTTCGAGGAGTAGGTCGCAGGAGCGGCGCGAAGGTGTCATGACAAGGTGACGGAGAGGTACGCCTTGATCGACATCTCGAATTGGTTAGGGCTCGGGATCGCACGGTCATGTTTGTTTCGGGGGCTGGCTGCGATGGCCGGTTTCAGGCGGGTCCTGAGATCCGAACTGATCGGGAACGATCGCATCCGGCATCCTGACGCGCTCGCCCGGACTTTCGACCGCCCTGCCCCGCTCGGCGGCGAGCTTGGCCAGCGCTTCGCGATCGGGCGGCGGCCCGTCCTCGTCCGTTTTGCCCACCCAGCGGCCGAAGATGCGGACGAGCAGCCGTGAGAGGTCGTCCATGATCAGGAAGAAGGAGGGGACGACGACGAGGCTCAGGACCGTCGACGCAATGATGCCCCCGATGACGGCGATCGCCATCGGGGCGCGGAAGGAGCCGCCTTCGCCGACGCCGAGCGCGGAGGGCAGCATGCCTGCGGACATTGCGATCGAGGTCATGACGATCGGCCGCGTCCGCTTGCGCCCGGCTTCGATGATCGCGACCGTACGGTCCATGCCGCGACGCATCATCTCGATGCCGAAGTCGACGAGCAGGATGGCGTTCTTGCTGACGACGCCCATCAGCATGAGGATGCCGATCAGCACCGGCATCGAGAGCGCGTTCCGGGTCAGGATCAGCCCCGCCGCGACACCGCCGATCGCGAGCGGCAGCGAGAACAGGATCGTGAAAGGCTGCGCCACGTCCCTGAAGAGCAGGATCAGGACGACCAGCACCAGCATCAGCGCCAGGATCATCACATTGGCGAAGCTCTGTTGCACCTCCCCCTGCAGCTCGACATCGCCGCTCTCGAAAAACGCAACCGTCGCAGGAAGGTCGGCCTCGGCCGCGAGCTGCTTGAAGCGTTCGGACGCAGTGTCGAGTGCTACGCCGGCCGGCAGGTTCGCGCCCAGTGCGACAACGCGGTGGCGGTCATGGCGCCTGATCGAACCCGGTCCCTCCGAAGTGTCGATCTCCGCGACGCTGGACAGCGGAACGGTCGATCCGGCCCCGGTCTCGACCTTCAGGTTGCGGATTGCGGCGATGTCGGTGCGGAAGTCGCCGTCGAGCTGCACACGGATCGGGATCAGCCGTCCGCCGAGCGCGATCTTCGCCAGCTGCTCGTCGGTGTCGCCAATGGTGGCGACACGAATGACCTGAGAAATCTGCTCCGGCATGACGCCAAGTCGAGCCATCCGGTCGCCGCGCGGCCGGATCTGCAGTTCCGGCCGGGGCAAGGAACCGTCCGTGCTGACATCGATGAACAGCGGGTCGGCACGCAGCTTCGCCTCGAGCATCGCGACCGCCTGGTCCAGATCCGCTTCGTCTTCGGACAGCAGGTTGAAGGACAGGTCGTGCGTGCCCTCTTCGTTGACCTTGAAGACGCGGACATCGGGGATCGAACGCAGCCGGCCCAGGATGTCCGCTTCGATCTGTGATTGAGGCCTGGTTCGGCCGGCCGACGGCGGCTTCGGCAAATAGAGGTCGGCGATCCGAATCCAGCCGACTACGGTGTTCATGACCTTGGTGAAGAGCGAATGGTCGAGCGGTTCGAGAAGCACGGTGACGGTGGCGAGCCTCAGCTCGAGATCGCCGCGCGGGGACACGCCGCCGAGCACCAGGACGCTCTGGATACCAGCGATATCCTTGATCCGATTATAGATTGCCGCCGTCATGCGTTCCGTATCCTCGAGCATCGCGCCCGGCGGCAGCTCGATCGCCAGGGTGATGCGAGAATCGTCCTCCGGCGGCATGAAGCTGCCCGGGATCTGGGCCATGAAATGGATGGAGACGCCCAGGCAGCCGATGGCGGCGAGCAGCGTCGTGTAGCGCCGGCGGGTCGTGACCCCGAGGAGGCGCGCATAGAGCTTCATGATGCCGCTGTCGGCACGGCCATGACCATCCACGCCGATATCCGTCGGGCGCATCAGATAGGCCGCCATGACCGGCGTGATCAGGCGGGCGACCAGGAGAGAGAAGAAGGCGGAGACCGCGACCGTCAGGCCGAACTGGATGAAGTATTGCCCCGGGATGCCGGGCATGAAGGAGACGGGCAGGAACACCGCGATCAGGGCGAGGGTGGTGGCGATCACCGCGAGGCCGATCTCGTCCGTGGCATCGATCGCGGCACGGTAGGGCGACTTGCCCATCCGGACGTGCCTCGCGATGTTCTCGATCTCCACGATCGCGTCGTCGACCAGGATGCCGGTCGCGAGCGTTACGGCCAGCAGGCTGACTTGGTTCAGCGAGAAGCCGAGCAGCTCCATGGCCCAGAAGGTCGGAACGGCCGACAGCGGCAGGGCGACCGCCCCGATCAGCGTCGATCGCCAGCTGCGCAGGAACACCAGCACGACGAGGACGGCAAGGAGCGCGCCCTCGATCAGGGCGTCCAGTGCGGCCTCGTAGGTTCCACGGGTGATGGAGACCGCATCGTCGACCATCTCGATGGTGACGCCGGGGTGCTTCGCGCGGATGTCGTCGAGCGTCTTGGCCACCAACTCGGCGACGCTCACCTCGCTGGCGCCCTTGGCCCGGAACACGGAGAACGTCACGACCGGGGTCCCGTTGAAGCGGGAAAAGGACTGAGGCTCTTCGACGATATCAGCCACTTGGCCGAGTGCGGACAGCCGAGCGAAGCGGCCGTTCGGCAGCCAGATCATCGTGTCGGCGAGCTTGGCCACGTCGCGCGCATCGCCCAGCATGCGGATCGCCTGTTCGCTGCCGCCGACCTGGCCGCGGCCGGAGCCGAGATCCAGGTTCATCCGGCGGAGCTGCCCGTTGACGTCGGCCGCGGTGATGCCGAAGGAGTCCAGACGATCGGCATCGAGCTCGACGCGAATCTCACGGTCGGTGCCGCCGTGGCGCTCGACGCGGCCGACGCCACGCTGCCCCTGGATGGCCCGGACGACCGTGTCGTCGACGAACCAGGACAGATCTTCGAGCGTCATGCCGGGCGAGGAGACCGCAAAGGTCTGGATCGCCTGAGCTTCGAACTCGACTCTCGATACGATCGGGGGATCGATCGCGGCCGGAAGATCGCCGCGGATCCGGTCGACCGCATCCTCGACATCCTGCACGGCCTGGGCGGTGGGCACCTCCAGGCGGAAGGTGACAGACGTCGCGGATCGCCCGTCAGTGATCGTCGACCCGATGTGATCGACACCGGAGATGCTGGCGACCTCGTCCTCGATCAGCTTGGTGACCTGGGTTTCGAGTTCGACCGGCGTGGCGCCGCTCTGCGTGACGACGATCGAGACGATCGGAATGTCGATGTTCGGGAATTGCGTGATCGGCAAGGCGTTGAACGATTGCCAGCCCAGCACGACGAGCACGAAGAACACCAGAATCGGCGCGATCGGATTGCGGATCGACCAGGCAGAGAGGTTCATGGTCTCGAGTCCGGTCAGTTGGTGAACGGCTGGGCCGGCTTGACCGGAATGATCCGGTCACCGTCGCGCACGAAGGCGCCGGCCTTTGCCACTGCCTGCTCGCCCGCCTCGAGGCCGGAGAGGATCTCGACGAATGACCCGTCCTGGATGCCGACCGTCACCGGCACCAGCCGCACGACGCCATTTTCGACCTTGCGGACCGTGGATATGCCGTGCGCTGACGTGACGGACGTCCGCGGCAAGACGACCGCCTGCTTCTCTTCGGCGATGATGGTTGCGCTCGCATACATGCCCGCTCGGGCCTTGGCCGTATCGGCGATGGTGATGTGGACGGTGCCGAGACGCGTCTGCGGATCGACCGTCGGTCTCACCATGCGGATTTTCCCCTGGACGGTCGTGCTGCTGCCGGCGAGCCTGACCGCTGCGGACTGCCCGACCGCGAGCTTGATGAGGTCGGCCTCGGCCACTTCGGCCTTCATCTCGATGAGACCGTCGCGGATGATCGTGTAGAGCGGCAGACCGCTGCCGGCGACGACGCCGCCCACCTTGGCATTCCTGGCAGAGATCACGCCGCCGACGGGAGCCTTGACGGCCGTGCGGGCGAGACGCAGGTCGATGTCATCGAGCTGCGCGCGGGCCAGCCTGGCGTCCGCCACCGCAATGGCCAGGGCCTGCTCGGCCGCACCGAGGCGGGCCTCCGAGGCGGTGGCCAGCGCCTTCAGCCGGTCGACCTCCGCCCGCGAGACCGTCTTGTTGGCCGACAGAAGCTCGGCGCGATCGGCGACGCGCGTCGCCTCCTCCGAATTCGCCCTGGCTTCGATAAGCTGTGCCTGGGACTGAACGACCGCGGCTTCCGCCCTGGCGACTCTCGCCTCGAGCTGACCTTTCTCCAGAAACAGCGCATCGCCATCGAGGACGGCCAGCGTGCCGCCCTGTTCGACCCGGTCTCCGATATCGGCGCTCAAAGCCCGGATCGAGAGCCCGTCAACGAGCGGCGAGACAAGGATCTCCTCGATCGCCTCGATCGAGCCGGTCGCAAGAACATGATCGCCGATCCTGCGCTCCACAGCCTCGGTGACGATGATCGACGGCAGGATCCGCTGCTGGTCCGGCCTTGCTTCCTCGGCCAGGACGCCGAAATCCAGGATGACCGCCGCCGCCGCGCAGGCGCAGAACAACAGAAGCCTCCAAGGCTTCAGTCGACCGCCACGACAGAACACCGAAACCATCTCACCTCACCGATCCGTCGATCGAGCCGTCGTCCAGCAGGCTTGGGGAGGGTGGAAACGGAGAGCGCGTCCGCCGCCCCTCGCTCCGCTACCAGCGGTAGGCCAAACCGAGCATCGCGGAGAACTGATCGGCGCTGCCCTCATCGGTGACCAGCGGGCTGTCGGCGGCGTCACCGAGCAGCCGGCTGTAGCCGACCTGGCCCATGACCTGGATCGAGTCGGTCAGCGCGTATCCAACGCCGAGATTGATGCCGACGTCCTTCAGACCGCTGCCGGCATCGTAGCTGGCGAGTCCGCGGGCGGATCGCGCAGCCTGGGCCGCGGTGATGCCGAAGGTGTTGCTCATGTACTCGTCGTCGGCCCAGGTGAGGTGCGGGGTCATGCTGAGCCGGACGTCGTCGAGCAGCTGGATCGCGTACTCCGCCTCGGCGGTGGCCGTCAGGCCGTTGCGGTCGCCGGTCAGGTCACGGGCGATTTCCAGGCCGAGGTTCACGGCACCGGCCTCATAGCCGAAGCGGACGACCGCGACTGCGCCGACCTCGAGATCGCCGAGCCCCTTCAGGGCGTCGTTGTCGTCCTCATAGCGCCCGAACTCGTACTTGACGCCGAGGTCGAACCGCAGGCCGTCGGTCATGAATGGCGTAGCGAATATCCCCAGTCCGCTCAGACGGATGCGATCCTGCCAGGACACCTCCACGAACGGCAACGGCATCACCGTGTAGTCGTCGGACCCTTCGTAATCCGACGCATACATGGCGCCGGCGCCGAGGGTGAACGACCATTCCGCGGGAGGCTGGTCCTGGGCCGCCGCGCTCCGCGCCGCCGCCTGGACCGCCGCCGTGACGCAGAGGGTCGCCGCCAGGACCATCCCGCGGCCGAACGATGTGCTTCCCATATTGGCTATGCCTTATGTTGGGTCGGATTCGGCGTGGACCCTGCCACCGATGCCTGAACCGGACCTGAACATGGGGAAGGCGGCGATTCAGCTTCGCTTCAGGTTCCGATGGAACCGTGTCGCCCGACCAACCGGGAGTGAGTCATGCGCATCCTGCTCGTCGAGGACGATCCGCTGATCGGCGACGCCATCCGCACGCGCCTGACCCGATCCGGCATGACCGTCGACTGGCTCGAGAACGCCGCCGGCCTCGGCGGGATCACCGACCTGGACGCCTTCGACCTGATGATCCTCGACCTCGGCCTGCCGGACCGGGATGGCCTCGAGGTCCTGCGGGAACAGCGGGCGGGCGGTCAGGGCCTGCGGATCCTGATCCTGAGCGCGCGCTACGAGCTGGATGCCCGTGTCCGCGGCCTCGACCTCGGCGCCGACGACTATCTGGTCAAGCCGTTCGCCATGGAGGAGCTGCTGGCCCGCTGCCGCGCGCTCGCCCGTCGCCGCGGCGACCGCCCGTCGGAGGGCTTGCAATACCGGGACCTTTGGATCGATCCCGCATCCTTCGCCGTGCTGCGCGGCGGCGAAAGCATCACGTTGACGCCGAAGGTGTTCGCGCTGCTGATGCTGTTCGTCGAGAACCAGGGGCGGGTCCTCACCCGGCACGCCCTCGAGGATCACCTCTACGGCTGGAGCGGGGAGGCCGAGAGCAACACGCTGGAAGTGTTCGTCTCCCAGATCCGCCGCAAGCTGGGCGCCGATCTGATCCAGACGATCCGCGGGGTCGGCTATATGCTGCCGAGGGAATAGCATGCCCTCGATCCGCGCGCGCCTGCACCGTCGACTGGCCTGGCTGATCGCGGCGGTCTGGGCGCCGGCATCCCTCCTGATCGTGGCCGCCGTCGCGTTGGAGTACAACGAGTCGTTCCACAGCCGGACCGCTCACACGGCACAGCTGATGCTGGCCTTCGCATCGACACAGCCGGCTTCGCCGACGGTGTTTCCGCTGCTCACACCGCAACGGAGCTCCGACTTCGAAGTCGACCTCCACGACTACCTGATCGTGATCAGCCGGAACGGGCAACTGCTCTATGCCTCGGAGCCGCTGCCGGCAGAACAACTTCTGGCTCTGCCCGTGAAGGGAACGGTCGATATCCACGGCGATTCGGTGACCATCGACAACTTCGAGGACGAGCGTACCGGCACACGGGTCGCGATCGGCGTCGACACATATGAGCCGTTCTTCTCCTCGCTCCAGGTGGCCGGCCTGGTCGCGGGCTATGTCCTGATCGCGGCGGCATTGATCAGGTTTGCCATGACTGTCGGCATCCGCTCCGGCCTGAAGCCGCTCGGCGCATTCGCCGACCAGGTCCGCGATCGCAGCGAGGAAAACCTCGCGCCGCTGGACGAGGCGGAGGCCCCGAGCGAGCTGCGAGGGGTCGCCCACGCGCTCAACGGCCTGATGGCGCGGCTGCAGCTGGTGCTGGAACACGAGCGCGACTTCGTGTCGAACGCGGCCCACGAGCTGCGTACCCCGCTGACGGCAATCCGGGCGCAGGTGGAGGCCCTCGAAGGTGACGTACCCGAGCGCATCCAGCCGCGCTTCGCCAATATCCTGGAGGCCACGAACCGGGCGGGCCGTCTGGTCGCGCAGTTGCTCGACGTCGCCCGGTCGCAGTCGATCGATCTCACGCGGAGCCCCGGGAGCCGCATCGATCTGATCGAGCTCGTTCAGTCCGTCATCGCCGACCTGGTCCCATCGGCCAATGAGCGCGACGTCGAGGTCACGCTGGACTCACCCCGGTCGGCCGCCGTCACGGCTTACCCTGAGCTGCTGGCGATCGTGCTGCGGAACCTCGTCGAGAACGCGGTGAAGTACGCCGCCTCGCCGGGCCGTGTCATCGTCACGGTCGCCCGAGTCCAGCCGGCCTCCGTCGACCTGCTGGTGGAAGACGATGGCCCCGGCCTGTCGGCGGAAGCCTTTGAACGCGCCTTCGAGCGGTTCCAGCGGCTCGGGCGCTCCGGGGGCAATGGGGTCGGCCTCGGCCTCTCGATCGTCGCCGAGCTGTGCCGGCGCATGAATGTGCCGGTGGACCGGCTGGAACCCGGCGCGCTCGGCGGGCTGCATGTCCGCCTGCGGCTGCCGAGCGCTCCGCCCCCGGTGCTGCCGGACCACCGGACCTCATACTAATGGTTGACGGCTTCGGCATCGCCCCGGCCGCGAAAGCTCCTGTCACAGCCCGGCGCAGGAACGGGAGAAACCGTCCCTTGACGCGGACGGCGCATCGGGATTAATTCCATCGCGTTCAATTAATCTCGACCACGTGCCCGGGAGGAAGGTCAGGAAGTGCGACGATCGTCCGCCATCCGCCGCGGCACGAATTCCGTGCAGCTCCGCCGCTACAACGAGCGGCTGGTGCTGCAGACCCTGCGCCGCGCCGGCGAGGCGTCGAAGGCCGAGCTGGCCCGGCTGGCCGACCTGACCAACACCGCGATCGGCGGCATCATCGCACAGCTCGAAAGAGATGGGCTGATCGTCTCGCTCGGCAAGCGGCACGATGGCGGCCGCGGCCAGCCCGCCCCCCTGTACCGGCTGGCGCCGAGGGGCGCCTACGGCATCGGCGTGCGGCTGGACCGGCGCAGCATGGAGGCGGTGCTGATCGATTTCGGCGGCGCCGTGATCGCCCGCCGCAGCCATGACGGTCTCCTGCCCGCCCCGGCCGAGGCGCTGCGCGTCGCCCGCCGGGACGTCGAGGAGCTGCTGGCCGTCCTGGCCCCCGCCGACCGCCCGAAGCTGGCCGGCATCGGCCTGGCCCAGCCCTACAATCTCGGCGCCTGGCTGCACCAGCTGGACCTGCCGCCGGCCGATTTCGCCGCCTGGGACACGGTCGATTTCGCGGCGATGCTGGAGGCGGCGACCGGCCTGCCCGTCTTCGGCGAGAACGACGGCACCGCCGCCGCCGTGGCCGAGCTGTTCTACGGCATCGGCCGCAGCATCGACGATTTCCTGTACCTGTTCATCGGCCCGGCCATCGGCGGCGGCGTGGTGCTGGGCGGCGACTGCCTGCGCGGCCCGACCGGCAATGCCGGCGACGTGGCGCTGCTGCCGGTCGGGCCGGGGCGCCTCGCCTCCGCCCCCCCCCCCGCCGACGGCCGCGACATCCTGCTGACCCGGGCCTCGCTGAACGCGCTGTCGCGCCACCTCGCCTTCCACGGCCTGCCGGGCGGCGGCCGCGCCGACCTGAAGGCCGCGATCGCCGCCGGCCGGCCGGCGGTGGCGGAATGGGTCGGGGACTGCGTCGACGCCCTGACCGACGCGATCTGGTCCGCCGCCGCCCTGCTGGAGGTGCGCAGCGTGATCATCGACGCCGATATCGACGACGGGCTGATCGACGCCCTGATCGGCCGGCTGCAGGCGCGGCTGGCCGCCACCGTGCCGGAGGCCGGCCAGCCGCCGCGCCTCCTGCACGGCTCCTTCGGCTGCGACGCCGGCGCCATCGGCGCCGCCAGCCTGCCGATGTTCTTCAGCTTCTCGCCGCGGGCCTCGATCCTGACCCGCAGCGCCGACGAGAGAGGATGGCGCGACCATGCTGCAGCCGCAGACTAACGCCGCCCCCGCGCCGGTCCTGGAGATGCGGGGCATCTCCAAGACCTTTCCGGGGGTGAAGGCGCTGACCCGGGTCGACCTGACCGTCTATCCGGGCGAGATCCATGCCCTGATGGGCGAGAACGGCGCCGGCAAGTCGACCCTGATGAAGGTGCTGTCCGGCGCCTACCAGGCCGATGCCGGCGGCACCATCCGCCTCGACGGCAAGGACGTGACGATCAACGGCCCGCTCGCCGCCAAGCAGCTGGGCATCGCCGTGATCTACCAGGAGCTGAGCCTGTCGCCGAACCTGACGGTGGCGGAGAACATCTATCTCGGCCGCGAGCCGAAATCCGGCCCCTTCGTCGACCGCAAGGCCATGCTGGCGGGCTGCGAGGACGTGCTGAAGCGGCTGGGCGCGAGCTTCCGCCCGACCACGCTGGTCGGCGCCCTGTCGATCGCCGAGCGCCAGTTGGTCGAGATCGCCCGCGCCATCCACGCCCAGGCCCGCATCCTGGTGATGGACGAGCCGACCACCGCCCTGTCGGCGCGCGAGACCGACCGGCTGTTCGAGCTGATCCGCCGGCTGAAGGCCGAGGGGCTGGCGATCATCTACATCAGCCACCGGATGTCGGAGATCTACGAGCTGTCCGACCGCGTCTCGGTGCTGCGCGACGGCAGCTATGTCGGCACGCTGGACCGCGACGGCCTGTCCGCCGAGGCCCTGGTCAAGATGATGGTCGGGCGCGACATCTCCGGCTTCTACAAGAAGGAGCACGACGCGCATCAGAGCCGCGGCCGGGTGATCTTCGCGGTCCGCGACATCGCCGACGGGCACCGGGTGCGCGGCTGCAGCTTCGAGCTGCACGAAGGCGAGGTGCTGGGCATCGCCGGCCTCGTCGGCTCCGGCCGCACCGAGCTGGCGCGGCTGATCTTCGGCGCCGAGCCGAAGGCCGCGGGCGAGGTCGCCCTCGACGGCAAGCCGCTGCAGATCCACGGGCCGGGCGACGCCATCGCCGCCGGCATCGCCTACCTGACCGAGGACCGCAAGGGCCAGGGCCTGTTCCTCGACATGTCGGTGCAGGACAACATCAACCTCGTGGTCTGCGGCACCGATGCCCGGGCCGGCGGCGTGCTGGACCGCGCCCGCGCCAAGGTCCGGGCGCGGGACGCCATCGCCGCGCTGAAGATCCGGGTGGCCAACCCCGAGGTCACGGTCGGGGCGCTGTCCGGCGGCAACCAGCAGAAGGTGCTGCTGTCACGCCTGCTCGAGACCAAGCCGCGCATCCTGATCCTCGACGAGCCGACGCGCGGCGTCGACATCGGCGCCAAGTCGGAGATCTATCGCATCATCGACGGGCTGGCGAAGGCCGGGATCGGCGTCATCGTCATCTCCTCGGAGCTGCCGGAGGTGATCGGCATCGCCGACCGCGCCCTCGTCATGCGCGAGGGCCGGATCGAGGGCGAGGCCGGCGGCGCCTCGGGCCGCCCGCTGACCCAGGAGGCGATCATGGCCCTCGCCACCGGCATCACCGACCCCGCCGCAGCCACCGTCCAGTAAGGGATCGTCAATCATGGCCGACAACGCCGCCACCACCTCCGCCGTGAACCGCGACGCCGAACGCCGGCTGATGATCCAGGGCCTGATCCGCACCCTCGGCATGCTGCCGGTGCTGGTCCTGCTGTGCATCGCCTTCTACTTCATGAGCGAGGGGGGCCGCTTCGCCTCCTGGCAGAACCTGTCGATCGTGATGCAGCAGGCCGCGATCAACACCGTTCTGGCCGCGGGCATGACCTTCGTCATCCTGACCGGCGGCATCGACCTGTCGGTCGGCTCGATCCTGGCGGCCTCCGCCATGGTCGCGGTGATCGGATCGCTGATCCCCGACATGGGCATGGTCGGCATCCTGTTCGGCCTGCTCGCCGGCCTGGGCTTCGGCCTCGCCAACGGCGTGCTGATCGCCTTCCTGCGGCTGCCGCCCTTCATCGTCACCCTCGGCTCGCTGACCGCGGTGCGCGGCATCGCCCGCCTCCTGGGCGGCGACACCACCGTGTTCAACCCGTCCCTGTCCTTCGACTTCATCGGCAACGGCACCCTCTTCGGCGTGCCCTGGCTGGTGATCATCGCCTTCCTGGTGATCGTGATCTCCTGGCTGGTGCTGCGGCGGACGGTGCTGGGCGTGCACATCTACTCGGTCGGCGGCAACCCGGACGCGGCCCGGCTGTCCGGCATCAAGGTCTGGCGCGTGTTGCTGTTCGTCTACGGCGCCTCCGGCCTGCTCGCCGGCCTCGGCGGGGTGATGTCGGCCGCCCGGCTCTACGCCGCCAACGGCACCCAGCTCGGCGTCAGCTACGAGCTCGACGCCATCGCCGCGGTGATCCTGGGCGGCACCTCCTTCGTCGGCGGCATCGGCTCGATCTGGGGCACGCTGGTGGGCGCGCTGATCATCGCCGTGCTGTCGAACGGGCTGATCCTGGTCGGGGTGCCGGACGTCTGGCAGTACATCATCAAGGGCCTGATCATCATCGGCGCCGTCGCGCTCGACCGGCTGCGCCTGCAGGGATCGGCCCGCACCTGAGGTTCCCAGCGCCGGCGGGATCTCTGGTCGCCCCGCCGGCTCCATCGCAGAGACCAGGGGAGGATCCACGTGCTGAAACATGTCCTGCTCGCCGGCGTCGCGCTGGCGCTTTCGGTCGGCGCCGCCGAGGCCAAGGATCTCAAGAAGATCGGCGTCTCGCTCGGCTCGATGGGCAACCCGTTCTTCGTCGCCCTGGCCAAGGGCGCGGAGTTCGAGGCGAAGAAGACCAACCCGGACGTCGAGGTCCAGGCCGTCGGCTACGACTACGACCTGGGCAAGCAGTTCACCCAGATCGACAACTTCATCGCCGCCGGCGTGGACATGATCCTGCTGAACCCGGGCGACCCGAAGGCGATCGGCCCGGCGATCAAGAAGGCGCAGGCCGCCGGCATCACCGTGGTCGCGGTCGACACCGCGGCCGAGGGCGCCGACGCCACGGTCACGACCGACAACGTCCAGGCCGGCGAGATCGCCTGCAAGTACATCGCCGACAAGCTCGGCAACAAGGGCAACGTCGTCATCATCAACGGCCCCCAGGTCTCGGCCGTGGTCGACCGGGTCAAGGGCTGCCACAACGTCTGGGACAAGCTGCCTGACCTGAAGATCCTGTCCGGCGACCAGGACGCCAAGGGCTCGCGCGACGGCGGCCTGGCGGTAATGCAGAGCCTCTTGACCCGGTTCGAGAAGATCGACGGCGTCTTCGCCATCAACGACCCGACCGCGATCGGCGCCGACCTGGCGGCCAAGCAGCTCGGCCGCAGCGACATCATCATCACCTCGGTCGACGGCGCCCCCGACATCGTCGCCGCCCTGAAGGGCAACACCCTGGTGCAGGCGTCCTCGGCCCAGGACCCGTTCTTCATGGCCCGCAAGGCGGTGCAGGAAGGCGTCGGCCTGCTGAACGGCCAGAAGCCGGCCCAGGATCCGACCCTGATCCCCTCGACCCTCGTCACCCGCGACAACGTCAACGACTACAAGGGCTGGACCGGGGAGTAAGCATCGTCGCCTGGGCTGGGTTCGCGGACCCAGCCCAGGTTTCCTGTCCGGAACCGCGGCGCATGGCAGACCCGGCGCGATCGGCGATGGCCCTGCCGATTCGTCCGGCGTAAGTCTTGGGGAACATCGAGCCGCAACGGGCCCCGTTTCCGATGACGATCTCCCAGGCCGAACCGAAAGGGTCCGCTGAGGCAGCGGCCCCGGCCTCCATTCTGCCCGCCATCGGCTATAAGCTGGCCTCGGCCGCCCTGTTCACCTGCATGTCGGCGCTGATCAAGCAGCTGGGCGACCAGTATCCGGTCGGGCAGATCGTCTTCGTCCGCAGCTTCTTCGCCATGATCCCGGTGCTGTGGCTGGTGTATCGGCTCGGCGGCTTCCGGGTGCTGAAGACCGAGCGGCTGGGCGGGCATCTGCGCCGCTCCGGCTCCGGCCTCGTCGCGATGTTCTGCGGCTTCACCGCGCTCGGCATGCTGCCGCTGGCGACCGCGACGGCGCTGGGCTACGCCGCGCCGATGTTCATCACCCTGCTCGCCATCCCGCTGCTCGGCGAGACGGTGCGGATCTACCGCTGGAGCGCGGTGGTGGTCGGCTTCGTCGGCGTGCTGCTGGTGGTGCATCCGACCCCCGCCACCGGCGTTTCGCTCGGCGCGCTGGTGGCGCTCGCTGGGGCCCTGGCCACCGCCTTCGCCATGGTCTCGATCCGCAAGATGGCGGACACCGAATCGAACGTCACCATCGTCTTCTACTTCACCCTGTCGGGCGCCGTGGTCGGGGCCGCCACCCTGCCCTTCGTCGGCGTCTGGCCGGACCCGATCGACATCCCGATCCTGGTCGCAGTCGGCGTGCTGGGCGGTGTCGCCCAGATCCTGATGACCAAGGCGTATCAGCTGGCCCCGGCTTCGGTGATCGCGCCCTTCGACTACGCCTCGCTGGTCTTCGCCCTCGGCCTCGGCTTCCTGGCCTGGGGCGAGTTCCCGACGCCGATCGAGCTGCTCGGCACCGCAGTGATCGTCGGCTCCAGCCTGTTCATCGCCCTCCGCGAGCGGCAGCGCCGGATCATCCGCCCGGTCGGCAAGTCGATGTGACGTCGGCGCGCTTGCGCTGAGTCGTGGGAATCGGTGACTGTCCGGCCATGTCGGTCGCATCCTTCGGCTCCCGAGTCGCCCGGGCCCTCACCCTTTCCGTCGCCCTGTTGCTCGGCCCGGCCGCGACGGCATGGGCCGGCTGCACCGATGCCGCGGCGCCGGGGGTGAACTGGCGGCGCTGCCTGCAGGACGGCCGGGTCCTGAGCCGCGTCGACCTGACCGGTGCCCAGCTGCGCGACGTCAGCCTGACCCGGGCGACGATGGACGGGGCGATCCTGACCGGCGCCGAGGCCTATGGCGCCAAGTTCATCCGCACCACCCTGCAGGGCGCCAAGCTGGATTCCGCGCGCCTGACCAACACCGACTTCACCGACGCCGACCTGACCGGCGCCGACCTGAGCAAGAGCGACCTGCGCAACGCCCGGTTCGTCGGTACCAGGCTGCGCGGCGCCAACCTGACCGGGGCCGAGCTGCGCGGCACCGTGTTCCGCGGCGCCGACCTGTCCGGCGCCACCTGGACCGACGGCGCCAAGATCTGCGCCGAGGGCTCGATCGGGCTGTGCGAATAGCGGCGGCCGAAGAGCGAACAGAGCGACCGATGACCAGCACCGACCGCACTCCCCGGGGCTTCGCCCTCCCCCTCGACCGCGTCATCGCGGTGATCCAGATCGTCGGCGGGATCGCAGGCCTGACCGAGATCGGCGAGCGGATCTATCGCGACGGCTCGGCGATCATCGCCGCGACGCAGTGGCTGGTCCTGCTGGCCGCGGCGCTGCTGATGCTGCTCTGCATCGCCGCCGGCGCCCTGCTGTGGAAGCGCCGCGGCCTCGGCTTTTCCCTGTCCCTGCTGGTCCAGGCCAGCCAGATCCCGATCCTCTACACCGCCGGAGTGGCCTACCACTTCCACATGATCGCGCGGCTGCCGGTGACGCTGGTCGCCAACGTCTCGACGATGTCGATCACGCCCTCCTACGGCATCGGGCTGGAGCCGTTCCGCGGCGCGCTGTCGCTCGGCCTCTATCTCGACACCGGACTGACCGGGACGATCGTCGCGCTCAACCTGGTGCCGGTCGTCCTCTGCATCATCCTGGAGTTCTTCCGGCAACGGAACCGGTAGCCCGTCAGCCCGCCTTCGCCAGCGCCGCCAGCTTCTCGCCGCTCAGCCTGTAGCCGGTCCAGTCCGACTTGTGCTCGAAGCCCAGCCGTTCGTAGACCTCCCGCGCCGGGTTCCAGGTCAGAACCGAGAGGTCGAGGCGCTTGCCGCCGCGCGCCACCACCAGCTGCGCGATCCGGGCCACCAGCGCCCGGCCGACGCCGAGGCCGCGGGCGGCGTCGCGGACATAGAGATCCTCGAGATAGATCCCCTCCCGCCCCTCCCAGGTCGAGTAGCTGGAGAAGAACAGGGCGAAGCCCAGCACCTGGCCGCCGCGCTCGGCCATCAGCGCCTCGAACTTCGGATCCGGCCCCCAGCCGTCGCGCAGCAGGTCGGCCTCGGTCGCCAGCACCGCGTCGGGCTCGCGCTCGAACACCGCCAGCTCGGTGATCATCGCCAGGATCTCCCTGGCGTCGCGGGGCTCGGCGGGGCGGATCACGAGGTCGGTCATGGCAGGCTCTCAAGCAGGGTCGCGGCGATCCTCAACGGAGCCTGCGACTGCGTCAACCGGACGCCGAAGGTTCCGACGCAGCCCGGTCATGCTATAGGAGACGCATGGTCGAACTTTCCCGGAACATGCCGGCCGGCTTCGAGCCGCCGTACCTGCAGAACCTGAACCCGGCGCAGCGCCAGGCGGTCGAGACGCTGGACGGCCCGGTGCTGGTGCTGGCCGGGGCCGGCACCGGCAAGACCCGGGTGCTGACCACCCGCCTGGCCCATATCCTGTCGACCCGCAAGGCTTGGCCGAGCCAGGTGCTGACCGTCACCTTCACCAACCGCGCCGCCCGCGAGATGCGCGAGCGCGTGTCCCACCTGCTGGGCACCCCGACCGAGGGCTGGTGGATGGGCACCTTCCACGCCCTGGCCGCCCGCATCCTGCGCCGCCATGCCGATCTGGTGGGGCTGCGCTCCAACTTCTCGATCCTGGACACCGACGACCAGATCCGGCTGATCAAGCAGCTGATCGAGGCGGACGGCATCGATTCGAAGCGCTGGCCGGCCCGGGTGCTGCTGGGCGTGATCGAGCGCTGGAAGGACCGCGGCCTGACCCCGGCCAAGCTAAAGCCGGCCGATGCCGGCGAGGTGGCGCAGGGCCGCATGCTGCAGCTGTACATCGCCTATCAGGAGCGGCTGCGGACGCTGAACGCCTGCGATTTCGGCGACCTGCTGCTGCACAACCTGACCATCTTCCAGGAGCATGCGGACGTCCTGGCCGACTACCAGGACCGGTTCCGCTACATCCTGGTCGACGAGTACCAGGACACCAACGTCTCGCAGTATCTGTGGCTGCGCCTCCTGGCGCAGAAGCACCGCAACCTGTGCTGCGTCGGCGACGACGACCAGTCGATCTATTCCTGGCGCGGCGCCGAGATCGGCAACATCCTGCGCTTCGAGCAGGACTTCCCGGGCGCCGCCGTGATCCGGCTGGAGCAGAACTACCGCTCCACCAGCCACATCCTGGGCGCCGCCGGCGGGCTGATCGCGCACAACCAGGGGCGGCTGGGCAAGACCCTGTTCACCGAGGAGCAGGGCGGCGAGTCCGTCATCGTCCGCAGCGTCTGGGACGGCGAGGAGGAGGCGCGCTGGGTCGGCGACGAGATCGAGCGGCTGCAGCGGCAGAAGGTGCCGCTGAACGAGATCGCGGTGCTGGTGCGCGCCGGCTTCCAGATGCGCGAGTTCGAGGAGCGGTTCCTGACGCTCGGCCTGCCCTATCGCGTGGTCGGCGGCCCGCGCTTCTACGAGCGGCAGGAGATTCGCGACGCCATCGCCTATCTGCGGGTGGTGGCGCAGCCGGACGACGACCTGGCCTTCGAGCGCATCGTCAACGTGCCGAAGCGCGGCCTGGGCGACGCCACCGTGCAGCTGCTGCACACGGTCGCCCGCGCCCAGGGCGTGGCGCTGACCGAGGCGACGCTGCGGCTGATCGAGACCGACGAGCTGAAGCCGAAGCCGCGCGGCGCCCTGCGGACCCTGATGGGCGATTTCGAGCGCTGGCGCCGGATGCTGGAGCAGGCCCCGCATGTCGAGGTGGCCCAGACCATGCTGGACGAGAGCGGCTACACCGCCATGTGGCAGGCCGACAAGTCGCCCGAGGCGCCGGGCCGGCTGGACAACCTGAAGGAGCTGATCAACGCCATGGAGGATTTCGAGACCCTCCAGGCGTTCCTCGAGCATGTCAGCCTGGTGATGGAGAACGAGGCCGGCCAGACCGGCGAGCAGGTGACGCTGATGACCCTGCACGCGGCCAAGGGGCTGGAGTTCGCCCATGTCTTCCTGCCGGGCTGGGAGGAAGGGGTGTTCCCGAACCAGCGCGCGCTGGACGACGGCGGCATCGCGGCGCTGGAGGAGGAGCGGCGGCTGGCCTATGTCGGGCTGACCCGGGCGAAGCGCCGGGCCTATGTCTCCGCCGCCGCCAACCGGCGCATCCACGGGCAATGGCAGACCGCATTGCCCTCGCGCTTCGTCGGCGAGCTGCCGGACGCCCATGTCGAGGTCACGTCGGAGACCGGCTTCGGCGACGGCGGCTATGGCCGCTTCGCGGCGGAGGCGGCGCCGACCCGGCTGTGGACGGCGCCGTCCCAGGCCGGCTTCATGCGCCGGGCCCCGACGGTGATCGAGGGCAGCGGCTATGAGGTGCAGGCCCGGCCGCGCCCGTCCCGGGCGTTCAGCATCGGCGACCGGGTGTTCCACCAGAAGTTCGGCTATGGCGAGGTCAGGAGCGTCGACAGCGACAAGCTGACCATCGCCTTCGACCATTCCGGCGAGAAGCGGGTGATGGACAGCTTCGTCGTCCCCGCCGCCGAGGCAGGACAGTAAGGCAGCAGGATGAAGATGATGGTTCGAGGCGCGGCGCTGGCGCTGCTGGCCGCGCTGGGGGTATCCGGCGCGGCCGCGGCGGAGACGGGCAGCACGCTGGTCCTGCCCGGCGGCAACGGCGAGATCCTGGCCCTGACCCTGCCGGCCGGCTGGACCCGCAGCTTCGCCGGCACCGAGGGCAGCACCACCGTGGTCGAATGGCGCCGCGCCGACCCGGCCCGGGCCGCGGAGGGCAGCATCACCGTGACCCGCATCGGCGGCCTGGGCGGCAGCGACCCGGCCGACTTCATCCGCGAGAGCGCCGACGCCCTGAAACAGGATTGCGACGACGTGGTCCAGGGCCAGGTCCGGAACGACCCGGCCGGCACCGTCCGCACCGCGCTGGGCTGCACCAGGCGCAAGGCCGACGGCCAAGGCGAGATGCAGCTGCTGCACATCGCCGTCGGCCGCGAGGCGATCTACGTCGCGCGCCGGATCTGGCCGCTGGCCGGCTACGACAAGGCGCATCTGCCGCTGTCGTCTTCCCAGATCGCCGAAGGCGGCGCCGACATCGACGACCTGCGCCTGTGCAGCCTGTCCGGCGTCGGCACCGCCTGCCCGGCCGAGCTGGCCGCGGCGCTGAAGGACAAGGTCACCGACCTGTCGCCGCTGGTGCTGAAGGCCGGGCCGTAGAGCGGGACCGCCCGACCTCTCCCGCAAGCGAGACCTTTTCAGAGCTCAGCCATTCGACTCGACCTATGCCTTTGATCCTCCCCTTCCCCTTGCAGGAGGGGGTTCTCTCGGATCGAGCCGGCCCAGACTGCCGCAGCCGGCATGGACGGTGAGTTCGGCGCCCTGCCCATTCGCGCGCGGACGCGCGCAGACCCCTCCCCCTGCCCCCTCCCGCAAGGGGAGGGGGAGAATGGAAGGCTGCGGCGGTGTCGATTTCGCGGGTTGGGTTCGCGGCACGCGAACCAGTTCCCGTTCCCCAGCTGATATGCCCGAGGTCGGGCATCCAGAGATGCGTCGACATTTTCTGGATTGCCGGGTCAAGCCCGGCAATGACAGCTGGAGGGATCGCGTCTACCCGGTATCCGGCGGCTTGCGGCGGGCAGGGGCGGCCGAGCGGGGCTTGGGCGGGTCCGCAGGCGGATCGTCCTCGCCGTCCTGCGGCGGCAGGAAGCCGAGCTCCTCCATCGCCTCGTCCGCCATCTCCAGCCACTGCTCCACCCGCACCGGATAGCCCCAGCGCCGGCACAGCGCCGCCACCGCCACCTCCGGCCGGCTGGCCTCGATCAGCTCCACCACCTCCGGCCGCTCCAGCCGCTCATGCATCTCGGCTTCACGGCGGTCGGCCTCCTCGCCGTCCCCGGACACCTCATAGGCCGCCGCCATCATCGCCAGCTGCACCCGCAGCCCGTGCCAGTCCTCCTGCGCCGCCTCGCGCTGCGCCGCCGCCTTGCGCTTCTCCTCCGCCTGCCGCGACAGCTTGTCCTCCAGCAGCAGGGTCAGCCGCAGCGACCGGGTGACGACGGCGATCCGCTGGCCATAGTCGACCCCGGGTTGCGGCGCCTCCACCGCTTCGGTGCGGGTGGCCTCGATGATCTCCATATGGACGTCCGCCGCCCGGGCGAGCATGCGCAGATGTCGGGCCGCCCGCTCCTCCTGAGGAGCGGGCGCGGCCTCCGATGTCCGATCGGTCTGCGTCGCGTCCATGGAACATAGCATGAACATACCCAGCCGATAATACTACTGCGATCGTGGAGGCCGCCAGCGCAGGGCCGAGAGCGTGACCAGACACAGGGCTATGAACGTCAATATCGCGTTGGCGGCGTGGGAGTATTCCCATTGCAGCCGCAGCGCCGCCCAGTCGTCCGGCACGGCGGTCCAGTTCGCCGTGGCCTGGTTGGCGGGGTGGGTCCACAGGAAGAACACCGCGAGGGTGGCGGCGAGGCACAGGGCGCCGGCCAGGGCCAGCCGGAACGGCACCGGCTGCCGCCGCGATCCGACCGCCAGAGCAAGGTCGGCCGCGATTGCCGCGACCAGCAGGATGCCGAGCAGAGCCCAGCCGCGATAGATCCCCTGGACCGTGAAATAGGCGGTTTCGTCGAAGCCCAGCTTGTTCGGCATGGCCAGCAGATGCGCGCCGCCCGGGATCAGCGCCAGGGCGGTCAGCACCACGGCCAGGAACTGCAGCGCCTTCATCGCGAAGCCCCTCGGTTTCCGATGAAGCTAGATGCCGCTGCCGCCATGGGAACCCCTGTCCCGGCTCAGCCCAGCGGGAAGCCCAGCGCCTCCGCCTCCCGCGGCCGCAGCACGCCGTCCGCGACCCGGCCGGAGGCGGCCTGCCAGTCGTAGACCGCCTTGGCGGTGAAGCCGTTGAACACGCCGGCGGTGAAGCCCCAGTCCGGGATCAGCCCGAGGCCGATGAAGGCGTCCTGCAGCAGCCGCACTTCGTGGCCGCTCGACCCCGGCATCAGCCGCGCCAGAGCGGAATTCGCGCCACGCTCCGCCACCAAGCGCAGGTGCCGGCCCGTGACCAGCAGGTCGTCGAAGGCCAGGCCGGTCTCGGCCGGGTCCGGGCCGGCAGCGAGCCCCGCCGCCACGCGGAAGGCGGCGTAGGCGCCGGTCGGGTCGGCCGGCGGCAGGTGCCGGCCCGGCAGGGTCTGGCAGCCGGCCGAGGAGAACTCGATGCCGTCGCCCGGCCAGCCGGCGGCGTGGATGTTGTCCTCCGGCGCGCAGATGTCGAAACGGCCGGTCAGGTCGTAGCCAGCGGCGTCGAGCGAGCGCCACACCGGCACCTCGACGGTGCGGTCGAGCTGGAACGCCCCCTCCTCCGCCGGGCGGCCGGCGGGCACATGCGGGCCGACGACATAGGGGTGCAGCCCGGGCGCCAGCATGTTGGCGATGCGCCGGTCCGGCGCCTCGGCCTGCCGTTGCATGTAGTGCGCGTTCGGGACGGTCGAGCCGGGCCAGGCGGCCAGCCGCCCCGCCGGCCGGTCCCAGACCCCGAGGACGCAGCGCGGCACGTGATGATCCGGGCGGGCCTCGCGCAGTCGCAGCGCCTCGGACCATCTGCCGGCGGAGTCCGGCTCGGCCGGGGCGCAGCCGCGCAGCCCGAACAGGATCTTCGTGCCGCGGGGCGGGAAGGGGGACAGGCGGCACAGCGTCTCGAAGGCTCCGGCCCCCGCCGTGAAGAGGGTGTCGGCGAAGGGCGCCCCGAGATGGGCGTAGTTCGGCGACCGGTCGTCATCGTGCCAGACGGGCGGCATCCGGATCCTCAGGCTTCGAGCAGCATGTGCAGGCGGGCGCCGACCGCCGGCAGGAAGCGCCGGTTCCGGGCCATGTGCCGGCCGACCGTGGTGACCGCGGCGACGAGGCTGCGGCCGGACGGAGCCTCCCAATAGGCCATGTCGTGCCGGGTCTCCCCGGTCCAGCCGGCCTTCGACCACAGCCGGACGTCGCGCGGCAGGGCTTCGCCGAGAAAGCCGCGCACCTGGTCCTCATAGCCGGGCGGCAGCCGGTCCGGGTCGCGCTCCGGCTCGCGGTCGAGCAGCTCCATCATCCGGCCGCAGGCGGCGGGCGAGACCAGCTGCCCGGCGACGATGCCGTGCAGCAGCGCCGCCGCCGCGCGCGGGGCGATCAGATTGCCGCCATGGGCCCGAGCCGCCTTCTCGCGGCCATAGGGCGAATCCTCGTAGGTGCTGTGCCACAGCCGGAGGCGATCGAACTCCGGCCAGCCCCAGCTTTCGAACCAGCGCTGGATCGCCTGGCGCCTGTCCCACCACGCCGCCATCTCCGCCTCCGGCAGCGGTCCCCCCGGCGTGGTGCCGGTCATGCGGCCGAACAGGTAGGTGGTGGCGTCGTTGCTGGACTGGCGGATCATCGCCGACAGCGCCCGCAGATCCTCCTCGTCCGGCTGCAGCAGCCCCGCCTCGACCCAGTGCTGGAAGGCAACCAGGTAGAAGCTCTTGCAGGTGCTGGCCGGGTACACCGCGACCTCGTCGCGATGACCGAAGACCGGCCCGTCCGAGTAGCGGTCGGCGGCGCCGTCGCGCAGCCGGCCGGGATAGAGCCGGACGCTCAGGCCGAAATCCTCGGGGCCGACCTCGCCCTCGAACGCGTCGAGCAGGTCGCGGACCAGCTGCGGTCCTATGGCGGGCGCGTCCATCAGCCGGCGCAGGCGGCGACGAAGGCGGCGAGCACGGCGCGGTCGGCCTCGCTGCGCAGGTACTCCGGGTGCCATTGCACGCCGAGGCAGAAGCGCTGCCCCGGATGCTCCACCGCCTCGACCACCCCGTCGGGGGCGACGCCGGAGACGACGAGGGCCGGCCCCGCCGCCTTCACCGCCTGGTGGTGCGAGCTGTTGACGCCGAAGCGCGCCGCGCCGGTGATGCGGGCCAGAAGCGTGCCGGGCGCGACCTCGACCTCATGCGCCGCCTTCCAGCCCGCAGGATCGTGGATCTTGCGCTCCGGGCTGTGGTCGAGCGCGTTGTCGATCTCGGCCGGGATGTGCTGCACCAGCGTGCCGCCCAGCACCACCGCCAGCAGCTGTTCGCCGCCGCAGATGCCGAGCACCGGCTTGTTCTGCGCCACCGCGCCCTGCACCAGCGCCCATTCGAACTGCGTGCGCACCGGCTTGGTCTTCACCGTCTCGTGCACCGAGCCGGCGCCGTAGAGCGAGGGGTCGACGTCGAAGCCGCCGCCGGTGACGACGACGCCGTCGCACAGGCCGAGATAGCGGTCGACGGCGTCGACCAGATGCGGCAGCGCCAGCGGCACGGCGCCGTATTCCGCCAGCGATCCGCAGTAGTTCTGCCGCAGCGCGTACCAGGGCGAGGAGGAATAGCCGCCCGCCTCCTCGGCATCCAGGGTCACTCCGATGACGGGTTTCGCGCTGGGCATGATGGTCCTGCAGGAAGCGGAACGGGTTCCTCCGTGATGCCCGGCCCTGCTCGTCCCTGTCAAATTCCGGCCGGTTATGGGATCCGCATCGGCCGTTATCGCCTGGCGCTGCGGGTGCGCTGGGTCGGCTTGCCGGTCAGGTGGTCGAGGAACAGATGCGCCGCCTGCGACAGCGGGTAGTTCTCGTGGTGCAGCGCCGTGATCGGCAGGGTGATCTCCGGCACGATGGCGCGGGCGGTGACGTCCGGCACCGCCCAGGCCTGGGCCGTGTGCTCGTCGACGATGGCCGAGCCGGCGCCGTAGCGCACCAGCGGCAGCGCCAGATAGTAGGTCTGGATCAGGTTCTTCGGGGCGTAGCGGATGCCGGCGCGGTCGAAGGCGTCGGACAGGGTGGCGCCGATCGAGGTGTCGGGGTCGACGCCGATCAGCGTCTCCACGTCGATCCGGTCGAGCGTGATCTCCGCCGCCTCGCCGGGCCGGAGCGGCGCGGTCGAGAGGTGCACCAGCCGCGAGGTGCCGATCGCGATCTTGCGCATGCCCGGCGGCAGCACCGGCTCATAGGCGATGGCGAGGTCGAGGCTGTTGGTGGCGACGAGATCCAGGATCTCGCGGGTGTGGTGGGTGCGCAGGTCGAAGCTGACGCCCGGGTGGCGGCGGTGGAACGAGGCCATCTGCTCGGTCATGAAGCCGAAGCCGAGGCTGGGCAGGCAGGCGATGCGGACATGGCCCTCGCGGCCGCGCCGGAGGTTGGCGGCGATGCTGGAGATCCGCTCCAGCCCGGCGAAGGTGCGGTCGATCTCGACCTCGAGCAGCTTGGCCTCGCGGGTCGGCACCAGCTTGCCCTTCACCCGCTCGAACAGGCGCAGGCCCAGCTGGTCCTCGGCATGGCGCAAGAGCTTGCTGACAGCGGGCTGCGAGACGTTCAGCAGCTCGGCCGCGCCGGTGATCGACCCGGCCTTCTGCACCGCCTGCAGCGCCTCGATATGCCTCAGCCTGATGGTCATCGTACCGGAGTCCTCCCGGGGTCCGGCATGGCACAGCGGCGGGGGCATGACAAGCACGCCCGGCCGTGCGAGGGTCCCGGCCATGATCCGCATCACCGCCCGCATCGCGCTGGACGAGCGCGACATCGAGGAGAGCTTCATCCTCGCCTCCGGCCCCGGCGGGCAGAACGTGAACAAGGTCGCGACCGCGGTGCAGCTGCGCTATCCGGTCGACCGCGCCGGGCTGCCGGACGACATGCGGGCCCGGCTGGAGGCGCTGGCCGGTCAGCGCCTGACCAAGGACGGCGTGCTGGTCATCACCGCCCGCGAGCATCGCAGCCAGGAGCGCAACCGGGCCGAGGCGCTGGCCCGGCTGGTCGAGCTGTTCCAGCGCGCCGCCGTCGCCCCCAAGAAGCGCCGGCCGACCCGGGCGACGCTGGGCAGCAAGATCCGGCGGCTCGACGCCAAGAGCAAGCGGTCAGCGGTGAAGCGGATGCGCGGCAGCCCGGGCGAGGACTGAGGAAGAATTCGCTTCAAATTGCCGCCATCTTGCGCGCTTATGATGATCGTCCCATGCGCCGGGGGGCCGTGGGACACCGGAGGGGAACATCATCATGAGGTTTGGCCTGTCGCATCGCGTGCTCGCGATCGCGCTGACGCTGGCCCTGGCCGGCACCGCCGCCGCGCAGACGCCGCCCGCGACCACACCTGCCGACCAGGCGGCCGCGATCCAGGCGGAGCAGGATGCCGCGTGGGATGCGGCCAGGAAGGTGGTCCAGCAGGGGCCTGCCGAGATTCCGCTGATCGACCAGGGCACGCTGGCCCTGCCCGAAGGCTATGCCTTCGTGCCGAAGCAGGAATCGGCCCGCCTGCTGCGCGCCTGGGGCAACGGCGCCAGCCCGACGCTGATCGGCCTGGTGTTTCCGCTCAGCGACGAGAACTGGTCGGCGTCGATCGACTACACCCAGGAAGGCTATATCCGCGACGACGACGCCAAGGACTGGAATGCCGACGAGCTGCTGGCCAGCCTGAAGGACGGCACCGAGGCCGAGAACCAGGACCGGATCGCCCGCGGCTTTCCGCCCCTGGCCGTGACCGGCTGGATCGAGGTGCCGCAATACGATGCCGCGACCCATCGCCTGGTCTGGTCCGCCAAGGTGGTCGAGAAGGACAACCCGCAGGACCAGGGCACGGCCAACTACAAGACCTATGCGCTGGGACGCGAGGGCTATTTCGGCCTGAACCTGGTGACGTCGACGGCGACGATCGAGGGCGACAAGAAATACGCCCGCGAGCTGCTCGGCGCGATCAGCTACAACCCCGGCAAGCGCTACGCGGACTTCAACGAGAGCACCGACCGGGTCGCCGAATACGGGCTGGCGGCACTGGTGGCCGGCGTCGCGGCGAAGAAGCTGGGGCTGATCGCCATCATCGGCGCCTTCGTGCTGAAATTCGCCAAGGTCTTCGTCATCGGGTTCGGCGTTCTCGGCGTCGCCCTGGCCAAGCTGTTCCGGCGCAAACCGCGCGACGGCGGCGTCGCCTGAGAGGAGCCCGGCACCGGTCATGATCAAGGCGCTTCTCCTGCTGGTCGGCGGCCTGAAGTTCGGTCCGCTGGCGGTGACCGGCGGCACGATGCTGCTGTCGCTGGTCACCTATGCCTTCGTCTTCGGCTGGGGCTATGCCGCCGGCTTCGTGCTGATGCTGCTGGTGCACGAGATGGGGCACTACATCGCGGCGAAGCGGCGCGGGCTGAATGTGGGGGCGCCGACCTTCATCCCCTTCGTCGGCGCCTGGATCCAGCTGAAGCAGCAGCCGATGAATGTCGAGACCGAGGCCTATGTCGCCTTCGCCGGCCCGTTCCTCGGCACCCTCGGCGCCTTCGCCGCCTATTTCTGGGCGCGGGAGGTGGACAGCCGGCTGCTGCTCGCCGTGGCCTATTCCGGCTTCTTCCTGAACCTGATCAACCTCCTGCCCGTCTCGCCGCTGGACGGCGGCCGGATCACGGCGATCCTGTCGCCGCGGGTCTGGCTGCTGGGCGCGCCGATCATGCTGGGCCTGCTGCTGTACCGGCCCAGCCCGGTGCTGCTGCTGGTGGCGCTGTTCGCGGCGCCGCAGGTGCTGAAGGCCTGGCGCCACGACCCCAACAGCCCGGAGGCCCAGGCCTACTACAACGCGCCGCTGGACGCCCGGATCGAATACGGCGTGCTGTATCTCGGCCTGACCGCGCTGCTGGCGATCATGACCTACAGCGTGCACGGCATGCTGGAGGGCAGCCGCGCCTTCTGATCCCGCGCTGGCACGGCCGTTGCATGATCCTGCGATCGGTTCGCAATCACCGATCGGAGAGGACGCCCCATGAAGCGCGAGGAGCTGACCGAGAAGATCCTGGACATCAAGCGGGAGAAGGGCTGGACCTGGCGCGAGATCGCCGAGACCATCGGCGGCCATTCGCCGGTGCTGGTCACCGCCGCGCTGCTGGGGCAGATGAAGCTGACCAAGCCGCAGGCAGCGGAAGCCGCGATCCTGTTCGGCCTGACCCCGGCGGAGCAGCGCATGCTGAACGAGCCGCCCTATCGCGGCTCGTTCCAGGCGCCGCCGACCGACCCGCTGATCTACCGCTTCTACGAGCTGGTGATGGTCTACGGCACCACCTGGAAGGAGCTGATCCAGGAGGAGTTCGGCGACGGCATCATGTCGGCGATCGATTTCGACTTCCAGATGGAGCGCCAGCCCGACCCCAACGGCGACCGGGTGAAGCTGACCATGTCCGGCAAGTTCCTGCCCTACCGCTATTACGGCGCCACCGGCAACGCCCAGACATTCGGGTACAGGGAGGAGTAGGACGACCGAGAGACTGAAGCCTGGAAATCCGCTCTCCCCCTCCCCTTGCGGGACTATCGGATTCACAGATCTCGGAGCACCATCCTTCTGCCTCTCCCGCTTGCGGGAGAGGTCGGGCTCGTGCAGCGAGACCGGGTGAGGGCGGTCCGGCCGCGACACCAGGGCCAGCGTTTCAGGACAAGAGCGGATCATGCGCTCGCTCGCCGCAAAGCTGTGCTTCCGGCAAGGCCGCCATCCCCTCACCCGGACATCCTTCGGATGTCCGACCTCTCCCGCAAGCGGGAGAGGCAATCTGCTCATATGCCCGCCGTCGGTGTCACCGATCGACGTGTGAATGCCGTAGCCCGCAAGGGGAGGGGGAGATCCGAAGAAGGCGATCGGCTCCCTCACTCCGCCTTCCAGGCGCCCCAGAGCCGCGGCTTGTCGGCGGCCCAGGGCTTGTAGCCCTTCAGCTTCGGCCCCACCGCGTCGACCGCCGGGTCGTAGTAGAGGCCGATGATCGGCAGCTGCTGCGCCATCAGCGCGTGCAGCTGCGTCAGCGCCTGCTTGCGCTTCGCCGGATCCTCGGTGCGGATCGACCGGGCCAGCAGCTCCGCCGCCTTCGGGTCGTCCCACTGGTTGCCCGGGTCCTCGGCCTTGCTGCCGATCAGGATGCCGTACAGCAGCGACGGGTCGAGCCGGGCCGAGAAGGCGAAGGACTGCAGCTGGAACTTGCCGGCGATGTAGTTGTCGAGCTGCGTCGCCCAGTCCAGCACCTCCAGCCGCGCGTCGATCCCGGCCGCGGCCAGCATCGCCTGGATCATCACGGCGTTGTCGTACATGCCGTCGTAGCGCTTGTTGGTCTGGATGGTGATCGGCTGGCCCTTGTAGCCGGCCTCCTGCAGCAGCGCCTGCGCCTTGGCCGGGTCGTAGGCCGGCCAGTCGAGGAAGCTTTCGTCGAAGAAGGTGCTGCTGCGGGCCACGGCCGACGGGTTGGCCTCGGTCAGGCCGTAGGTCCGCGCCTGGGCGATCTGCTTCAGGTCGAGCGCATGGGCGATCGCCCGGCGGATGCGCAGGTCGGACAGCAGGGGATCGGCCGTCTGGACCAGGACCACCGACCAGCCGAGGCCCTGGGCGGTCTCGACCGTGCCGCCATTAGCCTTGACCTGGTCGATCTGCCCCGGCGCCAGGCTGGAGATGAGGTCGACCCCGCCGGTGGCCAGCGCCGCCTCCGCCGTCGCCGGGTCGGGCACGATCTGGAAGCGGATGGTGTCGGCATGGGCGATGCGGGCGCCGGCATAGCCGCTGCCGGGTTCGGACAGCGGCTTGTAGCCGGCGAAGCGCTGCAGCACCACCGCCTCGCCGCGCTTCCAGGAGGCCAGCCTGTACGGGCCGGTGGCGACCGGCGCGTTCCAGCTGCCGTCCGGGTTGAGGCTGTCGGGGCTGATCGTGCCGGTGGCGAAGCACTGGATGTTGGCCAGCTGCGCCAGGAACAGGGCGTTCGGTTCGGCCAGGCGGAAGCGGATCGTCTCGGGGTCCGGCGTCTCCACCGCCTCGACCTTCAGCCCGGCGCTGCCGTCGAAGAGCGGCCGGCAGGTCCAGCTGTCGGTCGCCCAGCGCCGGTCCCAGCTCCATTTCACCTCGGCCGAGGTGACCGGCTTGCCGTTGTGGAACAGCACCCCCTTGCGGATCCTGAAGTCGTAGGTGCGGCCGTCATCCGTGACCGTCCAGGACTCCGCCAGGGCCGGGCCGACCGTGAGGTCCTCGCGGTAGCCGACCAGGGATTCGACCACATGCTGCATCACTGTGTCGGTGTTGCCGTCGCGGTTGATGCCGGGGTCGCTGCTGCGGATATCCGCGTTCAGCGCCACGGTGATGGTGCCGCCGTCGCGCGGCGTGTCCTGGGCCGAAGCGCCGGCAGCCAGGACCAGGGCGAGCGCGAGCCCGCCGAACATCGCCTTCATCACTGCCCCCTGTTTGTCGTTGTCGGTGAACCTCAGACCGCTTTTCGCCGCGCCAGCACCTCCCCGAAGAAGCTCTTCACCGCGCCCAGCAGCTTGCGGTCGTCATGGCCGATGCCGGGGATGGTGTCCTGCTGGACGGCGACGCCCTGGACCTCCAGGCTGCGGCGCAGCGATCGCATCCGGTCCTGGCGGTTCCGGCCGGCGATGTCGGCGCCCGGCATCCACCAGGCGTCCCCCGGCTTGACGGTGATCTCCCAGGTCTCGGTGTCGTCGCCGCCGATCACCATGTGCACCGGCACCCGGCGGATGGCGTCGAGGTCGAGCGGCTTGCCGAACACCGCCTCGAAATTGCGCACCCCGACCCAGAAGTCATGCTCGAAATCGAGCAGCGTGACGACGCCGGGCGCGCCGATCGAGGCGCCCAGCAGCCGCTCCGGATGCAGATAGAGGAAGCGGTGGGTGAAGTGGCCGCCGCCGGAGAAGCCGTACATCAGCACCCGGTCGCCCTCGATCCGGTAGCGGGCCTGGGTCTCGGCGATCATCGCCAGCAGCACGGCGTCGTAATGCAGGTCGCCGGCGCGCAGCAGCTTGTAGCTGGACAGGTCGCCCGGTTCGGTGATGCCGACCGGGAACAAGGGCGCCAGCACGATCACGCCGTGCCGTTCGGCGAAATCGGCGAAGCCGTCGCGATAGGCCTGCATGCCGCGCTCGGTGCCGTGCACGATCACCGCCAGCGGCCAGCGGTCCCGACCGTCCTCGTCGTAATCCTCCGGCACATAGGCGCAGTAGCTGAAGCGCTGGTCGAGGCCGCAGGCATAGACCGTGGTCGCCCCGAAATCGCTGGATGTCAGCACCCGTCCGTGCCCGTGCGGCCGCGCCATGACGCCTCCCCTGCCTCGTCCCTTCCGGAGAGTGAGGCATGTTTTTAGGCGCATGAAAAGCACTATTGCGGCGATTCAGGCGAAGCTTCAGTCCTTCATGATCTGGAAACGCAAGACTCTGGAACGGCCGGTCGATCGCGGCCGCGGGATCGCGCCTCCGGCCGGTCAGACCTTCGCGCGGCGGGTCGCGGTGCGCTTGGCGGGCGCGGGCTTGGCGGCCGGGCGCCTGGCCGCCGGCCTGCGCGGGGCCGCCGGCTCGCGCCACAGCCCGGCGCCGCCTTCCAGCCCGGCCTCGTTCGAGGCGATGGCGACGCCCTTCGGCAGCTCGAAGTCGATATGCTTGGCGTTGCCGCCGCTGAGATGGATCCGGTCTGGATGCAGCAGGATCTCCAGCACCTCCAGCATCCGCTTCACCCGCCTGTTCCAGCGCTTCTTGCCGATCTTCTCGTAGGCGGCGTTGCCGAGATACTCGTCATAGGTCTTGCCGCTCTTGGACAGCGGGTGGTGCGCCAGCTCCAGATGCGGCGTCGGCACGCCGTCGCGGAGCAGGGCCGTGCCGACGCCGGTGCCGAGCGTGACCACCAGCTCCAGCCCCTTGCCCTCGACCAGGGCCAGCCCCTGCATCTCGGCGTCGTTGACCATCCGCACCGGGGCGCCGCCCAGCCGCTTCGACAGGGCGGCGGCCAGGCCGAAGCCGGCCCAGTCCCCGGTGCCGAGATTGGGGGCGGTGATCACCCGGCCGTCGCGGACCACGCCCGGGAAGCCGACGGCGATGCGGTCGAATTCGGGCAGCGGCTTGACCAGCGCCGCGATGGTGTCGAGGAACAGCTTCGGCGGGCAGGGATGCGGCGTCGGCACCCGCTGCCGGTCGGACCGCATCCGCCCGCGGTCGTCGATCACGGCGGCCTTCAGCCCCGTGCCCCCCACATCGATGGCCAGGATGCCAGGCTTCACGCGCGTTCCTCCTTGGTGACCGTTGTCAGCATGTCGGCCGTTTTCCGGCAGCGTCAATCTTCGCCGGCCGCATCGGCCGCCGCGTGGCCGACGGCGATGCCGGTCTCGCCGTCGATCGTCACCAGGAAATCGGCGCCCTCCCACCGCTCGGGATCGCGCCACCGGAAGGTGAAGCGGATCCGCGTGCCGGGCGGCGCCGAAGCCGTCGGCAGGTCGAGCACATGCAGGCCGAAAGGCGTCCCGGCCGTGGTGTCGTCGCGGATCGTGCCCCAATCGTCCAGGGTCCAGTGCACCGTGGCGGCCGCCGGCAGCTCGAGGCGTAGCGCCTTGCCGGCCGGCAGGGCCCGCCGCTTCTGGTTGAAGCGCCAGCAGCGGACCGGCGAGACCACCTTGTCGACCTGGTAGCGCCGCACCGGCTGCGGCGGCAGGTCGAACACCCGGCCGTCGCGCAGCGACCGCAGCAGCTTGATATGCTCGGAATGAGCCCAGACCAGCGGCATGGCGCTGCCCGAGGGCCGGCCGCGGAACAGCTCGCGCGCCGGGATGTCGTCGGCGTCCCACACCTGCTCCGGCAGCAGCCCGCCCTCCCCGGCCGACCGCTCCAGCGTCGCCAGCAGCGCCCTGGCCGCGTCGACGCGGCCGGCGGCCAGCTCGTAATGCGCGCGCTCGCCGGTCAGCAGCGGCCAGGCCCGGCCGATGCCGGTGCCGTCGAAGGGCGCGCCGTCCGCATGCTCGCCATAGCCGTCGTCGTTGTAGCGGTACCAGACCGGGCCCTGCGGCAGCTCCGCCTTCAGCACCGCGTCGATCGCGCGCACCGTGTCGACGATGCGCGGGTCGTCCGGCGCACGCAGGCCGAAGCGCACCAGGGCCAGGGCGTCGGGGCTGATCAGCAGCGCGGCCTTGCGCGCATCGTCGCCCGGCGGCCGGTTCTTCACCGGCACATAGCCGTCGAGCGGCGAGGCCGCATCCGCCGCATCGGCCGGGGCGATGCGGACATAGTAGCCCTTGAGGCCGAGCCTGCCGCAGATCGCCGTGCCCTCGGCGAAGGTCCAGCGCTCGACCTCGTCGTTCCAGGCGTCGGCGGTCTCGCGCAGCCAGCGCGCCTCCTCGGCGCTCGACGGCTCCAGGATGTCGGCCGCGGCCAGCAGGGCCGCGATCTCCACCGCCAAAGTGAAGGGCGAGTAGCCGGCATCCTCCTCCCACCGGTCCTGGCCGGTGACCGGGCCGTTGCGCAGGATGAAGCCGGCGGCGCGCCGCACCATCGGCACGAAGCGGGCCAGTTCCTCCCCGCTCAGCGCGCCCTCGCGCCGCAGCATGTCGGCCAGGAGGATCGGGAAGGCGCATTCGTCCATCTGCACCCCGTTCCAGTACGGGGTGCCGTCGAGCCAGACATTCTGCGACCAGTGGCCGTCGGCCTCCTGGATCGCCTGCAGATAGCCGAGGATCGCCCTGGCCTCGGCCGCCGCCCCGGCGGCGAGGAATCCGCCCGCGGTCTCGACCAGGTCGCGCGGCCAGACCAGGTGGTAGCCGCCGAGATCCTCGTCGCCCTTGGCGAAGCCCCAGGGGATCGACAGGGAGGCGATCACCGCACCGGGGAACTCCACGGTCTGGTGGCTGGCCAGCACCGCCGTGCTGGTGCGGTAGGCGACGGTCTCGGAGCCGGCGGTGCCGTCGAGCGGCAGCAGCCCGGACTGCCAGCGCCGCCAGCCCTCGACATAGAGGTCGCGCGCGGCCGCGAAGCCGCACTGCAGACCAGCCAAGGCGTGGTGCGCCGCCTCCTCCGGCCGCTCGCCGAAGCCGAGCGCCAGCAGGAAGCGGCCATCGGGCGCGGCGGCCAGGTCGATCTCCCCGGCCAGGGCGACATTGCCGTTCTCGGCCCGGCGCCAGGCCGGGTTCAGCGCGCCGGTCCGCGACAGCGTCTGCCAGCCGTCCGAGGTGCCGACATAGCCGACCGAACGGGCACGCCAGGGCACCGAGGCGGCCAGCGCCAGCGAGACGCCATCGGTGCCGCGGGCGAACAGCATCGGCGTGCCCTTATAGTCGTCGACCCAGCCGGTGTTGTCGGCGCCGGCATTGACCAGATGCGGCGCCAACAGCGCGAACAGCCGGTGGTCCGCCGGCTCGCCCTCGTGCAGGGTGAAGACGATCTCCTGCAGCAGCACCGGGCCGAGCGGGTTGGCCAGCACCGACTTCTCGATCCGCCAGCGGCCGTCCAGCGCGGTGTTGACCAGCCGGAAGGCCGGCACGCCGGCCTCGAGCATCCGCGTCTCCGACCGGGCGTCGCGCTTCTCCTCCGCAAAGTACCCGCCCGGGCCGGTGACGATCAGCCCGAGGTCGCGGACGCAGGCGGTGTCGATTCGCGGAAAGTAGATCTCGTTCAGGATGCCGTGGCTGAGGGTGAACCACACGCGGCTGGTGCCGGAGAGGGCGGTGCCGACCCCCGACTTGGCGCTGGACGTCCACCGCGCCGGCCCGCCGGGCGCGCCCGGCGGCTGCTCGCCTCGATCCATCGCATGTCCTCCCTCGGCGCCCGATCGCCGCCCGTCCGGTCATTCGGACTCGAAACCGGCGCGGCGCGGGCGCACCATCGGCGTCATCACGCGTTGGTACGCTACCATCAGCGCAGCCGAAGGAAACGAGAGGACCTGTGGAATGCAGCTCGGGGTGATCGGACTCGGCCGCATGGGCGGCAACATCGCCCGGCGCCTGATGCGCGCCGGCCATGAATGCGTCGTCTACGACCGCAGCGCCGAGGCGATCAAGGCGCTGGCCGCCGACGGCGCCACGCCGGCCGCGGACCTGGCCGGCCTGGTGGCCGGGCTGACGCCGCCGCGCGCGGTCTGGGTGATGCTGCCCGCCGGCGCGCCGACCGAGGACACGGTGACAGCGCTGGCCGGCCTGCTGAGCCCCGGCGACATCATCATCGACGGCGGCAACAGCTTCTACAAGGACGACATCCGCCGCGCCGCGGCGCTGGAGCCGAAGGACCTGCACTATGTCGACGTCGGCACCTCCGGCGGCGTCTGGGGGCTGGAGCGCGGCTACTGCATGATGATCGGCGGCACCAAGGCCGCGGTCGACCATCTGGACCCGATCTTCGCGGCGCTGGCGCCGGGGCTGGGCACGGTGGAGCGCACGCCGGGCCGCGAGGGCCGCGACCCGCGGGCCGAGAAGGGCTACATCCATGCCGGGCCGGCCGGCGCCGGGCACTTCGTCAAGATGGTGCACAACGGCATCGAATACGGGCTGATGCAGGCCTATGCCGAGGGCTTCGACATCCTGAAGAACAAGGATTCGAAGGAGCTGCCGGAGGCCGAGCGCTACACGCTGGACCTCGCCGACATCGCCGAGGTGTGGCGCCGCGGCAGCGTCGTCTCCTCCTGGCTGCTCGACCTCAGCGCCATCGCCCTGGCCGAGAACGAGAGCCTGTCGAACTACACCGGGTCGGTCGCCGATTCCGGCGAGGGACGCTGGACCGTGATGGCGGCGCTGGAGGAGGCGGTGCCGGCCGACGTGCTGTCGACCGCGCTCTATGTCCGCTTCCGCTCGCGCCAGGAGCACACCTTCGGCGAGAAGCTGCTGTCGGCGATGCGGCACAAATTCGGCGGCCATGTCGAACGGGCGGCGGGCGGCTGAGCCATGGCGGCGCTGATCTCGCCCTCCCCCGCGAAGCCGGCGGGCACCCCGCCGGCCCCGCCCTGCACCTTCGTCATCTTCGGCGCCTCGGGCGACCTGACCGGACGCCTCCTGACCCCGGCCCTCTACCACCTGATGCGCGAGGGCCTGCTGGACCCCGGCTTCGAGATCCTCGGGGTGGACCGGGTCGAGAACAATGACGAGGGCTTCCGCAAGACCCTCGGCCAGGCGCTCCACACGATCGGCATCGAAGGCGCCATCGACGAGGCCGCCTGGGGCCGGCTGGCCGCCGGCATCCACTACCTGACCGGCGACTTCGCCGATCCCGGCACCTTCCAGAGGCTGGCGGAGCATCTGGACCAGCGGGGCAAGGCCACCGGCAAGTCCAACGCGGTGTTCTACCTGGCGGTGGCGCCGCGCTTCTTCGCCCCGATCGCCACCGCGCTGTCGGCCGCGGGCCTGCTGGACGAGAGCGACGTCGGCTTCCGCCGGCTGGTGGTTGAGAAGCCGTTCGGCACCGACCTGGCCTCGGCGCGGGACCTGAATGCCAGGCTGCTGGCCGTGGCATCCGAGAGGCAGATCTACCGGATCGACCACTATCTCGGGAAGGAGACGGTCCAGAACATCATGGCCTTCCGGTTCGGCAACGGCATCTTCGAGCCGATCTGGGACCGCGACCATATCGAGCATGTGCAGATCACCGCGGCCGAGACGGTGGGGGTGGAGCGGCGCGGCCGCTTCTACGACGCCACCGGGGCGCTGCGCGACATGGTGCCGAACCACCTGTTCCAGCTGCTGGCCATGACCGCGATGGAGGCGCCGAACTCCTTCGACGCCGACGCGGTGCGCACCGAGAAGGCCAAGGTGGTCGAGGCGGTGCGCGACCTGACGCCCGAGGAGGCGGCCAAGGTGGTGGTGCGCGGCCAGTACGGCGCCGGCACGGTGCTGGGCAAGCCGCGCGCGGCCTACCGGCAGGAGCCGGACGTGGCGCCGGACAGCCGGACCGAGACCTATGTCGCGATGAAGCTGGCGATCGACAACTGGCGCTGGTCCGGCGTGCCGTTCTACCTGCGCACCGGCAAGTCGCTGGCGGTGCGGCGCACCGAGATCGCGATCCAGTTCAAGCGGGCGCCGGCGGTGCTGTTCCGCGACGCGGTCAACGCCCCGACGCCGAACCTGCTGGTGATCCGCATCCAGCCGGACGAGGGCATCTCGCTGCGCTTCGCCGCCAAGGTGCCGGGGCGGGAGATGCGGCTGGGCCAGGTCGAGATGGATTTCCGCTACGCCGAGCACTTCAAGGCGGAGCCGCAGACCGGGTACGAGACGCTGATCTACGACTGCCTGACCGGCGACCCGACGCTGTTCCAGCGCGCCGACAACATCGAGTCCGGCTGGTCCGAGGTGCAGACGATCCAGACCCTCTGGGCCGGGCTGACCGACCCGCCGGACATCTACCCGGCCGGCAGCGACGGCCCGGCCTGCGCCGACGAGCTGCTGGCGCGGGACGGGTACCAATGGCTGCCGCTGACCTGATGCCGGAGCACCCCGCCGCCCCCGCTGGGCGCATCGCCCTGCTGATCTCCGACGTCGACGGCACGCTGGCCGACCCGGACAAGGTGGTGACCCCGGCCTCGGTGGCAGCGGTGCGCCGGCTGGGCGAGGCCGGGATCGGCTTCTCGATCGTCTCCAGCCGGCCGCCGCGCGGCCTGGCCGGGCTGATCATGCAGCTGGGCCTGGCCCTGCCCCTGGGCGGCTTCAACGGCGGCACCATCTTCCGGCCCGACGGGAGCGTGGTGTCGGAACTCGCGGTGCCGGAGGCGGCGGCGCGGATCGCGCTGGCGACGCTGCGCCGCTTCGGCGCCGATCCCTGGGTGTTCGCCGACAATCAGTGGATCGCGACCGATCCGGACGGGGAATATGTGCCGCTGGAGCGGCGCACGGTGGGGTTCGAACCGACCATTGTCGCCGATCTCGACCCCTATCTGGCGCGCGCCGGCAAGATCGTCGGCGCCTCCGGCGACTTCGAGAGGCTGGCCCGCTGCGAGGCGGAGCTGCGGGGCCTGCTGGGCGGCAGCGCCATCGCCGCCCGGTCGCAGCGCTACTATCTCGACATCAACCACCCCGAGGCCGACAAGGGCCACGCGGTCGGCCGCATCGCCGCGGCGGCGGGGGTGGACCCGGCCGCGGTGGCGGTGATCGGCGACGCCGCCAACGACGTGCCGATGTTCCGCGCCGCCGGCCTGTCGATCGCCATGGGCAACGCCATCGACGAGGTGAAGGCGCTGGCCCATTTCGTCACCGCCGGCAACGACGCCGACGGCTTCGCCCAGGCGGTGGACCGCTTCCTGCTGCCGCGGGCGCCGAGGGCATAGGCGCCAGCTCCAACTGCACGGCCCTGCCCCCTCACCCTCCCGTCGCTTCGCGCCGGGCCCCTCCCTCTCCCCGAGGAGAGGGGAATTCGAGCTGCGGCCTCCTTTACCTCTCCTTGGGGAGAGGTCGAAATCGCGCAGCGATTTCGGGTGAGGGGGTGGCTCCGGCCTATCCAGTATGGACCTGACGCTGCCGCGCCACGGCGGCGCCGGTCTCGCCGAGATCCCAGAACAGCCCCGTCATCATCTGCAGCCCTTCGCGGGCCAGCGGGGCCAGCAAATGCTCGTCGGGCCCATGCTGGCGGCAGCCGCCATAGGAGTGCGGCACCCAGACCGTGGCCAGGCCCAGCGTACCGGCGAAGACTTCGTTCGGCAGCGACCCGCCGACATTGGGCAGCACCATCGGCGCGGCGCCGGTGGTGGCGGCGATCGAGCCGGCGGCCCAGCGCGCCCAGGGGTCGTCGGGGTCGAGACGCGTCGCCGGCATCGGCGTGCCGGACTCGCTGACCTCGATGCCGCGGAAGCCCTGGGACTCGAGATAGGCGCCGACCGTGCCCGGCAGGTCCGAGACGTCGGTGCCGACGACGAAGCGCAGCTGACAGTGCACCCGGGCCGATGGCGGGATCGCGTTCTGCGGCGCGTCCGGCGTGCCGGCGGTGAAGGCCAGCACCTCCAGCGCGTTCCAGCCGAACACCCGCTCGGCCGGGCTCAGCCCCGGCTCGCCCCAGCCCTCGGCCAGCATCGCGCCCTCGGCGTCGCGGGCGATGGCGACATCGGCCAGGGCCCGGCGCACGGACTCCGGTACCGGCGGCGGCCGCAGCCCGGGCACCCGGATGGCGCCGCGGGCATCGACCAGCGCGGCGACGGCATTGGCCAGGATGGTGGCTGGGTTGGGCAGGAGGCCGCCCCAGTTGCCGGAATGGTGGCTGCCCTCGCGCAGAGTCAGGCGCAGGTCGAAATTGATCACGCCGCGGGTGCCCAGCGCGATCATCGGCCGGCCCGCATCGAGCCGCGGCCCGTCCGAGGCGATCAGCACGTCGGCGGCCAGCAGGTCGCGGTTCGCGGCGCAGATCTCGTCCAGGCCGGGCGAACCGATCTCCTCGCTGGTCTCGACCAGGAAGGCCATGTTGAAGCCGAGCCGGCCACCGCGCGCCTGCAGCACCTGCTCGACCGCGGCGATGTTGATCGAATGCTGGCCCTTGTTGTCGGCGGTGCCGCGGCCGTACCAGCGGTCGCCCTCGACGGTGATCCGCCAGGGGTCGAGCCCGGCCCGCCAGCGCTCCGGCGCGCCCAGCACCACGTCGCCATGGCCGTAGCACAGCACGCCGGGCAGGCCGTCGCCCTCCTGCCGCAGGGCGATCAGCGCCGGGGCGCCGGGCGCGGCCGGGTTCGGGACGAGGTGCAGGTCGAAGCCGAGCCGGGCCAGGCTCGGGCCGATCTCGCGCTGCAGGTAGTCGAGCAGCGGCGCGCGGTCGGCCGCCTGGCTCTCGGTGCGGATGCCGATGCGGCGGTCGAGATCGGCCAGGAAGCCGCCCTCGTCGAAATAGCGCGCCGCGCCGGCGATCGCCGCGTCCCGTGTCATCCCTGCCTCCGCTGGAGGCCGGGCGTCGGGGCCCGGCGCTGCAACGGTCGCAAATGGGGGGCGGCTCGCCAAGCCCCTGCGGCAGGAAAGCAGGCCTGTCCCGTTTCATCCCCCCTCCCCTTGCGGGAGGGGGTAGGGGGGTACTGGCGCCGCCGGGACCGATGCCGGACGACCGTCGGAGAAGACAGCCGTCCTGGCTGCCCTGTACCCATTACCTCATCGACAACCCCCCTCCCCCTACCCCCTCCCGCGAGGGGAGGGGGAGGATAGATGGATGGAGCCTGCTTAAGGTCAGGCCGCCTCGGCCAACCTTGCCGCGGCCAGGCCGCGCTCGATGTCCGCGAGAATGTCGTCGATATGCTCGATGCCGACCGACAGGCGAACATAGCCTTCGGTCACGCCGCTGGCCCGCTGCTCCTCCGCCGTCAGCTGCGAATGGGTGGTCGAGGCCGGGTGGATCGCCAGGCTGCGGGCGTCGCCGATATTGGCGACGTGGTACAGCAGCCTGAGCCCGTCGATGAAGCGCCGCCCGGCCTGAGCGCCGCCGGCCAGCTCGAAGCCGACCAGCCCGCCATAGCCGCCCTTCAGGTACTTCTCCGCCCGTTCCCGGGCCGCGCCGGTCTGCAGCGAGGGATGGATGACCCGCGTCACCTCCTTGCGCTGCGCCAGGAAGGCGGCGACCGCGCCGGCGTTGCGGGAATGCCGCTCGATCCGGAGCGGCAGCGTCTCCAGCCCCTGCAGGATCTGGAAGGCGTTGAAGGGCGACAGCGAGGCGCCGAGGTCGCGCTGCAGCGTGGTCCGCGCCTTGACGATATAGGCAACGGGGCCGAGCGGCTTCGTCGCCTCGACCCAGACCGCGCCGTGATAGCTGGGATCCGGCGTGTTCAGCGCCGGCTGCCGTTCAGGGTGCGCGGCCCAGTCGAAATTGCCGCCGTCGACGATCAGCCCGCCGATCGAGGTGCCGTGGCCGCCGATGTATTTGGTGGTCGAGTACACCACCACAGCCGCGCCGTGCTCCAGCGGCCGCAGCAGCACCGGCGCCGCGGTGTTGTCGACGATCAGCGGGATGCCGAACCCGCGGCCGATGGCGGCGACCTCGGCGATCGGGAACACCGTCAGCTTCGGGTTCGGCAGGCTTTCGGCGTAGAAGGCGCGGGTGCGGTCGTCGACGGCGCGGCGGAAATTCTCCGGGTCGGCCGGGTCGACGAAGCGAACCTCGATGCCCTGCTCGCCCAGACGGTTGGCGAACAGGTTCCAGGTGCCGCCATAGAGGTCGGTCGAGCTGACGATGTTGTCGCCCGCACGGGCCAGGTTCTGCACCGCGAAGGCCGAGGCCGCCTGGCCGGAGGCGACGGCCAGCGCCGCGGCCCCGCCCTCCAGCGCCGCGACGCGCTGCTCCAGCACGTCGACCGTCGGGTTGCCGATGCGGCTGTAGATGTTGCCCAGCTCCTCCAGCGCGAACAGCTTCCGCGCATGCTCCGTGTCCTGGAACTGGAAGGATGTCGACTGGTAGATCGGCACCGCCACGGCGCCGGTCGCCGGGTCGGCCCGCCAGCCGGCATGGAGGGCCAGGGTTTCAGGGCGAAGCGCCGGTTCGGACATGGAACTCTCCCGAGGAAGGCAGCGGCGTCGGGAGATATATTAACGCGATCTGATCGATGTTCAATTTATAAATATCGGTTTTGAATGTTGATTTTGTTATAATACAAATTCATGTGCACAAACTGTCATGCCCGGGCTTGACCCGGGCATCCAGAAGGTGTCGACATTCTCTGGATTGCCGGGTCAAGCCCGGCAATGACAGCAGGGGAGGACGCGCCTCCCCCCTACTCCGCCGCCTCGGCCCTCGGGTCGAGGATCACGGGCGGGTCGAAGGCGGTGACGCGCGGCGCCGGGCCTTCGAGCCTGGCGATCTCGACCAGGCAGGTGTGGGCGCTGGGCCCCTGCCCCAGCCGCGAGGTGCCCTTGTCCCGGGTCAGGACGTTCGGGTTGCCGTGCTTGCACATGGCCCCGATCTCGCCCGGCACCTCCGGGTCGTACCAGGCGCCGGTGGCGAGCTGGATCACGCCTTGCATCACCCGGTCGGTGACCACCGCGCCCGCGAGGCAGGCGCCGCGGTCGTTGAACAGCCGCACCACGTCGCCGTCCTGGATGCCGCGGGCGGCGGCGTCGGCCGGGTGGATCCACACCGGCTCGCGGTCCGCCACCTTCTCGCTGCGGCTGGTCACGCCGGCGTCGAGCTGGCTGTGCAGCCGGGTCTTCGGCTGGTTCGAGATCAGGTGCAGCGGGAAGCGTTCGGTCTCCGGCGAGCCGAGCCATTCCGCCGGCTCGAACCACATCGGGTGGCCCGGGCAGTCGTCATAGCCGAAGCCGGCGATGCGGTCGGAGAAGATCTCGATCCGGCCGCTCGGCGTCGGCAGCTTGTTGGCCACCGGGTCGGCGCGGAAGGCCTCGAGCAGGATCTTCGGCCTGGCCGACAGCGGCAGCTCGACATGGCCGATCTCCCAGAACTCCTGGAAGCCCGGCAGCTCGATCCCGGACTCGGCGGCGGTGCGGCGGTCGTTCTCGTAGAAATGCTGCACCCAGCCCATCTCGTCGCGGCCCTCGGTGAAGGCCTCGCGGGCGCCGGCCCGGTCCGACAGCTCGGTCAGGATGTCGAAGTCGCTGCGCGCCTGGCCGACCGGCGGGATCGCCTGCGGCATGGCCAGGATGTAGGGATCGCGCGCGGCGCCGCCGATGTCGTTGCGCTCGAAGCTGGTGGTCGCCGGCAGCACGATGTCGGCGCGGCGGGCCACCGGCGTCCACCACGGCTCCTGCACGATCACCGTCTCCGGCTTCGCCCAGGCGCGCAGCAGGCGGTTGAGGTCCTGGTGGTGGTGGAACGGGTTGCCGCCGGCCCAGTAGACCAGCCGGGTGTCGGGATAGGTGATCCTGTGGCCGTTGTAGTCGTCGGTCTCGCCCGGCCGCAGCAGCAGGTCGGAGATGCGGGCGACCGGGATGTAGCGGCCGGTCGGGTTCGGGCCGGGGACGATGCGGGTGCGGCTGCGGCCGTCGCTGGCCGAGCCGACATTGGCCTCGGCGCCGTAGCCGTAGCCGATGCCGCCGCCGGGCAGGCCGATCTGGCCCAGCATCGCCGCCAGCACCGTGCCCATCCAGTAGGGCTGCTCGCCATGGTCGGAGCGCTGCAGCGACCAGCTGAGGCTGATCAGCGTGCGCTGCGAGGCCATGCGCCGGGCCAGGCCGCGGATGGTGTCGGCGGACAGGCCGGAGATCGCGGCCGCCCAGTCGGCGTCCTTCGGCGTGCCGTCGGACCGGCCCATGAGGTAGGGCAGGAAGCGGTCGAAACCGGTGGTGTAGCGGTCGACGAAACCGCGATCGTACAGCCCCTCGGCCACCAGAGTGTGGGCCAGGCCGAGCATGATCGCGGTGTCGGTGTTCGGCCGCGGCGCCAGCCATTCGGCGCCCGCCTCCTCCGCCATGTCGTCGCGCACCGGGCCGATATAGACGAACTGCACCCCGGCCTCGCGGCTGCGGCGGTTCCAGTCGCGCTGGGTGTGCTTGCCGGTGCCGCCCGAGGCGATCTGGCTGTTGCGCGGCGGCATGCCGCCGAAGGCGACGACCAGGCGGCCGTCGGCGGCGATGCTGCGCCAGTCGGTGGTCTCGACCAGCACCCGGTTGAAGTCGCCGATGATGTGCGGCATCAGCGGCAGGGCGGCGCCGAAGCTGTAGTTGTTGACCGAGGCGGTGTAGCCGCCGGTGAAGCCCAGCATGCGGCGCAGCAGGGTCGGCGCGTTGTGCAGCCGCCCGGCGCTACCCCAGCCGTAGCTGCCGCCATAGATGGATTCGGCGCCGTGGTCGGTCCGCACCCGCTGCAGCTCGCCCGCCACCAGCTCCAGCGCCGTCTCCCACGACACCGGCACGAAGGCGTCAGCGCCGCGGCGGCTGCCGTCGCTCCTGTGCCGCTTCGCCAGCCAGCCGGCCCGGACCATCGGCTGCGGGATGCGCAGGTTGCCGTGCACCATGCCGGGCAGCGAGTTGATGATCGGCGACGGGTCGATGTCGCTGGCATAGGGCTGGATGCCGACCATCTTGTCGCCGTCGACGACGGCCATGACTGCGCCGTAATGGCTGGAGGACGGGCTCAGACGGGGCACGGGCAGGTCTCCCTGTGGTCGCAGCAGCGGGGCCCCAGATGGTCGCAGCCGAAATGCCGTCGTCAACCGGATTTCCGTCATGGCCGCCAACACCTATGGTTGCCCGGACGGGGGGAGGCGCCGAATCGCGATGGCGGCGGAGACCAGGACGACGGAGCGGCGGTGGCGGCGCAGGGCGCGGCGCGGGGGCGTCGTGCTGTGGCGGGTCTGGGGCGAGATCGGCGAGGACCGGGTCTTCGCGCTGGCCGCCGGCGTCGCCTATTACACGCTGCTGGCGCTGTTCCCGGCGATCGGCGTGTTCGTCTCGCTGTACGGCCTGGTCGCCGACGTCTCGACCGTGCAGCGGAATATCGAGGACTTGGCCTTCATCCTGCCCGCCGGCAGCCTGGAGCTGATCGCCGGGCAGCTGCAGCGCATCGCCAGCCAGCCGCCGAAGAGCCTGGGCCTGGCCTTCTTCGCCGGCCTCGCGATCTCGCTGTGGAGCGCCAATGCCGGGGTCAAGGCGATGTTCGACGCGCTGAACGTGGCCTATGACGAGGAGGAGCGGCGCGGCTTCATCCGGCTGAACCTGGTGTCGCTGCTGTTCACCCTATGCGCCATCGGCTTCGCCGTGCTGGCCCTGGCGGTGGTGGTGGCGGCGCCGATCGTGCTGACCTATATCGGGCTGGAATCCGCCGCCGGCACGCTGATCCGGCTGCTGCGCTGGCCGGCCTTGTACCTGGCGACGATCGCGGCCCTGACGCTGGTCTACCGCTACGGCCCCGGCGGCCGGCGCGAGCACTGGCTGAACTGGGGCGGCGTGATCGCCGCCACCGTCTGGCTCGGCGGGTCGATGCTGTTCTCCTGGTACGTCGCCCGCTTCGCCAATTACGGCGCGACCTACGGCTCGCTCGGCGCCGTCATCGGCTTCCTGACCTGGATCTGGCTGTCGACGGTGATCTTCCTGATCGGCGCCGAGCTGAACTCCGAGATCGAGCGCGAGCGGGACCGCAAGGGCCGGCGCGGCCCCTGACGCCGATTTGTCTTAAACCCAAGGAATGACTCGCCAATCACGACCGGCTGTGACTTGATTCTACGGGACGAAGCCCATTTGATTGGAACGTCTGGAGTCGTGGCGCCCCTGAACGACGGGAGCAATGCGCCGGGGCGTACACAGGTCGGCAGTAGGTAGTAGGGAGAGCGAAGAGAGATGGCGATCAAGCAGCGGGCCCCACAGCGTCTGAAGCAGTTGCTCAAGAGTTGCGGCGCGCGCGTCGATGCCAGGGTGCGGGAGCAGCTTGCGGCCCTGCCCGCCGCCTGGTCCCGGCCGGTCAGCGGCATGTTCGCGCGGGTGGAGCGCATCCTGACCGACGAGGAACGCCAGACCTTCCGCTGGACCGAGGTGCGCGACCGCGACGGGCGCCTCGCCGCCTCCTGGTCCGGGGCGCGGGATTCGGGCGTGCTGATCGACCAGATCGTCGAGGAGGCGGCGACCGACCTGTCCGACACCGGCCCCGCCGGCTGGAAGAATTCCGCCGCCGAGCTGGCCACCAGCATCCGCGGCATGGCGGCGAAGGCGTCGTCGCCGGCCGCCGCGGCCAAGGCCGCCGCCGCCGCGCTGCCGGCCCTGATCGCCGAGGCCCAGGCCTATTTCCGCAACCCGGACGCCGAGGCCGGCGCCATCACCCAGCAGATCCGCGAGGCGCTGCAGCGCCTGGACCACGAGGCGCGCCGGTCGCTGCGCGCCAAGCTGATCCCGGACGCCTCCTAGCCCGGATATCTCACACCCCCTGCGACCTGCGCCGGTTCAAAATGCCGACGGGGCAGGAGAGCGGCGCAGCGCGATGCTTATGCATCGGGCAAGCCGTTCGACGCACCCTGTCGGCATTTTCAACCGGCCCGAAGGGTCGTCTTGCGGCGGCCGCCTGCGGGGGCGGGCCGCTCAACCGTATGTCCCTATACGCTTTTCGCGTCCCGCCCCCGCATCCGACTCGCCGCAAGGCGACGCAGGGCATAGGGGGTGTGGGAGATCCGGGCCAGGCGTCCGGCACACGGCCGAAACACGACGGGCGCCCTAGGGGCGCCCGTTTCCGTTCCGGGACCGGTGGTCCGGGATCAGTCCAGCGATTCGTCCATGGCGAAGCCGCCGCGGCCGTCGAGGGTGAAGCGGCCCTCCTGCATCGCCTTGACCCAGCGGGCCGAGCGCTCCAGCCCGCCGAAGGCGAACAGGTGCAGCTGGGCGATGCCGCAGCCCGGGTCCTTGGCGCGATAGTCCGCCAGCTCGGTCAGCAGCCTGTCGGGCACCGACACCGAGGCCAGCTTGGCGATGTTCATCGCCTGCCGGGTCAGGAACCGCATCGACGGGCCGACGCCGCACATCGCGGCGTAGTGGATCAGGCTCTTCAGCTTGGCCGGGCCGGCCAGGCCGAGATGGATCGGCAGCTCGTTGCCGGCGCGGCGCAGCGCGCGGTCCCAGACGATGATCGCCTCGGCGTCGAAGCAGAACTGCGTGGCGATGTACATCTCCGTGCCGGTCGCCTTGGCGTAGGCGTTCTTCTCGGCGACGGCGCGGGCGATCTCCTCCGCCGGGATGTCCTTGCTGCCCTCCGGATGGCCGGCGACGCCGATGGTCCTGACGCCGTGCCGCTGCAGCAGGCCGGTCTCCAGCACCTGCATGCTGCGGTCGAACGGGCCGACCGGCGTCGACACGCCGCCGCCGATCACCAGCACCCGGTCGACCCCGGCCTCGCCGGCGAGGCGGCGGAGATAGTCGTCGAGCTGGGCCCGGCTTTCCAGACTGCGGGCGGCGATGTGCGGCACCGGCACCAGCCCCTCGCCGCGCAGCCGCGCCGCGGTCTGCACGATCTCGCCGAGATCGGCGCCCGGCAGCATGGTGACGTAGACCGGGGTGCCGGCCGGCAGATGCGCGCCGTAGCTGGCGGTCTTGGCGGCGATGCCGGGCGCGGTCTCGATCGAGAGGCCGTGGAACAGATCGACCACCGCCGTCTTCGGCGTCGGCAGAGAGACAACCTTGGCCGACCGATTGAACCCCAGCATCCACCGTCCTCCGTGAGCACGGCGCCATCACCGGCGCTTGATGACAAGATGGTGATGCCGGGGCCTCCGCGCTGCATCGCCGACGACGGGAACTGTCCGGAAGGCGACACCGCGGCGCGATTGCGACACCCTGCGGCGACGGCGTCCCGCGCGTGCCAGCGGCGACGGGCTTTGGCATAGTAGGACCGGAAGCGGGCCCGCGCGAGGCCGCCGTCATCGAAGGGGGAACCATGTCCAAGTCAGCGCTGTGCGTCTGCCTGGCCGTCCTGCTGCCCGCCGCCCTGCTGCCGTTCGGCCGGGCCTCCGCCCAGGACGCCTGGCCGGCCAAGCCGGTCACCATCATCGTGCCCTTCGCCCCGGGCGGGAACACCGACCTGTTCGGCCGCCTGCTGGCCGACGAGATGAGCAAGACCTTCGGCCAGCCCTTCGTGGTCGAGAACAAGCCGGGCGCCGGCGGCGGCATCGGCACCGAGCAGTTGGCCAAGGCCGAGCCGGACGGCTACACGCTGGGCATGGGCACGGTCGGCACCCATGCCATCAACCCCTGGGTGTTCAAGGACCTGGGCTACGACGCCGAGGCCGATTTCGCGCCGATCTCCCTGGCCGCGACCCTGCCGAACCTGCTGGTGGTCAACCCGTCCTTCCCGGCCAAGTCGGTGCCGGAGCTGATCGCGCTCCTGAAGGCCGAGCCGGACGGGCACAGCTATGCCTCCTCCGGCTTCGGCACCTCGATCCACCTCGCCGCCGCTGCCTTCGAGATCCATGTCGGCTCGCACATGACCCATGTGCCCTACAAGGGCAGCGCCCAGGCGCTGGGCGACGTCGTCGCCGGCCATGTCGACATGATCTTCGACAACATCCCGACGGCGATGGAGCAGGCCCGCGCCGGCACCGTGCGGCCGCTGGCGGTGACCGGGCTGGAGCGGACGCCGACCCTGCCGGACGTGCCGGCGATGGCGGAGTTCATTCCCGGCTTCGACATCACCTCCTGGCAGGGGCTGCTGGCCCCGGCCGGCACGCCGCCCGCCATCGTCGAGAAGCTGAGCGCCGAGGTGCAGCGGATCATGCGCCTGCCCGAGGTGCGGGCGCGGATCGAGCCGCTGGGCGCCAAGCCGATCGGCAGCACCGCCGCGGAGTTCGCGGCCTATATCAAGGCCGAGAAGGCGAAGTACAAGCCGATCGTCGAGGCCTCCGGCGCCACCGCGCAGTAGCCCTACCGCTGTTCGGCCGCGATCCGCAGGCCGAGCGCGATCAGCAGCGCGCCGGTGACGCCCTCGATGGCCCGGCGGATGCGCGGCCGGCGCAGCACGTCGCCGGCCTTGGCCACGGCGACGGCATAGGCGGCGAGCCAGGCGAAGGTCATCAGGCTGAACACCAGCCCGAGGGCGAGGAAGGCGGTGAAGGCCGGCTGGCCCGCCGGCACGAATTGCGGCAGCAGGCTGGCGAAGAACACCGCCATCTTCGGGTTGCCGAGATCGCTGACCAGCCCCTGGCGGAACGCCGCGCCGCGGCCGAGGCGCCGGGCCGGCCTCGCGGCGGCGGCGGCGTCCTCCCCACCCTCGCCCGGCCGCCAGGCGGCCCGCAGCGCGTGCAGGCCGAGCCAGACAAGATAGGCGGCGCCGGCATATTTCATCGCCAGGAACAGCGGCTCGGACGCCACCAGCAGGGCGACGATGCCGAGGCTGGTGGCGAAGGCCCAGACCGCCTGGCCGACCGAGACGCCCAGCGCCGTGAAGATCCCGCCGGCGCGGCCGCCGAGCAGGGCGTTGCGAACGGTGACTGCGGTGTCCGGCCCGGGCGTGACGATGACCAGCGCCGACACCCCGAGAAACGCCAGGATCGAACCCGCCAGCATCGCCACCTCCCGTTCCGCTCGTTACTCTGGCGACGGTAGCGGCGCGGCCGGCGCAGAGTCGAGTCAGACGCTACGTTGGCCAGCGCCCAGCCGGCCAGTCACGCGCGCCATGATGACATGCAGGATGGTCACCGCCTCGCCGCCCGTCGGCGACGCACCGATGGCATAGGCGATGATGTAGGGCAGTCCCGTCACGATCTTCTCATAGGTCCCGACAATGCGCCCCCGACGGCCGGTCGGCATATGGGCGAGCCGCGAGGCAGCCGCATCCAGCCGATCCGCGACCGAGTCCGCGGCGAAAGGGTCGTCCTCGGAGATGTATCGGATGATGTCGAGATAGTCGCGCCGGGCGGCGTCGGACCAGACGACAGTCCTCACCCGCGGCCGGCCTTCTTCGCCGCCTTTGCAGCGCTGATGATGGTGCGGCCTTCGGCCATGACCTGCTCATGCGGCACGACCCGGCCCGCCTCCATATCAGCGAGGCCGCGCTGGATGCCCTCGATGATCTCCAGCTCGCGGTCGACGAAGGCCGCGACGGCCTCCGCAGCCAGGAATGACCGGCTGCGGCGCGTGTCCCGCGCAATCCGGCCCAGCTTCTCCTTGACCTCGGGGTCGAGCCGGATGGTCATGGTGGTGCTCTCGGCCATCATCCGCTCCCGTGTGCGATTGTGTACATTCTAGCACAGAAGCTGCGGCGCATCGAAGTCTACTTTACCGCCCGCCCGGCCGCACCCCGAAGCTGGCGAGGAACCCCAGCGTGCCGAGCAGCGCGGCGATGCCGAAGACCCAGGTGGCGGCGGGGATGATCGCCTCCGGCGTCAGCGCCGCGGCCATGCCGGCCGCGTTGGCGATCAGCCCGGACACCGCGGCGCCGATGGCGTAGCCGCCGGACTGCAGCGTCGGCAGCAGGGCCGAGGCGGCGTCGCGCTCGCCCGGCCGCGCCGCCTCCATCACCGCCTGGCTGAGGAAGGCCCAGGAGATGCCGAAGCCGGCGCCGATCAACACCTGGCACAGCACCAGGAGCCGGGGCTGGCCCCCCGCCAGCGCCGCCATCACCCCGAGCAGGCCGAGCGCCAGCAGGAACGGCCCGAGCCGGATCAGCCGGCGCTGCGCCTCCGGCCGGACGATGCCGGCCACCAGCACGGCCGAGCCGCTCCAGGCCAGCGCCATCAGGGCGCTGACATAGCCGGCCATGGTCGGGCCGTAGCCCCAGAGATGCTGGATGGTGATGTTGAGATAGACCGTGGTCGCCGCCTGCGCCACCGGCATCAGCAGCACCACCCAGAGGCCGGCGCCGACGGTCGAGCCGAAGGTGAAGGCGTCGGAGGGGAACAGCCGGTCGCGGCCGCGCCGGTCGGCCAGCACCACCGCCGCCAGCACCAGCATCGCCGCGGCGACGCACAGCGCCGCCTGCCAGCCGTGCGGCACGATGCCGGCGACCGAGACCAGCATGATGCCGGCGGCGCAGCCGAACAGGCGCAGCAGCGGCACCGCACCGCCGCTGTTCCGCGCCTGCCCGGCCGGCACCACGATGCCGACCAGCAGGGCGAAGATCGCGATCAGCGGCACGTTGACCAGGAAGGCGGCGCGCCAGGACACCGTCTCGGTCAGCACGCCGGACAGGAGCGGCCCGCCGAAGGCGGCGGCGGCCCAGACGATCGCCTCGGCCCCGAACACCTTGGGGATCAGGCGCGACGGGAACATCTCCGGGATCAGAGCGTAGCAGACCGCGGCGATCACCCCCTCCCCCGCGCCCTGGAACACGCGGCCGACCAGCACCATCGGCATCGATGTGGCGAAGCCGCAGACCAGCGTGCCGGCCAGGAAGGCCAGCGCCGCCAGCAGCAGCGCCGGGCGGGTGCCGAGCCGCTGCTTCAGCATCGCCGAGGCGGCGCCGCCGACGATGGCGGCGACGAGGAACACGGTGAAGGCCCAGCTGATCAGCCCGACGCCGCCGAGCTCGACCACCGCGGTGGGCAGCGAGGTCGAGACCAGGAAGGCGTTGAGGGCGTAGAGCGCGACGCCCAGGCACAGGGTGGTGACGGCCGCGGCGTAGCGCCGGGTCAGCAGCTCGCCCCACCGGCCGTCGATCGTTTCCTCCATAGCCCCGCCTCTTTTTGCAAGTTGTTCCTTGCTATATCGGGCGGATAAAAAAAAGCAATTGCTTTGGAAATGCAGCCGTCGTGCTCGGCGCGCGAAGCCCCGGCCTCTCAGTCCGCGAGCAGAGTCAGCACCGCGTCGCGCAGGGCGGACGCCGCCACCGGCTTGCGCAGCACGGCCTCGGCCGGCATGTGCTCGATCTGCCCGTCGGTATAGGCGGTCATGAAGCAGAAGGGGATCCGCCGCCGCCAGAGGATCTCGACCACCGGATAGACCCGCTGCCCGCGCCGCAGCCGCACGTCGAGCAGCGCCCCGTCGAGCTGCTGCGTCTCGGCCAGCGCGATTGCCGCCTCGAGCGTTCCAACAGGCCCGACCGGGTCCAGCCCCATGGCGTGGATCGACTGCGCCACGTCCTCGGCCAGCAGCAGCTCGTCCTCGACGACCAGGATCCGCTTCGGCGCGCCGTCGCGGGGAACCGGCCGGGACCAGCGGAAGACGGAGGCGGGAACGGACGGACCCAGGATGGATGCCCCAAGATGCATCTGTGACATCTCCCAATATTGACATATGCTAATTTCAAAGCTCCCGAATATGATAGCGCCGAAATCAGCCCGCAGGAAGGAACCTGAGCCCGGTCCGACAGACCAGGGACAATATAGGACAGGATATTTCCAAATCCGGCACGACGCCGCGCTAGGACGCCCGGGCCCCGCTTTCCGCAGCCGATGAAGGGCGGACGAGCCGGGCGATGCACTGCTCCAGCTCCAGCTGATCGAAAGGCTTGCGCAGCAGCATCTCGCCGGCGCAATCCGCATCGATCTCGGTGTCGCGATACGCCGTCGTCAGCACCAGCGGGATGCCGCGGCGGCGCAGGATCCCGACGACCGGATACACCCGTTCGCCGTGCTGCAGATGGACATCGAGGATGGCGGCCGACAGACGCTCGGCCTCGGCCAGGCGCATGGCGGCCGGCAGGTCGCCGACCGGGCCGACAACCTCATGACCCAGGTTCCGGACGGTTTCCTCCATCAGCAGCGCAACCAGGAACTCGTCCTCGACGATGAGGATCCGGGTGGGGGAGGACATCCGCGCACCTCGATTTGCAATTGACCTCAACTTGGCAACAGGTCGAAACGGTATAATGTCGTCTTCTGCCGCATACTCGGCCGGGCGATATGAGAGCCCTGCATGGCCGGAATGGACATCCGGCCAACGCCCGAACGGAGATCGAAAGCGTGCCGACCCGCGCCAAACCCGCAGCCGCCGGCCGGACTGACCGCCGCTCGCCTTCCAGAAAAGCATCCTCGCGTTCCCGGCCGGCCGCAAGCTCTTCCCCGCCGGCGCGGCTGATCGTGGCGATCGGCGCCTCGGCCGGCGGGCTGGAGGCGTTCGAGCGCTTCTTCCTGCACATGCCGCCCGACAGCGGCATGGCCTTCGTCCTGGTCCCCCATCTCGACGCCCATCACAAGAGCGCGATGGCCGAGCTGGTGTCCCGGTTCACGCGCATGCCCGTGGTCCAGATCGCCGACGGGATGACGATCGCGGAGAACCGCGTCCACGTCATCCAGCCGAACACGACGCTGACCATGCGGGGCGACGTCTTCCAGATCGAGACGCCGCGCAGCAACACGTCGACGATCGACAGCTTCTTCCGGTCGGTGGCGGAGCAGCACGGCGAGCAGGTCGCCGGCATCATCCTGTCCGGCAGCGGCAGCGACGGGTCGGTCGGGCTGAAGGCGGTCAAGGAAGGCGGCGGCCTGACCCTGGCCCAGGCCGGCGAGACCTCGCGCTACGACAGCATGCCACGCAGCGCCATCGCCACCGGCCTGGTCGATTTCATCCTGCCGGTGGAGGAGATGCCGGCGCAGCTGCTGCAATACGCCAAGGGCCTGACGCGCCTGAAGCAGGAGGGCATGGCGTCGCTGCGCCAGGAGGGGCGCCGCCACCTGGTGAAGATCTTCACCCTGCTGCGCGCCAGCACCGGGCACGATTTCAGCCAGTACAAGAACAATACCTTCATCCGCCGGGTCCATCGCCGCATGCAGGTGCTGCAGGTCGCGACCATGGCCGACTACGTCGAGCTGCTGCGCAAGGACCCGCAGGAGGTCGAGGCGCTGTTCCGCGACCTCCTGATCGGCGTCACCCATTTCTTCCGCGACGCCAAGGCGTTCGAGGTGCTGGAGCGCGACGTCATCCCGAAGCTGCTGCAGGAGAAGGGCCCGGACGACCAGGTCCGCGTCTGGGTGCCCGGCTGCGCCACCGGCGAGGAGGCCTATTCGATCGCGATCCTGCTGCGCGAGCGGATGAGCGAGAGCGACGTCTCGCTCAAGGTCCAGATCTTCGCCACCGACATCGACGACCACGCCCTGGCCGTCGCCCGCAACGGCGTGTATCCGGAGTCGATCAGCCGCGACGTCTCGCCCGAGCGGCTCGAGCGCTATTTCGTAAAGGACGGCGGCAGCTACCGGGTGCTCAAGGAGATCCGCGAGATGTGCATCTTCTCGGTGCACAACGTGATCAAGGACGCGCCGTTCTCGAAGCTCGACCTGATCTCCTGCCGCAACCTGCTGATCTATCTGGACGCGGTGCTGCAGAACCGGGTCTTGCTGCTGTTCCACTTCGCCCTGCGGCAGCGAGGCTATCTGTTCCTGGGGCCGTCGGAGAACATCACCCAGCACCCGAAGCTGTTCGCCAAGATCGACAGCCGGCAGCGCCTGTTCAAGGCGCGGGCGGTGGAGGCGGAGCGCCCGGCGGTCGAGTTCCCGCTGACCACCTCGATCTACCGCAACCATCTGGATCTGGAGCGCCCCCTGGGCTCGCCGCAGCCGCTGGCGAAGGACACGATCAGCCGGCGGGCGCAGCGCGTCGTCGACAGCTATGCGCCGGCCTGCTTCGTCGTGGACGAGCACTACGAGATCCTGCACTTCTCCGGCCGCACCGGCCGCTACCTGCAGCCTTCGCCCGGCGCGGCCAGCCTGAATCTGTTCAGCATCGTCGAGGCCAGCCTGCGCCCGGACCTGCGCACGGTCATCCACCAGGCCCTCGCCTCCGGCCGGCGCACCATCCGCGAGAACGTCTCGCTGCCGGTCGACGGCGGCTTCCAGTCGATCAACCTCATCGCCGAGCCGCTGACGACGGGCGAGTCCGACCCGAAGCTGTGCGTCCTGATCCTGCAGGAGGTCGGGACGTTGAAGCCGCTCGGCGCCATCCGCGCCGAGGCGGCCTCGGATGTCCAGAAGGACGAGATCATCCGGCACCTGGAGTCGGAGCTGATCGCGACGCGCGAGCGGCTGCAGACCACGATCGAGGAGCTCGAGACCTCGAACGAGGAGATGAAGTCCTCGAACGAGGAGTTCCAGTCGGTCAACGAGGAGCTGCAATCCGCCAATGAGGAGCTGGAGACCTCGAAGGAGGAGCTGCAGTCGGTCAACGAGGAGCTGGAGACGGTCAACGCCGAGCTCAACTCCAAGATCGAGAGCCTCGACCGCGCCATCAGCGACCGCAAGAACCTGCTGGAAAGCACCCAGATCGCGACGCTGTTCCTGGACAACAACCTGCGGGTGCGCAGCTTCACCCCGGCGATCACCGAGATCTTCCACCTGATCGAAAGCGATTTCGGCCGGCCGATCACCGACATCGTCACCCGCCTCGCCTACGAGGCCCTGGCGCGCGACGTCAGCCGGGTGCTGCGCACCCTGACCCGGCTGGAGCAGGAGGTGGCGCTGACGGACGGGTCGGCCAGCTACATCATGCGGATCCTGCCCTACCGGACGGTCGACAACGTCATCAACGGCGTGGTCATCACCTTCATCGACATCACCGAACGCAAGCGCGGCGAGGAGGCCCTGGCCCGTCTGGCGGCCATCATCGACAACTCGCAGGAAGCGATCATCGGCATGAGCCCCGACGGCACGATCACCAGCTGGAACGCCGGGGCCGAGCGGGTCTACGGCTATGCGGCGGAGGAGGCGATCGGCCGCCCGCTGTCGTTCCTGTCCGTCCATCATCGCTCGACCGAGCTGCGGCAGATCCTGGACCGGCTGAAACAGCGCCAGCCGGTACGGCAGAGCGTGGTCGAAACCGAAAGGCTGACCAAGGACGGGCGCCGGATCTTCGTCTCCTATACCGCGTCGCCGATCCGCAACGCCGCCGGCCGGCTGACGGCGGTGGCGGTGGTCGAACGCGACACCACCGAGCGCAAGCAGGCAGAGGAGCGCCAGCAGCTGCTGCTGGCGGAGCTGAACCACCGGGTCAAGAACACGCTGGCCAGCGTGCTGTCGATCGCCGGCCGGACCCGGCAGTCGAGCGCCTCGCTCGAGGAGTTCAACCGCTCTTTCGAGGGCCGGGTCCAGTCGCTCGCCACCGCGCATGAGCTGCTGGCGGAGAATGTCTGGTCCGGCGCCGACCTGCGCCAGATCCTGCTGCGCGAGCTGCAGCCCTATCACGAGGGCAAGGACCCGCCGGTACTGACGGGCGGGGAGGTCTTCCTGCCGGCCCGTGCGGCGCTGGTCTTTGCCATGGCATTCCACGAGCTGGCGACCAATGCCTCGAAATACGGCGCCCTGTCCACGCCCGACGGGACGGTGAAGGTCGGCTGGCGCGTGGCCCGGAGCGCCGCGGCCCCGTATCTGCGCATCGACTGGACCGAGCGCGGCGGCCCGAAGACGGAGAAGCCGACCCATGAAGGCTTCGGCCTCAGCTTCGTCAAGCGCAGCGTCGCCTACGAGCTGCACGGCAGCGCCGAACTGGCCTTCAAGCCCACCGGGCTGCAGTGCCGGATCGAGGTGCCGATGACCGAGCTGCGCCGCGACCAGGACCGCACGCCCGGCTGATCCGGGGAACGCCGTCCCCTCCGGCGCGGTTGTCCAGGGACGAACCCTGGTGCCCGCGAAGGAAGGGACATGGCCCACCGCGACATCGTGGCGATCGGCGCGTCGGCCGGCGGCCTGTCCGCGCTGAAGCGCATCGTCGCCGGGCTGCCGGCCGGATTCGACGCGGCGGTGCTGGTCGTGCAGCACATGCGGAGCGACCACAACAGCACCCTGCCTGCCATCCTGGAGCGCGCAGGCCCCCTGCCGGCCGGCTTCGCCGAGGATGGCCGGCCGGCGGAGCGCGGGCGGATCCATATCGCCCCGCCGAACCATCACCTGCTGCTGCAAGGCGAGACGCTGCGGCTCAACGCCGGCGCCTGGGAGAACGGCGTCCGCCCGTCGATCGACACGCTGTTCCGCAGCGTCGCCGCCTGCTGCGGAACGCGCAGCATCGGCGTGGTGCTGACGGGCTATCTCGACGACGGCAGCGCCGGCCTGCGCGCGCTCAGCCGCTGCGGCGCCATCACCGTGGTCCAGGACCCGGCCGATGCCGAATATCCCGACATGCCGCGCAACGCCCTGGAGATGACGGAGGCCGACCATGTGGTCGCGCTCGACGCGCTGCCGGGCTTGCTCGGACGGCTGGTCGCCAGCCCCGCGGGCCCGGCCCGGCCGGTGCCGCCGGACATCCAGCTGGAGGCCGAGATCATGGCCAAGGGGTATGAGGAGGCCATGACGGCGCTCGACCGGCTCGGCGCCCGCTCCGTCTTCACCTGCCCGGATTGCGGTGGCGTCATGTGGGAGCTGCAGGACGGCGATACCCTGCGCTACCGCTGCCATCTCGGCCATGCCTATTCGGCCGCGTCCTTCGGCAATGCCCTGTCGGGAGAGGTGGTACGGGCGATGGAGACCGCCCTGCGCACGTTGGAGGAACGCGGCCGCATGCTCCGCCGTCTCGGCAGGCAGGCTTCGCAGCAGGGGCAGTCCAAGACGGCCAAGCTGTGGTCGGAGCGGGCGGACGCGTTCGCGCAGCAGGCCGAGACCATCCGCGCGGCGCTGCTGCAGATCCAGACGGCGGAAGGCGGCCGGCAGGCGTGACGGCAGCCGGGCGGGCTCGTTTCCAATGCGGCCCCGAGCGGCGTCGCTTTGGCCAGAATAGCGGCCAGGCAAAGAGGTCGAGCCTCGCCCGCCCTATCCCGGCCGGGCGATCCGGTACAGCACATGCGGCCGCAGCGGGTCGCCGGGCGGGACGGTGACGTCCTCGAACTCGCCGCCGGCGACATAGTCCAAGCCCAGCCGCTCCATGGCGCGACGCGAGGGCGTGTTGATCGCCGAGGTATAGCCGATAACGTCCGGCAGGCCGAACCTGGTCCAGGCGGCGTCCAGGCAAGCCAGGCCGATCTCGATGGCATAGCCCTGGCGCCAGAAGGCGCGGCCGAGGATCCAGCCGATCTCGGCCGAATGCTCTCCCGGCACCTCGGGCCCCGGGCGCGACAGCCCGGCGCCGCCGACCAGCGCGCCGTCCGCCCTGCGCTCGACCGCGACGAAGCCGAAGCCCTGCTCCGCCAGCGCGGCCGCCGCCTCGTCGATCACGGCGTCGGTCTCGGCCGGCGTCAGCACGCCCGGATAGTAGTAGCGGCGGACCTCCGGATCGGCATTGATCGCGGCGAAGCCCGCCCGGTCGCGATCCTCCCAGGGACGCAGCAGCAGCCGAGGCGTCGCAAGTCGCATGATCCGTCGCTCCGCCCGGCTGGAGACCGAAGCGGTCTCTTACTCGAGCATGCCGAGGGCCTGCTTGTAGAGGTCGAGCAGTTCCTCCTGCTCGCGGCGGTCGTCCTGCTCCATCTTCCGCAGGCGGATGATCTGGCGGATGATCTTGGCGTCGAAGCCGGTGCCCTTGGCTTCGGCATAGACATCCTTGATGTCGCCCGCGATCCCCGCCTTCTCCTCCTCGAGCCGCTCGATGCGCTCGATGAACGACTTCAGGCGATCCGCGGCGATACCACCGACATCCGACATGGCTGGTCCTTCAAAGGGTATGGTCCGTTCAGGGCGGGCGACCATAAAGCGGCCGGGCCGGACCGGCAAGCGGGCTGTCCCAGCCCAGCGCCGGCGCGGGCCTCCGGCCGGCGGCGGGTGCGATCTCGCGGCCTGATTCGGCCCCTCGTCCGCGTCCATGGGAGCGCTTGCACGGATCTTTTGCCGATCGTCCTCTTCGCCCATTCGGCATCTTTGCGTGTTATCGAAGGATCCACTGCTGGACTTCTCGAAAGAAACACGATGAAGCACATCAGATGCCTGCCCTTCCTGCTCCGAGCAGTTCCGGTCTCCGCCCTGGCGATGGGGGCGGCCGCGGCGATGCCGGTCGCTTCCGCGAGCGCGGCCACGTATTACATCAACAGCAACCTGCCCGCCTGCAAGGACGCCGGCGGCCCCCCGTCGAACAGCACCGGGACCAGCCCGGAAGATGCCTGGTGCGACTTCACCCAGATCAACAGGACGCCGCTCGGCCCGGGCGACCGGGTGCTGCTGGCCAGGGGCGCGAGGTGGAACCAGCGGCTGTCCCTGACGGGCGCCGGCTCGGACACCCAGCCCATCGAGGTGGCTGCCTATGGGGATGGCAAAGGACGTCCGGTGATCGGATACAATTCGATGACCGAAAAGATTGACGGAAAGGACGTGCAGAGGGAGATCGCCGTCAGGCTGACCAACCCGAGCAATTTCGTGTTGAGAGACCTGGAGGTCGACGGCAAGGACGAGACGGGCACGAAGAAGCTCGCCACCGGCATCAGCGCCTACTACTCCGAAACGGGCAAGCGCAACCTCCGCATCGAAAACATCTATGTGCACCGCAACCGGACCGGACTGCTGATCGAGGGCGCCTCGACGCTGCCGGAGGACCAGCCGGCGCTGACAGGCCTGCGCGTCACGCGCGTGCGGGGTGAGCACAACGAACAATCGGTGGTGACCACCCGCTACGGCCGCACGCCCAGCCGGATCTTCATCAAGGATGCGGTGTTCAGCGGGCTGGTCCTGAGCGAGGACGACGGCAAGATCGGCGACAGCGACCCTGCGGGCAAGCGCAGCTGTCCCAACTCGCTGCAGCTCACGCACCTGACGGACGCGACGGTCCTCGATTCTCTTGTAAGCAAGGCCGGCGGCTGCCCTGTGAAGACCGGGACCACCGGCGTGCACATCGCCCATGCCACGGACGTGCGTATCGTGAACAACATCATCGTCGACACGCAGGACACTGCGAGCCCCGACATGACAGGCCTGAACTATGAAGGGTGGACGACCAACGTGTCCGTCATAGGGAACTACGTCGGCGGCACGGCCGGGCCGGGAATCGAGGTGCTCGGCAACCACGCCGATGGGGCCAACACCGACGCCATCGTCGCCTCCAACGTGGTGGTCGACTATGGCAAGTCCGCAGCCCGTTCCAAGGCGAAGAGCTCCGCCTTCTTCAGCGAGGGGAGCAGGCGAGGAAGTTCGATCCCGACCGGTGCGTTCAACGACAACATCTATGACGGCTCGTTCACCAACCGGCCGCTTCTTACCAACTTCGACAAGTTCGCCAAATCCAACAACTGCAGGACAACCGAGGACCATGTCTGGTTCGCCGCGAAGGACTTCGGCCCCGAGCAGGAGGCGCAGAACTGGACATACGGGTCGTCCGACAACGGCCACGTTACTCCATTGAGCTATGTCTCTGGCGCCAGGCGCTGGCAGTCGGCCGGCACGGACACCCCGCCGCGCATCGACGCCTGGACCATGCAGCCCGGAGGAGGAACCTCCCTGGTGGCGCGCAGCTGGGTGGCGCCGAAGGCGGGCGTCGTCACGATCCGCGGCTACGCCGTCAGCTACATGGGTGGCGACGGGGCAGGCGTGCAGGTGGTCCATGAATCCAAGAAACCGGACGGAACGGCCAGCACGACGGTCGAATTTCCCAGGAAGCTGGTCGCCCCCGGCCCCGATCACGGCGTGTCGACCACCATCCGGAGGCTCGACGTCGCCGCCGGCGACAAGGTGCATTTCCTGGTCGATTCCGGCGACGCGGGCGACAACTCGAACGACGTGGTCAGCTGGACTCCGTCCGTCGCCTATATCGACGGCGACACCTCGTGCGGCTCCGATTGATCCGGCCTGCCGACGGAGATCGAGCAGCGCCCCCCTGCGCCCGGCGGTCGTCCTGCCCCATCTTCCGCAGGCGGCAGCCGGCGCCCTGGCTTCGGCGCAGAGAGGCGCGCCGATCTCAGTGCTTGTGCGAGGCGTCGAACGCCTTCTGCTGGCCGGCCGAGGCCTCCTTCTGGTGCTTGGCCTTCCAGCTCTCATACGGCTCGCCGTAGACGATCTCGCGGGCCTGCGGATCGGAGAGCGGCACGCCCCGCTCCTCCGCCGCCTCGCGGTACCAGCGCGACAGGCAGTTGCGGCAGAAGCCGGCCAGGTTCATCAGGTCGATGTTCTGCACGTCGGTGCGCCGGCGCAGATGCTCGACCAGGGTGCGGAAGGCGGCGGCTTCCAGCTCGGTGCGGGTCTTGGCGTCGATCTCGGTCTTGGGGGGCTCGGTCATGACGTTGTCCACGGGTTCCGGAATTCGAGATGTGGGGTCTCAGGCGGCGGGCTGCAGCCCCTCCTTGGTCTCCAGGATCAGCCGGTCGACCACGCGCCGCAGCGCCTCGGCCTCGTCGGCGCCCTGGGCCAGGGCTTCGTAATAGGCGGCGAGCTGGCGGTGGGCCGAGGTGCCCTGGGCCAGGATGGTGCGCGCATGCGCGATCTCGGCCTCGCAGCCCAGCGCCGCCGCATCCTCCGCCACCATCGCCAGCACCTCCTCCAGCAGGTCGGCATAGGGCACCAGCTTGCCCTTGCCCCAGTCGATCAGCCCTTCCTCGAAGCCGTAGCGCATGGCGCGCCAGCGGTTCTCCTCGATCAGCACGCTGCGGTAGCGGCGCCAGGCGATGTTCTGCGCCCTGAGGCGCCACAGCATGCGCAGCAGGCACTGGTAGAGGGCGGCGACGCTCAGCCCGTCCTCGACCCGGGTGCAGACGTCGGTGACGCGCATCTCCAGCGTCGGGAAACGGGCAGAGGGGCGGATGTCCCACCAGATCTTGCTGCCGTCCTCGATCACCCCGGCCTGGACCAGCGCCGCCAGCGTCGCCTCGAATTCGCCGTAGCTCTGGAACTCCTCCGGCATGCCGGTGCGCGGCAGCTCCGAGAACACGGCCAAGCGGTAGGATTTCAGCTTGGTGTCGGTGCCCTGCCAGAACGGCGAGGAGGTGGTCAGGGACAACAGATGCGGCAGGAAGTAGCGGACCTGCCGCATCAGGTCGATGCGCAGGTTCGGGTCCTCGATCCCGGCATGGACATGGGTGCCGCAGATCAGCAGGCGCCGCACCGGCACGCCGAGATCGCGCGCCAGCTGGTCGTAGCGGCTGCGGTCGGTGTGCTTCTGCGGCCGCCAGGTGCCGAAAGGGTGGGTCGAGGCGGCGATCAGCGCCAGGCCGTGCCGCTCCGCCTCCTCCACCACCGACCGGCGCAGCCGGGTCAGCTCGGCCCGCGCCTCGGCGATGCTGCGGCAGACCGGGGTGCCGACCTCGACCTGGCAACGGAAGAACTCGCGGGCGACCGCGCCCTCGTGCCGGTTCTCCAGCGCCTCCACCAGCTCCGGCGGCGGGTCGGGCACCAGGTCGCGGCTGGCCGGGTCGACCAGCAGGTACTCCTCCTCGATGCCGAGGGTCAGCGCCGGCTCGGTCATGCCACGGCCTGCAGCGGCTGGTACAAGGTTTGGTCGGCCAGGATCGGGGCGAAGATCCCGGCCATCCGGTCGGCCCAGGCCGCGGCCGCCGCGTCGGCCGCGATCAGGTCCTGCCGCATCTCGATCAGCACATGCGGCAGGCCGCGCGGCTCGGCGTGGTGGTGGATGGTGTAGCCGTGCTCGTTGCGGCCGGAATAGGGCTGGTTGTCGCCGACCGTGATCTCCGGATCGCGGCGCAGCGCCTCCATCAGCGGCAGCGGGATGCGGCCGTCCTCGCGCCACAGCACCCCGACCTGCCAGGGCCGGGCGAAGCCGCGCATGACGGGGGTGAAGCTGTGCAGCGACAGGAGCGCCGGGGCCGGGCAGCGCGCCGCGATCCGGTCCAGCTGTTCGGCGATGGCGTCGTGATACGGGTGGAAGAAGGCGTCGGCGCGGGCAGCCTCGTCCTCGCGCGTCAGCTTCGCGTTGCCGGGCACGATCACGCCGTCGCTGATGGCGCAGATCGAGGTCGGATCGTCCAGTTGCCGGTTCGGGTCGAGGATCAGCCGCGAATAGCGGTGCAGCAGCAGCGGCGCGTCCAGCCGCTCGGCCAGGCGGCGGGAGAAGGCGTCGATGCCGATGTCGTAGGCGACGTGGCGGTCGAGCGCCGCCGGGTCGACGCCGAGCGTGCCGAGGGATTTCGGGAAGGCGCGGCCGGCATGGTCCGCCACCAGCAGGGCGCAAGCCTTGCCGTCGGGATTCACCAGCTCGAAGGGCGGCGGGTCGTCGGGTCCGAGAAGCATCATCGCGGGCACGGTAGCAGGGCGCCGCGAGGCTGTGGAGGCGCGACGCAACGCCAGGGTGCGCTCGCCAGAATTGTCAGACATGATATGACCGAGTTGACCAACCCGTCACGCCATCCGAGGTGACACCATGACCACCCTGTCCGCCCTGCCCGTCTTCCCGGATCTCGCCGGCAAGGCCGTGCTGATCACCGGGGCCAGCACCGGCATCGGCGCCGCCGCCGCCCGCGCCTTCGGCCAGAACAAGGCCAAGGTCGCGGTGAACTACAATTCCAGCCGCGAGGCGGCCGAGGCGGTGGTGGCCGACATCCAGGCCGCCGGCGGCGAGGCGATCCTGGCCCCGGGCGACGTGACCAAGCCCGAGACTGCGCAGCGCCTGGTCGAGCAGACCGTGGCCGCCTTCGGCCGGCTGGACGTGCTGGTCAACAACGCCGGCGCGCTGGTCAAGCGCACTCCGGTCGCCGAGTACACGGACGAATTCGTCGACGCGGTGCTGGACGTCAATGTCCGCCATGTCGTCCGCTTCATGCGCGAGGGCGCGGCGCAGATGCGGCGCCAGGGCGGCGGGTCGATCATCAATCTCAGCTCGATCGCCGCGCGGCACGGCGGTGGCCCGGGCTCGGTGATCTACGCGGCCGCGAAGGGCTTCGTCGCCGTTGCCACCCGCGGCTGGGCCAAGGAGCTGGCGAAGGACGGCATCCGGGTCAATGCGATCTCGCCCGGCGTCATCACCACCCCGTTCCACGAGCGCTTCTCGACCGCGGAGCAGCTGGCAGCGATGCAGGCAACGATCCCGATGAACCGCCTCGGCACCTCCGAGGAATGCGCCGCCGCCTTCCTCTACCTCGCCTCCGAGGCCGCCGGCGGCTACGTCACCGGCCAGATGATCGAGATCAACGGCGGCCAGTACATGCCGTAAGACAAGCCGAGGCATTTACACCTCGGCGACGGCGGCGACGAGCGTACGAACGGATTGCCTCTCCCGCCGGCTGGTGCCTTTTCAGCATTTCCAACACCGTCATTGCGAGCGTAGCGAAGCAATCCAGGGGCCAGCGCGAACCGGCCCGTGGATTGCTTCGTCGGCTTCGCCTCCTCGCAATGACGATGTGGAATAAGCGTTGAGAAAAGGTCCCGCTCACTTCCAGTCCGTGGCGCTGCTCTCGCCGTTCAGGAAGGGCATCACCGTCGCCGGCAGTTGCGGCGACAGGAAGATGTCGTAATGGGTCGCGCCGGGCAGGATGGCCAGGCGGTTCTTCGACATGTGCTCGCGCTGCCAGCCGGCGTCGCGCAGCCCGCCGCCGAGCAGCTGGTAGAACTTCACCTCGTGCTCCGGCCGGTACATGTCGCTGTCGCCATAGACCAGCATCACCGGCATGGTCAGCTTCGGCACATCCGCCGACCAGTCATAGGGCTTGCGCATCAGCGCACCCATGGCGTCGAGCAGCCGCGGGAAATCCTCCGGCTTCGGCGCCACCGCGACGTACGAGGTGTACATCGGCGTGTTCTTCATCATCTCGGCCATGCCGGCGCCGACCGCGGCCTGCTGCGGCAGCATCTCCGGATAGAAGCCGTCCCGGGCATAGCCGGCCGAGACCAGGGCCAGCCGGCGCACCATCTCCGGGTGCTGCACCGCCAGCCGGAAGGCGACGCCGCCGCCCAGCGAATAGCCCAGCACGTCCGCCTGCTTGACACCGAGCTGGCGCAGGATCGTGGCCATGTCGTCGCCCATCGCCGCCAGGTCGATCGGCCGGTCGCCCAGCGGCGTGCGGCCATGGCCCTGCAGGTCGACGGCGATGACCTGGCGCTTCGCCGCCAGCGCCGGCAGCAGCGGCCGGAACATGTCGATCGAGCCGAGCCCGCCATGCAGCAGCAGCAGCGGCTCTCCCTGCCCGTGGACCTCGTAGTAGTAGCCGATTCCGCCGGCCTCGGCATGGCCGCTGCGGATCGCGGCGTCCGGCGCCTGGGTCTGGGCGGCGGCGGGCACGGCGACGAGCGTTGCCGCCGCCAGAACACCGGTCAGGATCATCTTCAGCATGTCGGGCTCCATCCCTGGTCTGGCGGATCGCGGTCCGCCGTGATGCGATGGCCCAAGGACGCTGCCGCCCGGACGGTCCCGACATCCCACCCAAAAAGTTCAGGGCGTCTCGTAGACGAAGATCCGCGATTGTCCGTCCTCCGGCATCGTGGTCAGCCGCAGGCCGTCCTGCGTCGCCTCGACCAGAACCGGGTTACGGGTCATGGCGGTGCCGTCCTCGGTCCACAGCAGCACCGGCACCTGGAAGGTCGGGCGGCCGGCGGCGAGGTCGACGATCTCGATCCCGCCCAGGCCGAAGACCGGCGCGTCCGGCGCGCGGCGGAACTCGGTGATGCCGGTGCAGATGGCGAGGCCGACCGGCAGATAGGCGCAGTCCTGGTAATCGAGATAGTGCTCGGGGTTCAGAGTGACGGTCGGCGGCGTGGAGGCGTCTACCTTGCCCTCGGCATCCAGGCGCCAGGTGTAGAAGCGGCGCGAGCCCCAGCTGACGCCGTGCAGCGTGTTGTGGTCGGTGTCGTGCACCAGCCCGCCGATATGGTCGTCGACGCGGCCGACCGCCACCGCCTCCAGCGTCTGCGGGTCGACCCGGTACAGGATGGAATGGCTGTTCGGCCGGTACTCGGCCACCGGCACCCACAGCCAGCGCCCGTCATAGTCGATGCCGCCCGGATGGTAGATCGAGCCTTCGCCGAGGGTGATGTGCCCGATCTGCCGGCCCCGGGCGTCGAGCTTGAACAGATGGCCGGTGCCCTGGCCGGTGTCGCGGTCCATGCCGTCCTGCGGCTGGGCATAGCGCTTGGTCGGCACGGTGATCTCGACCGAGGAGGCGAAGATCACGTCGCCGGCCCGGGCGAAGCCCTGCGGGTGATAGGTGTCGAACGGCACCGGGATGGTCTCGACCAGCCGCCACTGGGTCGAGCGCGACAGCCCCTCGATCCGCCGGCCCAGCACGTCGGGGTCTGCCGCAACGGAGCCGGTGGGGGTGGCGACGGCGGTGGCGGTGGCCAGCAGGATCCCGGCGACCGGGGCGGCGAAGCGATGCATGGCGAATCCCTCGATTTCGGCGCGCGCATCCTGCCGCCGCGCCGTGACGGTTTGATGATGGCCCATGATCACCCGAGCCGGCCCGCGCGGCGCGCCGGTCTCCCCTGCGCGGCCCGCCATGGCTGGCGACGGGCCCCCGGGACTAAGCTCCGGCCCATCATGAGCGACGCCGTCCTGTCCCCCTCCCCCCCCCAGCGCCTGGCGCTGCCCGCCCTGATCCTGGGCGGGCTGGCGATCGGCAGCTCGCCGATCTTCGTGCGCCTGTCGGAGGTGGGGCCGGTCGCGACCGCGGTGTGGCGCGTGGCCCTGGCGCTGCCGATCCTGTTCCTCTGGTACCGGGCCGAGCGGGCGCGCGGCGAGGCGGCGCGGGCGCGGAGCCTGGCCGACTGCGCCGCCCTGGCCCTGCCCGGCCTGTTCATCGCCGCCGACCTGGTGGCCTGGCACTGGGCGCTGGCCCTCACCTCGGTCGCCAACGCCACGCTGCTGGCCAACCTGGCGCCGATCTTCGTCACCCTCGGCGCCTTCGTCCTGTTCCGCACGCCGATCCGCCCGGTCTTCGCCGCCGGCCTGGCCGTGGCCATCGCCGGCGTGGTGGTGCTGAAGGGCGGCGGCTTCGGCGACGGCGCCCTGGCCGGCGACGCCCTGGCCGCCCTCGCCGCCGTGTTCTACGGCGGCTACATCCTGGCGGTCGGCCGGCTGCGCGACCGCTTCTCCGTCGCCACGGTGATGCTGTGGACCAGCGCCGTCGCCGCCGCGGCGACCTTGCCGCTGGCGCTGCTGATGGAGCCGGTCTTCGTGCCGTCGAGCCTGTATGGCTGGGCGGTGCTGCTGGGCCTGTCCTGGGTCTCGCAGGTCGCCGGGCAGAGCCTGATCACCTACGCCCTGGCCTGGCTGCCGCCGGCCTTCTCCTCCCTCACCCTGCTGATCCAGCCGGTCGCCGCGGCCGCCCTGGCCTGGATCGTCCTGGCCGAGCCGCTGGGGCCGATGCAGGGGCTGGGCGGCGCCCTGGTGCTGGCCGGGATTCTCCTCGCCCGGAGGGCATGATGACCGGGCCCCGCCTCACCCTCAGCCTGCTGCCGGAGACGCTGGCCGTGGCCCGGCTGCCGGCGGACGCGTCCCTGCCCGGCTGGATCAACTGGTCCGATCCCTTCGTCACCGTCAGCCGCACCCGCGACGAGCTGTCGGTGGCGTGCCCCGAGGCGCGGGTGCCGGCCGAGGCGCAGGCCGAGCGCGGCTGGCGCGGTTTCAAGGTCCAAGGGCCGCTCGACTTCGCCCTGACCGGCATCCTGGCCCGACTCGCGGCGCCCCTGGCCGAGGCCGGGATCAGCATCTTCGCGATCTCGACCTACGACACCGACTACCTGCTGGTCCGCGCGGCCGATCTGGACGCCGCGACAGCGGTGCTGCGACGGGAAAACACGGTGCGTGTCTGACCCGCAACACCGGTCCCGAAGCCGCGCAATTCCGCGCAGATCCGGCCGTCCGCGAAATATTAAGTCCGCGTAATATCCGAATCTCCGCGCACATTCGACGTTGGCGAAGGGCCTCGGATGTGATTTCTTCCCGCCCGTCGGTGCGGGGCTGGGCCCGGCGCGCCGGCACGACCCGGAGTTCAGCCATGCCCAAGAAGCGCCCGTCGTTCCGCCGCACGCGCCAGACCAAGATCGTCGCCACGCTGGGCCCGGCCACCAGCTCGGCCGAGGCGATCCGCAAGCTGTTCGAGGCGGGCGTCGACGTCTTCCGCCTGAACTTCAGCCACGGCAAGCAGGAGGACCACGCCGCGCGCCTCGCCCTGATCCGCGAGGTGGAGCGCGAGTTCGACCACCCGATCGCGGTGATGGCCGACCTGCAGGGGCCGAAGCTGCGCCTGGGCACCTTCGCCGAAGGCCCGGTCAAGCTGACCGAGGGCCAGGGCTTCCGCCTGTCGCTGCAGCAGCGCCCCGGCGACGCCACCGGCGTGACCCTGCCGCATCCCGAGATCTTCGCCGCGCTGGAGCCCGGGCAGGCCCTGCTGCTGGACGACGGCAAGGTGCGCCTGAAGGTCGTTGATTGCGGCCCGGACTTCGCCGACACCGTGGTCGAGGCCGGCTCGCGCCTGTCCGACCGCAAGGGCGTCAACGTGCCGAACGCGGTGCTGCCGCTGTCGCCGCTGACCGAGAAGGACCGCGACGACCTGCGCTTCGCCCTCGACATCGATGTCGACTGGGTGGCGCTGTCCTTCGTGCAGCGGCCCGAGGACATCGCCGAGGCGCGCCGGCTGATCGCCGGCCGGGCCCAGGTGATCGTCAAGCTGGAGAAGCCGGCGGCGATCCAGCACCTGGACGAGCTGGTCGAGCTGACCGACGCGGTGATGGTCGCGCGCGGTGACCTGGGCGTCGAGATGCCGGCCGAGGACGTGCCGTCGCTGCAGAAGCGGATCATCCGCGCCTCGCGCCAGGCCGGCAAGCCGGTGATCGTGGCGACCCAGATGCTGGAGAGCATGATCATGGCCCCGACCCCGACCCGGGCCGAGGCCTCCGACGTCGCCACCGCGGTGTTCGACGGCGCCGACGCGGTGATGCTGTCGGCCGAGACCGCCTCGGGCGAATACCCGGTCGAGGCGGTGACGATGATGGACCGCATCGCTCGGCGGGTGGAGAAGGACCCGATCTACCGCACCATCCTGGACGCGGTGCACTACGACCCGGAGAACACGGCGGCCGACGCCATCACCGCCGCGGCGCGGCAGGTGGCGCACACCATCGGCGCCGTGGCGATCGCCACCTACACCACCTCGGGCTCGACCACGCTGCGCGCGGCGCGCGAGCGGCCGGAGGTGCCGATCCTGTGCCTGACCTCGAACCTGCAGACCGCCCGCCGCATGGGCCTGTGCTGGGGCGTGCATTCGGTGCACACCGAGGATGTCAGCAACTTCACCGAGATGGTCGGCAAGGCCTGCCGCCTGGCCAAGCACGACGGCTTCGGCGCCGCCGGGCAGCGCATCGTGGTCACGGCCGGCGTGCCCTTCGGCACCCCCGGCAACACGAATGTGCTGCGCATCGCCTGGATCGAGGACTGAGCCCCGTCGATAATGCTACTGGCGTGGCCGTCTGCTGGCGATTTTTCCGCTTCCGGTGCTCACGGGCCTCCATGCCCGCTGCGCTCCGGTTCTCAAAATCGCCAGCAGCCGACTCACGCCAGCGCATTCTCGAAGGGGCTCACCTTCATATGACCCATTCCCCGCTCGCCGCCAACCAGGCCTTCTACGCCGCCCTCGCCGAGGGCGATGCCGCCGCGATGGATGGGCTGTGGTCGCAGCGGCAGCCGGTCGCCTGCATCCATCCGGGCTGGCCGGTCCTGGCCGGGCGCGAGGCGGTGATGAAGAGCTGGGCGTCGATCCTGCGCGACCCGCCGCGGATCGCCGTCGAGGCGACACGGGTGCTGGACTACGGCGATACCGCCGTGGTGCTGTGCATCGAGAAGATCGGCGACAACCGGCTCGCGGCCACCAACGTGTTCAGCCGCGAGCCCGATGGCTGGCGCCTGGTGCACCACCAGGCCGGCCGGCACCATCCACTGACGGATGTCAGGCGCCCCCCGGCGCCGGCCCTGAGTATCGCAGGATCCAGAGCCCCTGGTTCTTGTCGGTGATGTAGATGAAGCCGCGCCGGTCGACGAGGACATCCTCGGTCTGCACCACCAGCTTTCCCTCCGGCATCGGGCCGTAGCGCCGCGCCGGCTCCGGCGGGATGAAGAAGCCGACCTCGCGCGGCAGCCGGACGTTCGAGACGTCGTAGATCCTGAGCCCGGCGTTGAAATGGGCGAGGTAGAACAGGTCGCCCTGCTTCTGCACGTCCGGATGGTGCTGGTGGTGGTTCATGTTGTGCGGCCCGCGCCAGCCGCCCCGCGTCGTGAAATCGTCATAGGGCGCCTCCGCCGGCGGGATCGGCTCCGGCAGCAGCGACAGCAGGAATGGCTGCCGCGGGTCCGATATGTCGAGGATCGAGGCGTGGTGCGCAGGGCCGCGCTCGTAGGTGACGTTCTCGGAATTGGCAAAGGCGATCTTCCGTTCGGGGATCGGCAGGACGCCATGCACGCCGAACCGGGAATGGAAGGGCGGGCTGAAGCCCAGGCCGCCGATCTGCCGCGGCCGCGACACGTCGCCGATGTCGAGGATCACCACGCCGGCGGCGCCATAGGGCAGGTAGGCGGTGTCGCCGACGACGTAGGGCGGGCCGTGCAGCGACACGTCCTCCCCCGCTCCGGCGCAGAACACGCCGCAGCGGCAATGGCCGCCGGCATGCGTCCCCTGTTCGGCGGCGACGCGGGTCGGGGCCGCCTCCCCGCCCGCCTCGTGCTGGCCCGGCACCCACCAGCGCCCCGCCTCGCGCGGGCGGGCGGGGTCGGAGATGTCGACGATCAGGTAGATGTTGCCGCGATAGCCGGGCATGCCGGCGGCGACATGCATGTAGGGCCCGCCGGCATAGAGGTTGCGGTGGGTGCCGGTGCCGCCGGTGCGGTACTGGCCGAGCCGCCGCGGCGCCAGCGGGTCGGCGATGTCCCAGATCACCACGCCCTCGTCGAAGGGCGCATCCGGATCGCCGCCGAAATTGGCGAAGGGCTTCTCCAGCGCCGTGATCATGATGTCGCCGTGCAGGTCGACCTGCAGGGTCCAGGTGTTCGCGCCCGGATGCTCGACGAAGCGCGCGACTCTGGGCTGGGCCGGGTCGGTGACGTCGACGATGCTCCAGCCCCGGTGCCAGAAATGGCCGGTGTGGAGATACCAGCGGCCGGCCGCCTCGCGGATCGCCATCTTGAAGGCGGGCCGGTGGTCGAGGTCGCTGTAGCCGACGACCTCGACATTGTGGGCATAGGCGCCGTTGGCGAGGGCCGTGCCGGCGATCCGCGGCTGGGCCTGGCCGGGGACCGCGGCGCCCAGGGCGGCGCCGGCCGCCAGGCCGCCGAGCATGTGCCGCCGGGTCAGTCGTCCATCCGTCGTCATCGGGTCCTCACACATCCGCCAGCGGCAGGCCGGGCAGCAGCTTGTCGAGGGTGATCGGGAAGTCCCGCACCCGCAGGCCGGTGGCGTTGTGGACGGCGTTGGCCACCGCCGCCCCGGCGCCGCAGACGCCGAGCTCGCCCAGGCCCTTGGCGCCGAGCGGGTTGGCCCTTTCGTCGGGCTGCTCCAGGAACACGACCTCGAGCTCCGGCACGTCGGCATGGACCGGGATGTGGTATTCGGCGAGGTCGCGGTTGACGAAGCGGCCGTGGCGGGGATCGAGATGCGTCTCCTCCATCAGCGCGGCGCCGAGGCCCCAGGTCATGCCGCCGATCACCTGCGAGCGCGCGGTCTTGGCGTTCAGCAGGCGGCCGGCATCGATCACCGCCAGCATGCGGCGCAGCCGGACCTCGCCGGTGTCGATGTCGACCGCGACCTCGGCGAATTGCGCGCCATAGGAGTGCTGGGAGAACTCTTTATAGTCCGGATTCGCCGTCATCGGGGTGGACGCCCCCTCGGCCTCCAGCCCGTCCGGGGCGATGCGGGCGAGGAGATCCGCCGACAGAATGCTGTCAGCGCGTCCCGCGGCCTCGGCGATCTTCGCCCGCAGGGCGAGGCAGGCCTGGTGGACGGCGGTGCCGGAGCTGGCGGCGCCCCAGGAGCCGCCGGAGCCGGCGGTGCGCGGAAAGCGGCTGTCGCCGAGCTCGACCGTCACCGCCGAGAGCGGCACGCCGAGCCGTTCGGCCGCGATCTGCGCCAGGATCGTGTAGGTGCCGGTGCCGATATCGGTCATGTCCAGCCGCACGGTCACCCGGCCCCGGGCGTCGATCGCCACCCGGGCGGTCGCGGCGCCGAGATAGTTGGGCCGGATCGCCGCCGCCACGCCCAGGCCGATCAGCTTGCGGCCGTCGCGGACGCGGCCCGGCTCGGCGCTGCGGCGCTCCCAGCCGAAGCGGCGCGCGCCCTCGCGCAGACAGCCGACCAGGTTGCGGCCGGCGAAGGGCACGTTGCGCTCGGGATCCCGGGCCGGCTCGTTGCGGATCCTGAGCTCGATCGGGTCGAGGCCGAGCGTTTCGGCCAGCTCGTCCATGGCGGATTCGAAGGCCATCAGCCCGGGCGCCTCGCCGGGCGACCGCATCCATTCGCCGCGGCGGAGATCGACCGGCACCAGCCGGTGCCGGGTCAGCCGGTTCGGGGCGGCGTAGAGCGACCGGGTGACGACCGCGGTCTGCTCGCAATACTCCTCGAACCGGCAGGTGGCCGAGCAGACGTCGTGGCCCAGCGCGGTCAGCCGCCCGTCGCGGTCGGCGCCGAGGCGGACCAGATGCATCATCTCCGCCCGGTGACCGGCATTGCCGAACATCTGCTGCCGGGTCAGGGCGACCTTCACCGGTCGCCGCAGCACCCGCGCGGCCAGGGCGGCCAGCACCATGTCGGCATGCACCGTCAGCTTGGAACCGAAGCCGCCGCCGGTGAACGCGCTGACGATCCGCACATTGTCCGGCGGAATCGCCAGCGTGTTGGCGATGCCGGCCCGGACATACGCCAGCGTCTGCGCCCCGGTGCGGATCGTCACCGTGTCGCCGGACCATTCGGCCAGCGTGGCATGCGGCTCCATCGGGTTGTGGTGCTCATAGGGCGTCCGGTACAGCGCCTCGACCTTGACCGGCGCGGCGGCGAAGGCGCCGTCGAAGTCGCCGACGGCGCTGTCGGTCTGCAGCCCGGCATTGGCCCGCGGCGGCGCATAGGCCTCGTCCAGCCGGCCGGCGAGGTCGAAGGCGCCGGGCTCCTCCTCATACCGGACCCGGATCAGGCCGGCGGCGGCGCGGGCGGCCTCGAAGCTGTCGGCCACCACCAGCGCCACCGGCTCGTCGTGGAAGCGCACCCGGTCGTCGGCGAGCATGGGCCGGGCGCGGGTGAACACCTCGGGCGGCGTCGGCGTGACCGGCGGGCCGAAGGCGGGCTGGGGCGGCGCGGTGCGATGGGGCATCACATGCAGCCCGCCCGGCGCCCGCTCCGCCTCCGCCGGGTCGATCGCCACGATCCGACCGCGGGTGATGCCGGCGCCGAGGATGACGCCGTAGGCCGGCTCCTGGTCCGGCACATGCTCATAGGCGTAGGTCGCCCGGCCGGTGACCTTGAGCGGGCCGTCGACCCGGTCGACCGGCTTGCCGATCGCGACGCTGTCATTTGCCATCGTTCCCTCACGCGCGCTCGACGGCCGCGGCCAGGGTGTGCCGCAGCGTCCGTTGGGCCAGCTGGATCTTGAAGTCGTTGCCGGGGCGCCCCCGCGCCTCGGCCAGGGCGGCCGCGGCGGCATCGCGGTAGCTGCCCTCCGCCGCGACGGCGCCGGCCAGCACCCGCTCCGCGGCCCCGGCGCGCCAGGGCTTCGGCGCCACGCCGCCCAGGGCGACGCGGGCGCTGCGGATGCGGCCGCCCTCGGCTTCGACGATGGCGGCGACCGAGACCAGGGCGAAGGCGTAGGAGGCACGGTCCCGCACCTTGCGATAGAGCTGCCGGCCGGGCGGCGGCGGAGGCAGGACCACCGCCGTGATCATCTCGCCGGCGCCGAGCGCGGTCTCGACATCCGGCGTCGTGCCGGCCGGCCGGTGCAGCTCGCCCACCGGGATCGTGCGCCCCCCGCCGTCCGGACGGATGGTCTCGACCCGGGCGTCGAGCGCGGCCAGGGCCACGGCCATGTCGGAGGGGTGGACGGCGATGCAGTCGTCGCCGGCCCCGAGCACGGCGTGCATGCGGCTGAAGCCGTCCAGCGCGGCGCAGCCGGAGCCGGGGCTGCGCTTGTTGCAGGGCAGCGACAGGTCCTGGAAATAGGGGCAGCGGGTGCGCTGCAGCAGGTTGCCGCCGGTCGAGGCCTTGTTGCGGATCTGGCCGGAGGCCCCGGCCAGCAGCGCCTGCGCCAGCACCGGATAGTGCCGCCGCACCGCCGGGTCGGCGGCGAGGTCGCCGTTCCGCACCTGCGCCCCGATGCGCAGGCCGCCGTCCGGCGTCCGCTCGACCCGGTCGAGCGGCAGCCGGCTGATGTCGACCAGATGGGTCGGCCGCTCGACCCCCAGCTTCATCAGGTCGAGCAGGTTGGTGCCGCCGGCGATGAAGCGGGCCCCGGGCCGGGCCGCCACCGCCGCGGCCGCCGCCCGCAGGTCCACCGCGCGCTCATAGGTGAAGGGCTGCATCGCTCAGGCCTCCGCCACGTCGCGGATCGCCGCGACGATGTTGGGATAGGCGGCACAGCGGCAGATGTTGCCGCTCATGCGCTCGCGGATCTCGGCATCGGTCAGCGGGCCGGGCGCGGCGACATCGGCGCCGGCATGGCTGGGCCAGCCGGCTTCCACTTCGCGCAGCATGCCGACGGCGGAGCAGATCTGCCCCGGCGTGCAGTAGCCGCACTGGAACGCGTCGCGGGCGATGAAGGCGGCCTGCATCGGGTGCAGCGCGTCGTCCTGCGCCAGGCCTTCGATGGTGGTGATCTCGTCGCCCTCATGCATCACGGCGAGGGTCAGGCAGGCGTTGATGCGCCAGCCGTTCACCAGCACGGTGCAGGCGCCGCACTGGCCGTGGTCGCAGCCCTTCTTCGACCCGGTGAGGCCGAGCGTGTTGCGCAGCGCGTCGAGCAGCGTCGTCCGCGTGTCCAGCTCGACCGCCCGCTCCTGCCCGTTGATCGAGAGGCGCAGCGCCGCCTTCGGGACCGGCGCAGGCGCGGGCTGTTGCGCCGCGGCGGGCGCGGCGGTGAAGACCAGGCCGGCGGCGGCGCCGGCCTCCAGCACGGAACGGCGCGTCGGCCCGGTGTTGCCGTCAGCTGCGGCCATGGCGAATCCCCGTCTGCGGAACGAGGCGGCCGAAGCCGGCCCTCGTCGATGCCCGGGAGGTAGGGGCGGCGGGGCGCGGCCGCTATCAGGAAGCCGGCCGGACTGTCAGGATTCGGGAAGAATCCGCATCCGCCAGGCCCGGGGGCAGGTGCCGCGGAGGCGCCGGAAGGTGGCGGTGAAATGGCTCTGGCTGGAGAAGCCGAGGCGGATGGCGATGGCCCCGATCGGCAGGGCGGCGTCGGCCAGCAGCGCTTCGGCCCTTCGGATCCGCTCCTCCAGCACGAAGGCGTAGGGCGCCATGCCGGTCGTGGCCTTGAAGCGGCGGGCGAAGCTGTCCGGGCCGATGCCGGCGGCCTCGGCCATGCCGGTCAGCGAGATGTCGTCGGCAATGTGGGCGTCGACATAGTCCCGGACCCGCGCCAGGGCGTGGCGGCCGAGCCGCCCGTGCCGCGACGGCGGCGGCAGGGCGTGGTCCAGCGCCGCCAGCCGGAGCCCCAGCAGCGCCACCAGATGCTCGACATAGGCGGCGTCGGGCCGGCAGCCGAGCGCGATCTCGGACTGCAGCGCGCCGATCAGCGTGCCGATCACGGTGTCGCTGCGGTTCACCAGGATCGGCAGGCCAGCCAGGCGGTCGGCGCGATCCCAGGCGGGGTCGATCCACAGCGCGGAATAGGAGAGGTCGGCGTCGCGATAGACGCCGGTGCGCTCGGCCCCCGCCGGCACGAAGGTGAAGACGCCGGGCCGGTCGGAACCGTCGAACAACAGCCTGCCGTCGGCCTGGACGCGCGTGCCGCCGGTCCGGCCGGCCTCGGTCAGGACCAGAAGGTGCCGCGGCGCGGCCCAGCGCATCTCCACCTCGCGGCACAGCCAGCGCCGGTGGTCGAACAGCACCCGGGATCCGAACCAGGAGGCGTGGTGCAGCCGGACCGTCCTGTCGTCGCGGGCCCGGAGCTGCCCGTCGCCGAAGATGGGGCGGATCGACATGGCGGCTGGACCTCCGGTGGCGGCGCGATCCTTCCGATGTGGTAGCCCGGGCGTCCGGTTGCACCGGTCGCGTCGGATCGCCGCGCCGGCGGGGCCGTAGAGACCGTTTGGAAATGCGCTGGTGTGAGTGGTTTCGAGAACCGGAGCGCAGCGGACACGAGTCCGTGAGCACCGGAAGCGCTCGAGCCCGCCATCAGACGGCCGCGCCAGGTGCATTGTCGAACGGGTGTCAGAGCGGGTAGCCGGCGAGATACTTCCGCATCAGCGCCGCCTGGCTCTGCGCCGGGGCGTAATGCGGGTCCAGCGCCAGCACCCGCTCGAAGGCGTCGAGCGCGGCCTGGTGGTCGCCCTGCACGGTCCGGCACAGGCCGAGGCCGAACAGCGCCCCGAAATGCCGCGGTTCCAGCGCCAGGGTCCGGCCGATGTCCTGGACCGCCCCGTCGCAGTCTCCGCGCAGGAAGCGCACCACCGCCCGGCGGTCCCAGCCCTCGGCGAAATCCGGCGCCCGCTCGACCACCGCGGTGAAGGCGGCCTCGGCCAGCGCGTAGTCGCGCTGCTGGAGGGCGGCGTTGCCGCGCCGCAGCAGGTCCGGCACCAGGGGGTCGGCGCCCTCATAGGTCAGCCACAGGGTCCAGATCTGCCGCTCCAGCCGCTGCGCCTCCGCCGCGTCCTCGGTGGTCCGGAGCTGGTCGAGGAGAGTGTCGAGACGAGTCGGCGCATCCGCCGCCGAGAGGGTCCCGCACGGCGCCGCGAGAATGGCCGCGATCAGGGCCAGGGTGCGCAACGCCTTCATAATCAGAAGATTGGGGCCTGTTCCTGAGAAGACAACATCAAAGAATGCAATAACCGAGGAGCCGCCGCGCGTCCGATGCAAGGATCGGCCAGCGCATTATTCGACATCGCGGTCGGGACCGCTATGGTGATCGGATCGATCGCAGACGACGGAATGCGCGGCGTTCCGTCGCGGCGTAAGCTGTCAGCGCAGCGGAACAAACCGGCGCTTCCCACCTTCCCCGGCATGACGACGAGAGCGGAGATCGACATGGCGTCACTGACAGGGCATCCGGACGCAGTCCCCACCCCGGCCGCCGACGGCGCCGAGGGGCGCGCCACCGGCAAGCAGCCGCGGGTGCGCACCGAGGGGCGCTTCACGGGCCCGGCCGGGCGGATCGAGGACTACGCCATCATCGGCAACTGCCGGACCGCGGCCCTGGTCGGGCGCGACGGGTCGATCGACTGGCTGTGCCTGCCGCGCTTCGATTCCGAAGCCTGCTTCGCCCGGCTGCTGGGCGATGTCGAGAACGGCCATTGGCAGATCGCGCCGGACGACCATCTCACCGCCCGGACGCGGCGCCGCTACCGCGGCAACACGCTGGTGCTGGAGACGGTGTTCGAGACCGACACCGGCACGGTCGCGGTGATCGACTTCATGCCCCTGCCGCACCGCGAGGACGAGATCTCGATCATCCGGCTGGTCGAGGGCCGCGAGGGATCCGTGCCGATGCGGCTGGAGGCGGCGTTCCGCTTCGACTACGGCCGCATCGTGCCCTGGGTGCGGCACCGGCCGGACGGCATCGTCGCCATCGCCGGGCCCGACGCCCTGCGCTTCCGGTCGCCGATCGCGCTGCACGGCGAATCGATGAAGACGGTCGGCGACTTCACGGTCGAGGCCGGCGACCGCCTGCCCTTCATCCTGACCTGGTACCCGTCGCATCTGCCGGAGCCGGGGGTGATCGACCCGTTCCGGTCGCTGATCGACACCGAGACCTGGTGGCAGGGCTGGGCGCACAACTGCACCTATGACGGCCCGTATCGCGACGCGGTGCTGCGCTCCGCACTCACCCTCAAGGCGCTGACCTATGCGCCGACCGGCGGCATCGTCGCCGCCGCCACCACCTCGCTGCCCGAGGAGCTGGGCGGCGAGCGCAACTGGGACTACCGCTACTGCTGGATCCGGGACGCGACGCTGACCCTCTACGCCCTGCTGGGCGCCGGCTTCACCGAGGAGGCGGCGGCCTGGCGCGACTGGCTGCGCCGGGCCGCGGCCGGGCGGCCGGAGCAGCTGCAGATCATGTACGGGCTGGGCGGCGAGCGCCGGCTGACCGAGCTGGAGATCCCCTGGCTCTCCGGCTACGAGGGCAGCAAGCCGGTCCGCGTCGGCAACGGCGCCCACGCCCAGCTGCAGCTCGACGTCTATGGCGAGCTCCTGGACGCCATCCACGTCGCCCGCAAGAAGCGCCTGACCCACCCGCACGACGCCTGGCGGGTGCAGCGGGTGCTGCTCGGCTATCTCGAGAAGATCTGGCACAAGCCGGACGAGGGGCTGTGGGAGATCCGCGGGCCCCGGCGGCACTTCGTGCACAGCAAGGTGATGGCCTGGGTCGCCTTCGACCGGTCGATCAAGGCGGTCGAGCAGTTCGGGCTGGAGGGGCCGGTCCGGGCCTGGCGGGCGCTGCGCGACCGCATCCATGCCGAGGTCTGCGCCCAGGGCTTCTCCGCGCACCGCAACGCCTTCGTCCAGTCCTACGGCTCCGAGATGCTGGACGCGGCGCTGCTGCAGATCCCGATGGTGGGGTTCCTGCCGCCGGACGACCCGCGGGTGATCGGCACGGTCGAGGCGATCGAGCGCGAGCTGACGGTCGACGGGCTGGTCCGGCGCTATGAGACGGAGTCGGGGGTCGACGGCCTGGCCGGCGAGGAGGGCACCTTCCTGGTCTGCAGCTTCTGGCTGGCCGACGCGCTGGCCATGATCGGCGCCGCCGACCGGGCCACCGCCCTCTACGAGCGGCTGGTCGGCCTGGCCAACGACGTCGGGCTGCTGGCCGAGGAGTACGACCCGATCGCGGGACGCCAGCTCGGCAACTTCCCGCAGGCCTTCAGCCATATCGGCGTGATCAACACGGCGCTGAACCTGGCGGAGTTCCGCGGGCCGGCCGAGGACCGCAGCCATAACGGACATGGCGCCGTTGCGGCCGAAGCGCAGTGAAACCGGCGGAAACCTGCGCTAGGCTGGCGGATCGACCCTGGAAGCCTGTGCAATGACTGCCCTCGACACCGAGACCGAGACCACCGCCGAGCTGATGCGCCGCCTGGGCGCCGCCGCGCGCAGCGCCGCTGCCGCGCTGGCCCTGGCGCCGCGACCGCAGAAGGACGCGGCGCTGACGGCGGCGGCGACGGCGGTCCGCGACGACCGGGCGCTGATCCTGGCGGCCAATGCCGAGGACATCGCGGAAGCCAGGCGGAACGGCGTCGCCGGCTCCTTCCTCGACCGGCTGGCGCTGGACGACAAGCGGATCGAGGCGATCGCCCAGGGGCTGGAGGCCGTGGCCGCCCTGCCCGATCCGATCGGCGCGGTGCTGGCCGACTGGACCCGGCCGAACGGGCTGCGCATCCAGCGGATGCGGGTGCCGCTGGGCGTCGTCGGCGTGATCTTCGAGAGCCGGCCCAACGTCACCGCCGACGCCGCCGCGCTGTGCCTGAAATCCGGCAACGCCTGCATCCTGCGCTGCGGGTCGGAGAGCTTCCGCAGCTCCACCGCCATCGCCGCCGCGGTCGGGCACGGGCTGAAGAAGGCCGGGCTGCCGCGCAGCGCCGTGCAGCTGGTGCCGACCCGCGACCGCGCCGCGGTAGGCGAGCTCCTGGGACTGACCGAATTCGTCGACGTGGTGATCCCGCGCGGCGGCAAGTCGCTGACCGCCCGCGTGGCGGCGGACAGCCGGATCCCGGTGCTGTGGCACCTGGACGGCATCTGCCACACCTATGTGCACGAGGCGGCCGATCCGGAGATGGCGCGGCGCGTGGTGTACAACGCCAAGATGCGGCGCACCGGCGTCTGCGGCGCCACCGAGACGCTGCTGATCGATCGCAGCGTCGCCGGGTCGATGCTGCGGCCGATCCTGGACGACCTGATCGAGGCCGGCTGCGAGATCCGCGGCGACACGGTGGTGCAGGCGATCGACCCGCGGGTGCTGGCCGCGTCCGACGACGACTGGGACACCGAATATCTCGACGCCATCCTGTCGGTGAAGACGGTGGACGGGCTGGACGCCGCGGTCGAGCACATCAACCTGCACGGCAGCCACCACACCGACAGCATCGTCACCGCCGACGAGGCCGCGACCGAGGCGTTCCTGGCCCGGGTCGACAGCGCCATCGTGCTGGTCAACGCTTCGACCCAGTTCGCCGATGGCGGCGAGTTCGGCATGGGCGCCGAGATCGGCATCGCCACCGGCCGGCTGCACGCCCGCGGCCCGGTCGGCACCGAGCAGTTGACGAGCTACAAGTACCTCGTCCGCGGCACCGGCCAGACCCGGCCCTGACCGCCGGCGGGATCCCCCTCGATTGCATCAACCAGCGATGCCCCTTCCATCCACTCTCCCCCTCCCCTTGCGGGAGGGGGGGAGGGGTATGCCGTCGCGCGAGCTGGCGGGCGCTCGCCTTCGGACATTCGCAGATTTCGAGCCATCCCTTTGGCCGTCGACAGCCCCCCCCCTACCCCTCCCGCGGGGGGAGGGGGAGGATGGAAGATGGAGCGGCTCATCGAGCGGGCACGGCGCAGCCATGCTGACCCCGCCCAATCCCCGGCACGGCCGGATCTGGGACGGCTGCCGCGTCGGGCTGCTCGGCGGGTCGTTCAACCCGGCCCATGCCGGGCACCGGCACATCAGCCTGGAGGCGATGAAGCGGCTGGGCCTGGACGCGGTGTGGTGGCTGGTGTCGCCGCAGAACCCGCTGAAGCCGGCCGCCGGCATGGCGCCTTTCACCGAGCGGATCGACTCCGCCCGCCGCGCCGCCCGCCACCCGCGGATCGTCGTCACCGGGATCGAGGCCGGGCTCGGCACCCGCTACACCGCCGACACGCTGAAGGCGCTGACCGCCCGTTTTCCGCGGACCGAGTTCGTCTGGCTGATGGGCGCCGACAACCTGGCGCAGATCCGCCACTGGCAGCGCTGGACGAAAATCTTCGAGACCGTGCCGGTTGCCGTCTACGACCGTCCTACCTATTCTCTAAGAGCGTTGTCGGGATTGGCGGCGCAGCGGTTCGCGCGGGCGCGGATCGACCAGGATCACACCCGGGCGCTGGCCGGAACGGCCCCACCGGCCTGGGTGTTCTTCCTGGCGAAGCGTCACCCGGCCTCGGCCACGGCGCTGAGGGCCGCGCGGCAGCTTCGCCCCGACCCTGGCGACGCCGCGGCGCATCAGCGCCGTGCCGCCGCACAACCATGAGGTGAACGCCATACGACCGAACACCGAGACGCCCCGGGCCGAAGCCGGGCGTCTGCCGCCGGGCCTCGCCGCCAGCCTTGCCCGGCCCCTGCTCGAGACCGCCCTCACGTCGCTCGACGACGACAAGGCCGAAGATCTGGTCGTGATCGACCTGACCGGCCGGTCCTCCATCGCCGACAGCCTGATCATCGCCACCGGCCGCTCCTCGCGCCAGGTCGCCGCCATGGCCGACCATCTGCTGGAGAAGCTGAAGCCGCTGGCGCCGGGCCCGATCCAGGTCGAGGGCCAGGCGCGGGGCGACTGGGTGCTGATCGACGCCGGCGACGTGGTCGTCCATCTGTTCCGGCCCGAGGTGCGCGATTTCTACGCCCTCGAGAAGATGTGGGACGACGACGCCGAGCGGGTGACCCGCATCGCCGGCACGGCCTGAGCGGTCCGGACGGTCCTGAATGCGGCTGACCATCGCCGCGGTCGGCCGCGCCCGCCCGGGGCCGTTGCGCGACCTGTTCGACGACTATGCCGGCCGGTCCGCCTGGCCGCTGACGTTGCGCGAGGTCGAGGCCCGCAAGGGCCTGTCCGGCGCCGCGCTGAAGCGCGAGGAAGCCGCGCTGCTGCTGGCCGCGGTGCCGGCCGGGGCCGCGGTGGTGGCGCTGGACGAGCGCGGCCGCGACCTCGACAGCGCCGCCTTCGCCCGCCTGCTCGGCCGCTGGCGCGACGAGGGCCGGGCCGAGGCGGCCTTCCTGATCGGCGGCGCCGACGGCCATGACGACGCGGTGCGCGACCGGGCCGAGCTGCTGCTGTCCTTCGGCCGTCTCACCTGGCCGCACATGCTGGCCCGGGCGATGCTGGCCGAGCAGATCTACCGCGCCCAGACCATCCTGAGCGGGCATCCGTACCACCGGGCTTGAGCTGGAGGCCCATCCCTTCTGCTGTCATTGCCGGGCTTGACCCGGCAATCCAGAAGATGTCGACAGTCTCTGGATGCCCGGGTCAAGCCCGGGCATGACAAGAGGGGGAATGGTCGTGTCTCTTGCGCCGCTGCTGGATGCCCCGCTTGTCATCCAGCTGCATGTCGCCGCGGTCTGCATCGCCGTCATCCTGGCGCCGCTCCAGCTGATCCTGCCGAAGGGGACGCCGCGCCACCGCGCCATGGGCCGGGTCTGGGTCGCGGCGCTCGTCATCGGTTGCGTCAGCGCCCTCTGCATCCTGGACCGCCCCGTCCCGCCGCATCTCGGGCCAGTCAGTTGGCTTCACCTGCTCGCCGTGCTCACCCTGGCCAGCCTGTGGCAGGCGGTGGCCGCCGCCCGGCGGCACGATGTCGAGCGCCACCGCAGGATCATGCGGAACATCGCCTGCTTTGCCCTCGGGATCCCGTTGATCGTCGCCTTCGCCGTCCCCGGGCGCATCATGTTCCGGGTTCTGTTCGGGCCCTGAGACCGTCAGCCCAGCGCCGCGAAGTTGCGATAGGCGCCGATCAGCTCCTCGACGGGGCCGGAGCGGCAGCCGCGCTGTCGGGCCAAGCTGGCGGCGTCGCGCTCATTCGCCGCGCGCCGGCTGCCGAGCTCCTGCCACACCGCGCCCTCGTTGCCCGGGGCGCCCGAGGAACTGGCGAGCTGGCCCGCCGCATCGGATTCCGCCTGCGACAGCACGGCCGCGAAGCGCTGCTCCTGCGGCGGGTCGAGCCGCCCCCGGCAGGACCGGGCGGCGGATTCGGCCCGGACCATGGCGTCGTAGCGCTGCAGCGCGTCGCCGGCAGTGCCCGCCTGCTGCGGCACCCGCCCCGGCCCGGAATAGCTGGAATAGCCGGGGTAGCTCGAAGGGCCAGGATAGCCGGGATCGATATAGCCCTGCTCGTTGCAGCCCCCGAGGGCGAGAACCGCCACCACCGCGACCGATCCGAGGCGCGTGATGCGCATCGCTTCCTCCGTCATCGTCGTCTAGCCCTGACCGGCGGACAAACGCTCGGCCAGGGCGATCAGATCCATGATCTGCGGATCGGAGCAGCCGCGCTCTGCGACCGCATCGCGCACCGCCCGCTCCTGCAGCGTGCGGCGGGAGGCGATATCGCCCAGCACCTCAGGATCGGTCAGCTGCGTGCCTTCCCGCTGCGCCAGCGCCGCTTCCGCCTGGTGCTGGGCTTCGAGCATGGCGTCGGCCAGCCGGGTCTCGCGCCCCTCCTCCAGCGGCGCGCCGCAGACATAGCGCGCGGCATTGGCCCGCAGCGCCGCCTGCCAGCGATCGACCGGGTCCTTCGCGTCATAGGCGGCGCCGACCACGGGGCCGGCGCAGCCGGCGAGCAGCGGGCCGGCCAGGAGCAGGACCGCCAGAGGCCAACGGCCGCCACCGGTTGCCATCCGGTCGAGCATGTCAGTTCGACGCCCGATCGGCGAGGCCGATCAGCTCCCTGATCTGCGGATCGCCGCAGCCGCGCTGCGCGACCACATCGCGCGCCGCCTTCTCCTCCTCGGCCCGGCGCCGGTCGATATCGGCCAGCACCCCCGCATCGCTCGTCGGCACATTCTGGCGCTTGGCCAGCGCCGTGAGGGCCAGAAGCCGGGCGTCACTCATGGCATAGGCGAAGTGGACCTGCCGTCCGGCATCGCGTGGAGCGGCACCGCAGGCATAGCGGACGATGTTGGCGCGTACCAGCTGCTGCCACTGCTGGACCGGATCGGCCGCGTCGGCCGCTGCGCCGGCCGGCGGCCAGCCGCACGCGGCCAGGAGCAGCGCCGCCGCCAGCCAGCGGTCGCGGATCCGTGCCGTTCTATCGCCCATACCGGTGCCCCCCTTGCGTTGGCCGCAACAACCGATACATGAAGGGCGGATTCCGAGAAAGGACATGCGATGAGCGCAGCAGCCACGACCCCACCCCGTCCCGTCGTCCTCTGCGTCCTCGACGGCTGGGGCTGGCGCGAGGAGGAGGCGGACAACGCCGTGCGCCTGGCCGACACGCCGAATTTCGACCGGCTGTGGGCCGAGGAACCGCACGCCTTCCTGCAGGCCAGCGAGGAGGCCGTCGGCCTGCCGCACGGCCAGATCGGCAATTCCGAGGTCGGGCACATGAATCTCGGCGCCGGCCGGGTGGTGTTCCAGGACCTGCAGATGATCTTCAACGCCATCGCCGACGGTTCGCTGGCCAAGGCCAAGGCGCTGCGCAAGCACATCGACGCCCTGAAGGCCTCGGGCGGCACCTGCCACCTGATGGGGCTGCTGTCGCCCGGCGGCGTTCACGCGCATCAGGACCAGATCGCGGCGCTGGCGAAGATCGTCGCCGAGGCCGGCGTGCCGGTCGCGGTCCATGCCTATACCGACGGGCGCGACACCCCGCCCCGTGCCGGCGCCGACTATCTCCGCCGCTTCCTGAAGGACATCGACGGGCTGCCGAACGCCCGCGTCGCCACGGTCGACGGCCGCTACTACGCCATGGACCGCGACAAGCGGTGGGAGCGCGTGGAGAAGGCCTATCGCGCCGTCGCCGAAGCCAAGGGCGAGGCGGCGCCGGACCCGGTCGCTGCGGTCGAGGCCGCCTATCGCGCCGACACCGGCGACGAGTTCATCCTGCCCAGCGTGATCGGCGGCTATGCCGGCATGAAGGACGGCGACGGCGTGCTGTGCGCCAACTTCCGGGCCGACCGGGTGCGCGAGATCCTGCAGGCGCTGCTGGACCCGGCCTTCGACGGCTTCGCCCGCACCCCGGTCCGCTTCGCCGACGCCTGCGGCATGGTCGAGTATTCCGACCTGCTGAACGGCCTGATGTCCGCGATCTTCCCGCCGAAGTCGATCGACAAGGGGCTGGGCGAGGTGGTGGCCGAGGCCGGCAAGACCCAGCTGCGCACCGCCGAGACCGAGAAGTACCCGCACGTCACCTTCTTCTTCAACGGCGGCGAGGAGCGGCAGTTTCCCGGCGAGGACCGGATCCTGGTCCCCTCCCCCAAGGTCGCCACCTACGACCTGCAGCCGGAGATGTCGGCGCCGGAGGTGTGCGAGAAGCTGGTGGCGGCGATCGACAGCGGCAAGTACGACCTTGTGGTGGTCAATTTCGCCAATCCGGACATGGTCGGCCACACCGGCATCCTGGAGGCGGCGATCAAGGCCTGCGCCACGGTCGATGCCTGCCTGGGCAAGGTCGAGGCCGCGGTCCGGCGCCAGGGCGGCGCCATGATCGTCACCGCCGACCACGGCAATGCCGAGCTGATGCGCGACCCGGAGACCGGCGGCCCGCACACCGCGCACACGCTGAACAAGGTGCCGGTGATCCTGGTCAACGCCCCGGAACCGCGCCGCCGCCTGCATGACGGCAAGCTGGCCGATGTGGCGCCGACCCTGCTGCAGCTGATGGGGCTGGCGCAGCCGGAGGAGATGACCGGGCGCAGCCTCATCGACGCCGCCTGAACGCCGCAACCGCGGCGTCACGGTGACGCGAAACCGCAAAGATGGACGTCAGGTAACTTGATCCCGCCGAAACCCGGCAGATATCATCGGGTGGCGTCCACCCTGGCCAGCCGCCCCTCCGGTTCCGGAGACGGCCGGTCGGCCGATTGACTCGAGCGCCTGGCGGCCCGGCCGTCAGCGAGGGCAAGCATGAAGAAGCACCTGAACGCCGTCGCCATCGGGGCCCTGATGGGCCTGGCCTTCGTCGGCGGGCATACCCTGACCTTCCAGGGCTGGGCGCAGGACAAGGCGCCCGACAAGGCCGCGACGAGCAGCGACTCCACCGACACCTACAAGCAGCTCGACCTGTTCGGCGAGGTGTTCGAGCGGGTGCGCGCGGAGTATGTCGAGCAGGTCAGCGACAAGCAGCTGATCGAGGCCGCGATCAACGGCATGCTGACCTCGCTGGACCCGCATTCCAACTTCCTGAACTCCGACGAGTTCCAGGACATGCAGTCCCAGACCCGGGGCAGCTTCGGCGGCCTCGGCATCGAGGTGACGATGGAGAACGGGGTGGTGAAGGTGGTGTCGCCGATCGACGACACCCCCGCCGCCCGGGCCGGGGTCCAGGCCGGCGACCTGATCATCGCCATCGACGGCAAGCCGATCGTCAACATGAGCCTCAACGAGGCGGTGGACAAGATGCGCGGCCCGGTGGGCAGCAACATCACCATCACCGTCCGCCGCGGCGAACAGGAGCCCTTCGACCTGACCCTGGCGCGCGCCACCATCCCGGTGGAATCGGTGCGCTGGCGGACCGAGGGCGACATCGGCTACATCCGCATCACCAGCTTCACCGAGCGCACCGAGGACGGGCTGAAGCGCGGCATCGCCGACATCAAGAAGAAGCTCGGCGACAAGCTGCAGGGCTATGTCCTCGACCTGCGCAACGACCCGGGCGGCCTCCTGGACCAGGCGATCGCCGTGTCCGACGCCTTCCTCGACAAGGGCGAGATCGTCTCGACCCGGTCGCGCAAGGCCGACCAGGCGCAGCGCTACAACGCCACCCCGGGCGATCTCGCCGACGGCCTGCCGCTGGTGGTGCTGATCAATGGCGGCTCCGCCTCGGCCTCCGAGATCGTGGCCGGCGCGCTGCAGGACCACCACCGCGCCGTGCTGATGGGGACGCAGAGCTTCGGCAAGGGCTCGGTCCAGACCATCATCCCGCTGCCGGGCCATGGCGCGATGCGGCTGACCACGGCGCGCTACTACACCCCGTCCGGCCGGTCGATCCAGCAGCTCGGCATCACCCCGGACATCGAGGTGCAGCAGGCCCGGATCGAGGAGATCGCGCAGATGCGCGGCTACCGTGAGGCCGATCTGAAGGGCGCGCTGAACAACGACAACAAGCAGAACGTGCCGGGCGAGGACGGCGCCGACCAGAAGGCCCCGGCGACCCCGCCGGCGGGCGGCTCCTCGTCGACCGACAAGCCGGCCACCCCGGGCCAGGACAAGGCGGTGTCGCCGCCCTCCGACGGCGCCGCCGACGCCAACAAGCCGGCGGATGTCGACTACCAGCTGTCGCGGGCGCTCGACCTGCTGCGCGGCCTGGCGCTGTTCCAGAAGGGGCAGGCGGGCTAGCCCCGCCGCCGCGCCATGCCCGAGACACGGAAGGACGGCCTGCCCTACCGGCCCTGCGTCGGGATCATGCTGCTCGACCGCGACGGCCGCGTCTTCGTGGCGCGCCGTCGCGACACGCCCGACGGCTGGCAGATGCCGCAGGGCGGCATCGACAAGGGCGAGACGGCGCGGCAGGCCGCCTTCCGCGAGCTGAAGGAGGAGATCGGCACCGACCGGGCCGAATTCCTGGCCGAGGCGCCGGAGACGGTGCGCTACGACCTGCCGGACCATCTGGTCGGCAAGGTCTGGGGCGGGCGCTACCGCGGCCAGGAGCAGCGCTGGGTGGCGCTGCGCTTCCTGGGCGAGGACCGCGACATCGACCTCGAGACCGAGCACCCCGAATTCGACGCCTGGCGCTGGTCGGCGCCGGACCGTGTGCTGGCCGAGATCGTCCCGTTCAAGCGCGACGTCTACGCCGCCGTGCTGTCGGCCTTCGCCCCGCTGCTGGGGCGTTCGTGACCATCCTCGCCCTGCACCATGTGAACCTGACCTTCCCGGCCGGGCTGGAGGCCGAGACGGTGCGCTTCTACGTCGAGACCCTGGGGCTGGAGCCGCTGCCGAAGCCGCAGGGCCGGCGCAGCCAGGGCGCCTGGCTGCGGGTCGGCATGGCCGAGATCCACCTGTCGCCGGATACGCCGGGCCGGGCCGAGCAGTTGGCGGCGGACCGCCATCTCTGCTTGACCGTGGCCGATCTGGACGTCACCGAGGCCCGGCTGCGCGCCGCCGGGGCGCCGATCGAGCACGACCCGCGGCCGCCGGTCGGCTACCGCCGCCTGTTCACCCGCGACCCGGCCGGCAACCGGCTGGAGCTGAGCGAACCGCCGCGGTGACACGGCCGGCCCTTAAAGGAAGCTGTACGGGTCGATATCCACCTGCACCCGCACCGTGCCCGGCACCTGCACTCGCGACACCCATTCCGCCACCAGCGGCTGCACCATGACCCGCCGGTCGGCCTTCAGCAGCAGGCGGCGGCGGTGGCGGCCGCGCAGCATGGCGAGCGGGGCGTCGGCCGGGCCCAGCACCATCAGCCCCTCGCCCTGCGGCGCGGCGCGGCCGAGATCCTGCGACACCCGGTCGACCGCGCCGCGGTCGGGGCCGGAGACGATCAGCGCCACCAGCTTGCCGTAGGGCGGCAGGCCGCGCGACCGCCGCGCCTCCGCCTCCGATGCCAGGAAGCCGTCACGGTCGTCGGCCACCAGGGTCTGCATCACCGGATGGTCGGGCATGAAGCTCTGCAGCAGCACCCGGCCCGGCTTCTCGCCCCGCCCGGCCCGGCCGCCGACCTGGTGCAGCAGCTGCCAGGTCCGCTCCGCCGCCCGCAGGTCGCCGCCGGCGAGGCCGAGATCGGCGTCGACCACCCCGACCAGCGTCAGGCCCGGGAAATGATGGCCCTTGGCCAGAATCTGGGTGCCGATCAGCAGGTTGACCGCGCCGCTGGCCAGGTCCGCGGTCAGGTCGGCGATCGCCTGCGGGCCGGAGAAGGTGTCCGACGCGACGATCTGCCAGCGCGCTTCCGGCAGGGTGGCGTCGACCTCCTCGGCAATCCGCTCCACTCCCGGGCCGCAGGCGGCGAAGCTGCCCTCGGCCTGGCAGGACGGGCAGGCCTTGGGCAGCGGCGCGCGGTGGCCGCAATGGTGGCATTCGAGACGCCCGGCCAGGCGGTGCTCGACCAGCCAGGCGGTGCAATGCGGGCATTCCAGGCGATGGCCGCAATGCCGGCACAGCGTCAGCGGCGCGTAGCCGCGGCGGTTCAGGAACAGCATCGCCTGCTCCCCCGCCTGCAGCGTCTCGACCACCGCCTCGCGCCGGGTCGGCGACAGGAAGCGGCCGCGCGGCGGCGGTTCGCGGCGCATGTCGATCGCGCCCCCCGCCGGCAGCCGCGCCGCCCCATGCCGGTCCGGCAGTTGCAGCGCGGCGTAGCGCCCGGCCTCGACATTGGCCAGGGTCTCCAGCGACGGCGTGGCCGAGACCAGCACCCCCGGGAAGCCGCCGAGATGGCCGCGCAGCACCGCCATGTCGCGGGCCTGGTAGACGACGCCGTCCTCCTGCTTGAAGGCGCTCTCATGCTCCTCGTCCACCACGATCAGGCCGAGATCGGGATAGGGCAGGAACAGGGCCGAGCGGGCGCCGACCACCACCCGCGCCTCGCCGAAGGCCACGGCCCGCCAGCTGCGCCGGCGCTGGGTCGAGCTCAGCTCGGAATGCCATTCGGTCGGCCGCACGCCGAAGCGGGCGGCGAAGCGGTCGAGCCAATGCGCCGACAGCGCGATCTCCGGCAGCAGCACGAGCACCTGGCGCCCGGCCGCCAGCGCCGCCGCCACCGCCTCGAAATACACCTCGGTCTTGCCGGAGCCGGTGACGCCGTCGAGCAGCGTGGTCGAATAGGTGCCGTCCGCGACGGCGTCGATCAGCCGGTCCGCCGCCTCGCGCTGGGTCTCGCCCAGCACCGCCCGCGGCCGGGCCAGGTCCGGCTGCGGCACCGGGTCGAAGCCGGGCAGCAGCACGGTCTCCAGCAGCCCGGCCTCGGCCATGCCCTTGATCACGCCGGCGCCGCAGCCGGCCTCGCGCGCCAGCTCGGCCGGCAGCCGCGGCGGCCCGTCCGCCAGCACGTCCAGCACCCGCCGCCGCGCGGCGCAGAGCTTCACGCCTTCGGGCGGCATGTCCGCCCGGCGATAGGCCGTGATCGGCTTCGGCGGCTCCAGCGCCCCGGTCGAGGACAGGGTCATGCGCAGCACCGCGCCGGGGGGCGACAGGGTGTAGCGGGCCACGCGGTCGACGAAGCTGCGCGCCACCTCCGGCAGCGGCGGCAGATCGAAGCGGTGCAGCACCGGCTTCAGCCGCGACCGGGCGACCTGGCCGGTGCCCGGCCCCCAGACCACGCCGATCCGCCTGAGGCGGCCGAGCGGCACCTCCACATAGCTGCCGGGCGCAAGATCCATGCCCTCCGGCACCGCGTAGTCGTAAGCTTCTGCCAATGGCAGCGGCAGCAGCACCCGGACCGTGGCGATCGCGCCACTCTCCTCCCCGACCGGCGTCGCTGCTGTGGCCTCGGACTCCGCCATGGGCTAGACTTGCTCCCGCGGGCCGACACCGGTGCCGCGCATCGGCCCGAAGCGACCGCTGGCCATTGGAACGAGGCCCATGAAGTTCTTCATCGATACCGCCGACTTCAACGAAATCCGTGACCTGGCCTCCACCGGCCTGGTCGATGGGGTGACCACCAACCCCTCCCTGATCGCCAAGTCCGGGGCCAAGTTCCTGGACCTGATCCCGCAGATCTGCGAGGTGGTGAAGGGGCCGGTCTCGGCCGAGGTCGCCGCGACCGATTTCGACACCATGCTGGCCGAAGGCCGCAAGCTCGCCAAGATCGCGAAGAACATCGCGGTCAAGGTGCCGCTGACGCCCGCCGGGCTCAAGGTCTGCCGCACCTTGTCCGACGCCGGCACCATGGTCAACGTCACGCTGTGCTTCTCGGCCGGCCAGGCGATCCTGGCCGCCAAGGCCGGCGCGACCTTCATCTCGCCCTTCGTCGGCCGGCTCGACGACGTCGGCGAGGACGGCATGAATCTCATCGCCGATATCGTCCAGATCTACCGCCAGTATCCGGACATCAAGACCCAGGTTCTGGTGGCGTCGATCCGCGGCCCGCGGCATGTGATCGAGGCCGCCAAGCTCGGCGCCCATGTCGGCACCCTGCCGCCGGCGGCGCTGCGCGCCCTGTTCAGCCACCCGCTGACCGACAAGGGCCTGTCCGCCTTCGTGGCCGACTGGCAGAAGACCGGCCAGAGCATCCTCGATGACAGCGAGCTCGCGGCCCTGAAGCAGCAGAAGTCGGCGGCGTGAGGGCGGCCCGTTGGCACAGGAAGTGAAGCGGCCGGACGCTCCCGCGATCACCGCGGCGGACGTCTCGGCCTGGCTGCTGGCCCATCCGGACTTCCTGGTCCAGCACCCGGATCTGCTAGCCCGGCTGGCCCTGCCGCCGCGCGACCGCGGCGAAGGGGTGATCGACCTGCAGGGCTATCAGGCCGAGAGGCTGCGCGGCCAGGTCGACCGGCTGAAGGAGCAGCAGCGCGCCTTCATCGGCGCCAGCCGCGCCAACCACAACACCCAGAACCGGGTGCATGCCGCGATCCTGTTCCTGCTCGACGCCGAGAGCTTCGAGCAGCTGATCCACACGGTGTCGACCGACCTCGCGGTGCTGCTCGACCTCGACGTGGTCACGCTGCTGGTCGAGGCGACGGAGGGCGAGGAATCGCCGCCGCACAGCGCCGAGGTCCGCATCCTCGGGCCGGGCGAGGTCGGCCGCCGCATGGGCGGGCAGGAGCTGATGCTCGAATCGGACATCGCCGGCGAGGAGGCGCTGTTCGGCGCCGGGGCCGGGCTGGTGCGCAGCCAGGCGCTGATCCGCCTGAACGTGTCGCCGGAGGTGCCGCCCTGCGTGCTGGCCCTCGGCAGCCGCGACCCGGAGATGTTCCATCCCGGCATGCGGACCGAGCTGGTCGGCTTCCTCGGCCGGGTGCTGGAGCGCTGCATCCGCTCCTGGCTGACCGGCCCCGGGCAGGATTAGGGGCGGTGGGCGCACCGCGTCCATTCGAGACCAGCACCGTGCTTCTTCTCACTGTCATGCCCGGGCTTGACCCGGGCATCCAGAAGGTCTCGAAGCTCTCTGGATTGCCGGGTCAAGCCCGGCAATGACAGAAGAGGAAGCTGCCACTTCCTTTCAGGACTCCATGGCCGGCTGGCCGGCGGCGGCGGATCTGCGCGACGCCGCCGGCCGCTGGCGGGTCTGGCTGGAGGACGAGAAGCGGGTGTCGCCGCACACGCTGCGTGCCTATCTCGGCGATGTCGGCCGCTTCGTCGGCTTCCTGGCCGAGCATCTGGGCCGGCCGCCCAGCCTGAACGACCTGTCGGCCGCCGCGCTCTCCGACCTGCGCGCCTACCAGTCGCGCCGGGCCGCCGGCGGGGCCGGCGCGGCCACCCGGGCGCGCGGCCTGTCCGGCCTGCGCAACTTCCTGACCCATCTCGACCGCGCCGGGGTGCTGCACAACGCGGCGATCGGCAGCTTGCGCAACCCCAAGCTGCCGAAGCGCCTGCCCCGCCCCCTGGCCGTGACCGACGCGCTGGCCGCGGTCGACACCGTGGAGACCCTGAGCAAGGAGGCGTGGATCGGGCTGCGCGACCGCGCCCTCCTCTTCCTGCTCTATGGCTGCGGCCTGCGCCTGGGCGAGGCGCTGGGGCTGACCCGGCGCGAGGCCCCGAAGGGAGACACGCTGGTGGTCACCGGCAAGGGCCGCAAGCAGCGCATGGTGCCGGTGCTGCCGGCGGTGCGCGAGGCGGTCGATGCCTATATCGCCGCCTGCCCCTTCCCGCTCGCGGCCGCGGGGCCGCTGTTCCTGGGCGCCCGCGGCGGCCCGCTGAACCCCGGCGTGGCCGAGCGGCAGATGCGCCAGCTGCGCGCCGTGCTGGGCCTGCCCGATTCGGCGACGCCGCATGCGCTCAGGCACAGCTTCGCCACCCATCTTCTGGCCGGCGGCGGCGACCTGCGCACGATCCAGGAGCTCCTGGGCCACGCCGCCCTGTCGACCACCCAGCGCTACACCGGGATCGACACCGAGCGGCTGATGACCGTCTACGCCGACGCCCACCCCCGGGCGCGGCGCAGCACCGGCTGACTCCTCCAATGCGGGAGCAGATTGCCTCTCCCGCCTGGCGGGAGAGGTCGGACGTCCGCAGGACGGCCGGGTGAGGGTTGGTCCCGGCCTCGCCCCCCCTCACCCGGAGCCGCTTCGCGTCTCCGACCTCTCCCGCAAGCGGGAGAGGCAAAACACCCGGCCTTGACCGATCCGGACCTAACCCGGAGGGAGCCCGTTCTCGAAGCAGTAGTACAGCGTCGGGAAGCTGTGCCGCAGCGCCACCGCGTCGGGCCGCACCGCTTCGGGCGGCTCGCCGCGCACCAGTACCCGGGCGATCAGCTCGGCGATCGCCTCCATCTCGCGCTCGCGCATGCCGAACCGGGTGACCTCGATGGTGCCGATGCGCAGCCCGCCGGGATAGTCCCAGTCCTCCTTGCGGTCGGCCGGCAGCAGGTTCTTGTTCACGATCAGGTTGGCGCGCTCCAGCGTCTGCGCCGCCGCCAGGCCGCGCCCGAAATTCCGGGCGTCGGCGATGGCCTGATGCGTGGTGGTGAAGCCCTTGCGCGCGCCCAGCATCGGCACGCCGCGCTCCTGCAGCGCCCGCGCCAGGGCCCGGGCGTTGGCGACGATCTGGGCCTGCAATTCGGCGCCGAAGGCGATCGCCTCCGCCGTCGCCAGGGCCAGCGCCGCCACCCGGTTGACCTGATGCGTCGCCGCCCAGACCGGGAAGACCGCCGTCGTCACCGCCTCGGTGATCGCCGGGTCGTCCCACAGGAGGATGCCGGATTGCGGCCCGGCGAAGGTCTTGCCGGCCGAGCCGGTGACGATGTCCGCGCCCTCCTTCAGCGGGTCCTGGAACTGGCCGCCGCCGATCAGCCCCAGCTGATGCGCCGCGTCGAAGAAGAAGCGGCCGCCCCACTCCGCGATCACCTCGCGCATCGCCGCCACCGGCTGCGGGAACAGCGTCATCGACAGGCCCAGCGCGACCAGCTTCGGCCGGGCCAGCGGCGCCGCCCGGCGGAACAGGTCGAGGTCGACCACCAGCTCCTCCGGGTCCATGGGCAAGTCGACGATGGTGCGGCCCATGGCGCCGGCCGGGCCGTCGTGCCGGTTCGAGGAATGGCCGCCGGTGGGCTGCGCCGCGGTCATCACCACGTCGCCCGGCGCGGTCAGCGCGGTGTAGACGACGGCGTTGCCGATCATCGAGGCGCACAGCCGGTGGTCGGCGTAGTTGCATCGGAAATGCCGCTTCAGCAGCTCGACGCACAGCGCCTCGACCTCGTCGATATGGCGGGTGCCGGCGAACCAGCGGTTGACCCGGCCGATATGGCCCTCCGCCGCGCGCGTGCCGATCTCGGCCGCCAGCAGCGCCCGCACGCCGGGGCTGGTCGGTGCCTCGGGGGCCAGCAGGTTGATGCAGTCCTCGCCGCGCCACTGCGCGTTGCGCCCGACCGCCGCCTTTACCGCCTCGCCCATCGCCGACGGGTCGGCACAGGCGTCGAGCACGGCGCGGGCCGCCGCCAGCGCCTCCCGGTCGTGCACCTCGATGCGGTTCGACAGATTGGTCGAGTCCATGGCTGCCTCCTGTTTGATGGAACGAGGCTATGACGAAATCATCGGCAACGGATTTCGATTTGCATGACCGGAATTTCCGTTGTGGAATGCCTCGACGCCGCTTTGAGGAAATCCATGAAAAGCCCGAACCGTCCGGCCCCGGTCGAGCTCGACGCCATCGACCGGCGCATCCTCGACGCGCTGCAGGAGGACAACCAGGTCACCAACCTGGCCCTGGCGGAGCGGGTCGGCCTGTCGCCGCCGGCCTGCCTGAAGCGGGTGCGCCGGCTGCGCCAGGAGCGGGTGGTGGTGCGCGACGTGGCGCTGGTCGACCCGGAGAAGGTCGGCCAGACCATTGTCGCCTTCGTCGGGGTCGAGCTGGACCGCCAGCGCGAGGACGTGCTGGCGGCCTTCGAGCGCAAGATCGCGGCCGAGCCCGAGGTGCAGCAATGCTATTTCGTGTCCGGCGAGATCGACTACCTGCTGGTCGTCACCTGCCGCGACATGGAGGCCTACAACCTGTTCTGCCGCCGCGTCCTGGCGAACGAGCACAACATCAAGCGCTTCCGCACCAGCTTCAACCTCTCGCGGGTGAAATACGAGACCAAGGTGCCGATCGGGGCGTGACGCGTCAGCCCGGCGCTGCTGGCGCCGAGCGCTACGGCCGCTTTTGGGCGACCTCGGTTCAGCCTGGCCGGCTGAGATGGGCGGAAAGCGGAAGCGACCACCAGATTACCTAAGTTGCCTAACTCCGTGGAGGAGGTCGAGTTAGGCTTCATGATGAAGGGTGAACAGATTTGCGATCCGCTCACCCTTCGATGTTAAATTGAAATAAATTACGGCGCTGAGCAGGTTGCAAATACTGTCAATCGCGTATCCCCCTTAGCTTCCCCAGCCACTCGCCAAATTGTATTGCTTGATGGATAGGACGCTTGAATGTAAATTCTCGGAAGAGGTAACTTACAAAGATTATTCCCGCACGTAATGCCGCCAACATCGATGCTGGCTGGACTGAAATCATATCCTCCACCAAGTACCGACATGCCGGCCGGACATTGTACGGTCTTCTCGACCCATTGTCCTGCCTTTACATCAACGGAGGAAGTGACGACCTGTGACGGGAGAGACCATGCAGGCGTTGCGCAAAAAGTAAGGACCGCCAACGAAGCGATGGCACATGAAATTGATCTCATTCTTTGCCCTCATCTATGAGTAGATATTTGGACGGGATGATATTCCCATCCTGCATATTTAAAGTAAAATAGATTCTGCGTTGTTTGAGTGCAGGCCACTCGTTTTAATCGAAAAGCGGCTTTCGATGATGGCGGAACAAGCGTTGGCAGCAATTCGTGTTTTAGCTCCCCCGGCGTCCGCAAAGGGTCGAATCGGGTCATGTCCGCTTCCCGGAGCCCGGTGCGATAATCGCCTTTCGGGTGCCCTCCGGTTGGCTTGGCCGACCGGGAAGGGCGGAAAGCAGTCACTATCGAGATGAGAAAGCGGATCGCCAGGACACCTCATCAAAGGCCCCCGCTTCCGCCTCAGATTTGCCTGCGTAGAGCCCAGACCATTTCGAGGGCACCCAGACGACTTGGCTGAGTTCAGGGGTGTCCGGCGCGGGGTCGTATAGCTTCCATTGGACGAACCGCCACAAGCCGTGATCACCTTGCTCTATGGTCAAGGCCGCTCGCCCATCTGGACTCTCGAACCGGCTGATCTCGATATACTTGGTCATTGCTCTGCAACGATAGCGGGTGACGGCTAGGGCCGGAAAGGGTCGAATCTGGCTATGTCCGCTCGCGGGAGCCCGGCGCGATGGCCGCATATCACCCTAAGCGGCCAAGCGGCAGGGCGGCGTCGTGCGTTCTCACATCCGCTTTCCGCTCAAAGGCGACGGTCGCCCCTGCCAAGGCGCGCCTGGCAATAACCGACTGGGCATCCGTGCCCACCATCGGCTGGTAACGCAATGTTCATTGCTTAACCGGTCGCGCCCAGTTCATGATATGTTCTATGGACAAGCCGCGCTCCGTCTCCCCGCAACCTGCCGCCGCACCGGGCCTCAACCAGGCCGATGCGGAGCAGGCCGCGCGCATGCTCGACCGGCTGGCCGAGATGGCAATGGAGCAGGCGGAGGCGATGCACCGGGCCACCATGGCCGCCGTCCAGGCCGACGACGCCGCCAGGGCCAAGGAGTATGGGCTGGCCTTCGACCGCGCCGGCCGTGCCGTCCGCCACATGCTGGCGCTCAAGCTCCACCTCGCCCGCAAGCGCCAGGAGATGGCGGAGAAGGCCGCCGCTCACGCCCGCGACAGCGCCGCGGCCAAGGAGACCCGCCGTTTCCGGGTGGCCCGCGCCGTCGCCTGCTCGGTCGCCGCCAACCGCGATCTCGACGCCGAGACCTGTGAGGCCCAGATCGCCGCGATGTGGCGGCGGCTGGTCGACGATCCGGGGATCGACGCCGACCTCTCCCTTTCCGGGCATGCGCTGGAGGAGATCGTCTTCCACCTCTGCCGCGACATGGGCATCCGCCCCGACCCGGCCTGGATCGACCCGGACTATTCCGGCGCCGACTGGTTCGGACGGCGGAGGAAGCCCAAGGACGGAGAGGACAAGCCCCCCGCCCCCTGGTGGCCGGAGGAAGGCCCGGACACCGCCCGCTACTGGCATCTCGACGAAAGCGACAAGGTCCCGGTCCAGGGCTGGTACGACATCGAGACCGGTGAACGCCTCGACCGCGCCCCCTGGCTGCTCAAGCCCGGCGGCGGCTGACCCACCGACCGCCCACGCCCGCCTGCCATT